>DVFZ01000086.1 GCA_018712945.1 Candidatus Pullichristensenella stercorigallinarum | reverse complement strand
CGACTTTGGCAGGCAGCTAGCTGCCTGCCAAAGTCGGAGCAACGACCGCCCCATGCGCCCTCTGAACTGGCTCTCCCCTCGCCAAATTCTTTCTTCCTTTTACGTCCAATTTGTTTGACAAACCTACATTTACGTTTTTCAAGTCGTTTGCCGACCAACTGGACAAAATAGCGCGATTGATGGGAAAAGAAATGGCTTTCGACTGCTGCCAAGCCATATATAATTATGCGCTATACAGCGAAAAACCCAAGGATGAAACGGTTGATATGTTGATAACGCCCATGTATGACAACATAGACTATTCACAGAACAGGCGCGCGGACAGTTTTAAGGGAGGCCGTCCGCGCGAACACGACCACGAAGAAATTATTAGCAAGCGCAGAGAGGGAAAGACGCTTAGAGAGACAGCGCGGGAAACAGGCGCTTCCCGAAGCACAGTAAAACGAGCATTGAAACGCCATGATAATACACAGAACAGACGCACAAGCGCGCATGGCAGCGAATCAAGCGCACCATTGACATACACGGCATGACACCATACATCGGCAGGCACACATATTTGACCGCCTTAAACCGCGAGGGCGTAGATCTGAAAACCATTCAGGCGATTGCAGGGCATGAGGATGAACGCATGGCGCTGCGAACATATATTCACTGTGACGAAACGCTTGTGACCAAGGCCGGAAAGACAATGGAAGCGCACTTTGAGCGAATGGCAGCTATGTGACAGTTTTTGTGACTCTTTTGCGTATTTTTAATGCAAAATGTAAAAAATACGCATAAAATCATTCAATATTTGCGTAAAATTTACTGAACTTTGTGCAGAAACATGAAAAAACCGCCCGATTATCAGGCGGTTTAGTGGTGGGGTTAGGAGGGCTCGAACCTCTGACCTTTACGATGTCAACGTAACGCTCTAACCAACTGAGCTATAACCCCACGCGACGATGGATATTATACCATGAACCATCCGCAAAAGTCAATAGTTTTTCTTCCAAAGAGGCAAAAAAGTGCGTAAAAGTTGTGCGAGTGGGTGTTTGGGCCTCCACTCTGAATGATGCTCAACAAAGCAATGCGCTGGATGTATAATAACTATGCGATATTTAGAAGAAGCATACCTCCAATGAATGATAAACTGGCGGCGGATGCTCTGAGGGCAGGAAGCGGGGAAGCGTGCCTTGCTGTAAAGTAGCTTTCAAGGCGCTTTCATCGGGGGAAATCGTTGGCCACCAGCGATCAGGAGCGATGCTTGAAAAATTGATAGGGAGGAGGCGCGGCTTTATAGGCGCCAATCGCCATGGGCGTCGTTCATTTTCCGCTCTGAACCTGTAACAACGGTTTTGCACTCTGTTGGAGAACGCCGAATGCGGTTATGCGTGTATGATGGAGATGGTTGCGAGCATCGCCGGCTGCCTGAGAACCATTGAGGACGCTATCCAGAGGCCTCTGGTGATAGATGCCGGTATGACGTCGGCACACACGCTGAATTGTCAGGGTAAGACGGCCTGTACGGCTGCCTCGTAGAAACATGCCGCCGTGCCAAGAGCTTTGCAGGGAGTAGGCGGGAAAATACAGCCACATCCGCCGGGCCAATTACAATTTTAACAGAGACTGCACGCTCTGGCATATGTATGCTTCTTCCAGGGATGTCAGGTTTCCGTAGATATGTGGTAAAATGTCCTTGTAATCTCCCACATATTCCGGAGAAATATGGTCAGACTGACAAAAACCGTCCAGATATCGAAAACGCCGTGCGGCGCCTCGCCTGCTATAAATTGCAACGGCCGCCTCCGCGTCTGCGGAGGCGGCCATTGTGCTGTATACATCAGTCTGCCAACAGAATACGCACGTCGCTGATGCAAGTATCGGCATAGCTGGTGCCGCTGTAAGCAGAAACGATTTCGATGGACAGATAATCCGACACCACAGGGTACTGGAAAAGCACCACCTGTTCGCCGCGTCTGTCCTCCAAGGTCACATAACAATCCGACTCCCCAGCCACGCTTACGCAGATACGCGCCGGACGGGCATTGTTGTTATATGTCTCGGCGGATTTCTGATAGCCGGCACAAATGGCGAACCCTGCCACCGCACGCTCGTCAAAGAAGAAAGAGAGCCATTCGCCTTCGCCTACGCCGTCCGCGCCTTCGGCCCAAGCGGTGGAGCCATCAGCATCATTGGCGTTGGCGGCAGAATAGTAACCGTACTGGTCTACCTGCTCACTGGAGGCCGATACCTCAATGGAAGCAGTGTCCAAGCGCGCATATCCCGCGTCGCTTCCCAGATAAGCGCTGAACGACATGGGGGAGTAATCCAGATATTCGTTGAGCACATAGCCGCGCAGGCCTTCATACTCAACGCGGATGAAGTCTCCATCGCTGCCGTAAGTCATGACTGCCGTGCCCAAGGGAATATGGGCCATGGCGTCGGTGGAGGTGCTGGGGCCGGAGCGCAGGGTGACGTATTCCTGGCAGTTGACCACATACATGGTTTCGCCCTCGCTCTCCGCCTCCGCTGCAGCAACAGGCGCGTTGGAACCGAGATAGCGGGTGAGCACATAGCCGGTCATGCCCTGATATGCCACTTCGCTGAAGTCGTTGCCCACATCTCCATAGCAGGTCACCGCCGTGCCCAGAGGAATGCGAGCCAGCGCTTCTGCGCTCGTATCGGGCTGGGCGCGCAGGGAAACGTATTCCTCGCAGTTGACAATATAGAGTGTCGTGCCAAACGTTTCGCTTTCAAACGTTTCGCTTTCGAATGTTTCACTCCCGGAGGCTTCGCTTTCAGAGGCGTCCCAGCTTTCGATAAAGGTCCATGCCTCCGCCAGCCCTGCGGACGGCAAGGCCAGCAACAAGACCAGGAATAAAAGAACCACAGTGCGTCGCATGGGCGCCCTCCTTTCGTTTTTTCTATCTCTTGGACGTATACGCGGGATGGAAGGTTCAATTTTCCTCCGCACCGCCAAATACCGCTTCAGCCACACGCACTGTGGCCATGGCGTCGCGGGCGTAGAAGTCCGCCCCAATCTGGCGGGCATAGTTCTCGGTAAGTACTGCGCCGCCAACCACGATTTTTGCCTGCGTGCGCGCATGCAAAAGGCGGATGGTTTCCTCCATGCTCTCTACGGTGGTGGTCATCAGCGCGCTCAGGCCCACCAGCGGCGCGCCACTCTTTTCAACGGCCTCCAGCACCGCCTCCGGGGGTACGTCCTTGCCCAAATCAATCACTTGGAAGCCGTAGTTTTCCAACAGGGCGCGCACGATGTTTTTGCCGATATCGTGTATGTCGCCGCGCACCGTGGCGACGACAATGGTTCCCTTGCCCGTTTCTCCGCCCGAGGCGGCGATGCGCGCGCGCACCTCCTCAAAGGCGGCCCCGGCGGCCTCCGCGCTCATCAGAAGCTGGGGGAGGAACACGGTTTTTTTCTCAAACCCTTCGCCCACGGCGTTCAGCGCCGGTACCAGCTCGCCTTCCACCACGTCCATGGGCGGGCGCGTTTTCAGCGATTCCACGGCAGCGGCGCGCGCCTCCGCGCACAGGCCGCGCAAAACCGCCTCATGCAGCGTCAGTACCGTTCCCACAGGTTTGACGGGGACGGCTTCGGCGTCCGCAAAGCGGGCGATGTATCCCGAACAGTCCGCGTCGTAGCCAAAGAGGACGTTGTGGCAGGCCGCCGCGTCCATCAGCCCCGCGTCCAGGGGATTGACGATGCCGGCGCTCAACCCGCGCGCCAGCGCCGCGGCGAAAAAGGCGGCGTTGAGCCGGGGACGGGCCGGCAGGCCAAAGGAGACGTTGGAAACGCCCAGAGAGGTGCGCAGGCCGCGCCGGGAAAGCTCGGAAAGCGCGTCCAGCGTCGCCAAAGCACCGCCGCCGGTGGAGACGGACATGGCGAGCGGGTCGAAGATCAGCCGCTCCGGGCCGATGCCGTACTTCTCCGCTTCGGCAAGGATGGTTTCGGCAATGGAGACGCGCCCTGCCGCCGTTTCGGGAATGCCCTCGTCGTCCAGCGTCAGGGCAATCAATACCGCGCCGTACTTTTGGGCGATGGGAAATACCGCGTCCATGGAGGCGCGCTTGCCGCTGACGGAGTTGAGGAGCGGACGGCCGTTATAGAGCCGCGCCGCGCGCGCCATGGCCTCGGGGTTGGCGGAGTCAATCTGCAAAGGCAGGGGCAGCACGGCTTGCAATTCCGCCACGGCGCGGGACAGCATTTCGCATTCGTCGATGCCTGGCAGGCCTACGTTTACATCCAGCACATCTGCGCCCGCGTCAGCCTGCTTCGCGCCTTCGCGCAGGACGTAGCCCATATCATTTTCCCGCAGGGCGCGCTTGAGATTGGGCTTGCCGGTGGGGTTGATGCGCTCGCCGATGAGCACCGGCGCGCCGCCAAACTCGACCGCGCGCGCGTAGGAACAGATAATCGTACGCCCGGTCTTGGCGGCGGGCGCGGGCGCAATGCCCGCCACGGCTTTTTTCAGCGCCGCGATGTGCTCCGGCGTGGTGCCGCAGCAACCGCCCAACAGCGCCGCGCCGCCTTCCGCCAGTTTGCGCGCGGCGGCGGCAAATTCCTGCGGGGAAACGCGGAACTGCGTCTGCCCCTCCACTACTACGGGAAGACCGGCGTTGGGATTGAAGGACAGGGGGACGCCGGCTACGCCGCGCAGGGAAGGCAACAGCGCCAGCATTTGTTCCGGCCCCAGGCCGCAGTTGAAGCCCACGGCCTCCGCGCCCAGCGATTCGGCGATGGTGACGGCGCTTGTCACGTCCGCGCCGGTGAGCATGCGCCCGGCTTCGTCGAAGGTCATCATCGCTACGATGGGCAAATCGCTTACTTCCTTCGCCGCCAGCAGCGCCGCTTTGAGCTCGTATACGTCCGTAAAGGTTTCAAACAGCAAAAGATCCGCTTCTTCGCAGGAAGCGGCAATTTCCCGAAAAAGCGTTACGGCCTCCTCAAAGTCCAAGTCGCCCACCGGCTTGAGCAGCCGCCCCAAGGGGCCGATATTGGCCGCCACATAGGCCTCGAGTCCGCTTTGGGCCACGGCTTCCCGGGCGATACGGATACCGGCACGCACGACCTTTGCCGCCTCATCGCCAAATTTCAGGCGGCTGACGCCAAAGGTGTTGGCCTCGACGATGTCCGCGCCTGCGGCCAGGTATTCGGCATGGATGCCGCGCACTACATCCGGGGCGCGCAGGTTCATGTTGCCGGGCAGCTCGCCCATTTTCAGGCCGCGCGCTTGCAGCATGGTGCCCATCGCGCCGTCCATCAAAAGCAGTTCCCGGCCCAGCCGGTCGCGGAAATCCTTCATGCTTCTTTCCTCCTGTTGGGGCAATCGGTTTTTGCGCAGGATGCGCAGCCACCCGCCGCCTTTCGCGGTTCTTTGGAAAGCCCGATGATGGCGGTGACGGATTTTTCCGGCAGCATCATCTGCGCCGGGGTCAGGGAAAGCCCGAGGCGCTTTTCCAGCTCCAGCAGGGAAAACATGGCTTGCTGGTTGGATATATCCAAATCGCCATATCCCGGGCTGAAGCGGGGCCGCAAATACAGTCCCGGCGCTTCGGCGCGCAAGGCGGCCTCCATGCCGTTCAGATATTCTTCCAGATAGGCGGCGCAGGCGCCCTGCCATACGGCGGCGCGCGGCAGATCGAGGGCGGCGTAGCGGCGCAGGAGCCTGTCCGCTTCCGCGCCCAGCGTGGCGGCGGCAAAGCAGGCTTCCCTGCATCCGCACAGATTTTGAGCAAGCGCCCGGCTTTCAAGATAAAAGCCCTCAACCTGTACGCCCGTTTCCGCCACCGCTACGGTCAGCCGCCTGCGCACGCCGCGGGGGCGTATATCCCGCCGCATTTCCGCCTCCACCGAGGCGATTAACTCCATCAGCCGCGCGTCGGGCGCGGCGTTTCCGAGATAGCGCAGCACCTCGCGCTCGAAAGCGGTCAACGGAAGATCTCCGAAAGATTGCGGATGATGCTACCGGCAATGTCCGGCTGGTTCATCGTATAAATATGCACATGGCTGACGCCGTTGGCAATCAGGTCGATGATCTGTTCGGTGGCGTAGGCGATGCCCGCCTGTTTCATGGCGGGGGGATCATCGCCGAAGCGGTCCACGATGGCGCGGAAGCGCGGCGGCAGGTTTGCTCCGGAAAGTGTGAACGTGCGCTTGACCTGCCGCTCGTTGGTGATGGGCATGATGCCTGCGACCACCGGTACGTCGATGCCGTGCTTGAGAAGGCGGAACAGGAAGTTGTAGAGTATGTTGTTGTCAAAGAACATCTGCGTGGTCAAAAAAGCGCAGCCCGCGTCCACTTTTTTGCGGATGCCGTCCAAATCCGCCTGCTTGTTGGGCGATTCGGGGTGCCCTTCAGGATAGCAGGCCCCGCCCACGCAAAAGCCGCCGAAGCGGTTGATTTCCTCGATCAAGTCGCTGGCGTGGGCAAAATCGGCACAGGCGGCGGAGCCGTCAGCGGGCAGATCGCCGCGCAGGGCCAGTATGTTTTCCACGCCCGCTTCCTGGAGCAGCGTCAGGGTACGGCGAATCTGGTCTCGGGGCGTGGAAACGCAGGTGACGTGCGCCAGCGCCGTCACGCCGTTATCCTGTTGCACACAACGGGCGATTTCCACGGTATGGTCGCCAGTGGAGCCGCCCGCGCCGCAGGTGACGCTGATAAACGAGGGTTTCAGCCGGGCGATTTCGGAGACAATGCGCTCCGTATCGCGCAGGGGCTTGCCCAGCTTGGGCGGGAAAAGCTCACAGGAGACCGTGACCCGGTCGCTGCGGATGATGTCGAGAACGCGCATGCGAACCCCTCCAGAAAGAACTGCCTTTATTGTATAATATTCCGCCGCCAAAAACAAGCGCCGCTTTGTGAACGGCCAGCAAAAACCGCGCCGTTTTGCCCGCGCCGCCTTGAACAAAGCTGGAAAATCTGCTACAATTTACGCGAACGGAAAGGACGGGGCAAGTATGGAGAAAATCACCAGCGTAAAAAACCCGCTCATAGCCAGCCTGCGCGCGCTCAAAGGCGCGAAGGCACGGCGGGAGACGGGGCTGTTTTTGGTGAGGGCGAAACGATGCTCAAAGAGGCGCTTGCCTCCGGCCTTGCGCCGCGCACGCTGCTCACCGAGGAAGAAACGCCGCTCGCGGCGCGCTTTCCCGAAGCGCGGCTGGTGACGCGCGGCGTGCTCGAAGCCGTTTGCGATACAAAGACGCCGCAGGGCATGTGCGCCGCCTTTGTCCTGCCCGCGACGGCCGGTTTGGAAAACGCCCCGGACATCCTGGTGGCGCTGGACGGCGTACAGGACCCTGGCAACGTAGGCACCATCTGGCGCACGGCGGACGCGGCGGGGTTTGGCGGGTTGCTTCTGGGCGCAGGCTGCGCCGATCCGTACAGCCCCAAGGTGCAGCGCGCGGCGATGGGTTCCGGCTTCCGCCTGCCCGCCATCGCCGCCGAACCGCTGGCCGAAAGCCTGCAAACGCTGCGCGAACGCGGCTGGAAGGTTTTTGCATCGGCGCTCGACGGCGCGGACTTCTACGCCCGCCCGGAAGCGGGGGAGCGCTTCATCCTGGTCATCGGCAGCGAAGCCCACGGCATTTCCGAAAGCGTGCGCGCGCAGGCCGATGCGCTGGTGAAACTGCCCATGCGCGGCCGGGCCGAATCGCTCAACGCGGCGGTAGCGGCGGGGATTATGATGTATGAGATGATGCGGGGAAAATAAAAGCAAGCGCCTCCGGTTTCGGAGGCGGCTCAAGGTACTGACAAAGCCCGCTAATGCAAACCTTGCCCCCTGATAAAACAGAAATCCGAAGCAATTTTTACCTGCTGCGTCAGCGTACTTATAGTCCGGCGGTTCCTTACGCCCACGCAAGTTCCCCTATCTGTAAGTTCGCGTTTTTGTTTTGCGGGATTTTATTGACTTTGTCAATAGACTGAGCCGCCTCCGAAACCGAAGGCGGCTCAATCGCGCAACAGCGCCGCAAGTTCATCGGGCAGGGGAGCGTCCCACGCCATGCGTTTTCCCTCCCATTCCAGCGCCAGATGCGCCGAATGCAGCGCAAAGCGCCCGGGCAGGCGTTTGTCCTCCTGCCCATAGAGAAAATCGCCTGCGATGGGATGGCCGATGTATGCCATGTGCACGCGAATCTGATGGGTACGGCCGGTTTCCAGGCGCAGGCGCAAAAGCGTGCGGCCGTTGCCATGCGCCACGGCGCGCGCGTGCGTGACGGAGGGCTTGCCGCGTCCAAAATCGACGATGCGGCGCACGCTGGCTTCGTCCACCTTGGCGATGGGGGCCTCCACGGTAAATTCGCCCTCCACATTTCCTTCCACCACGGCCAGGTATTCGCGCGCAAACGCGCCCGTGTGCAGCTGTTTTTGCAAAAGCTGGCAGGCGTGGGCGTGTTTGGCCGCGCACATCAGGCCGCTTGTGCCCTTGTCCAGCCGGTTGAGAGGACGGAAAACAAACTGAGCGCCAAAGCGTGCTGCCAGACGGTTTTCCAGCGCGCCGCTTTCCTGTTTTTGCGAGCACTGGCAGGGCAGGGGCGCGCTCTTGTTGACGATGTAGAAATCGTCGTTTTCATAGACGATATCGACGGGCAGGTTTTCCGGCACGACGGCGGCTGCGGGCGCGTCCGCAGGCAGAACAATCTCCACAACGTCGCCCGCCCGGAGCGGATAATTCGCCAGTGCCGCCTCGCCGTTGACGCGCACGCCGCCCGTCATTTTCAAAGAGGCAAATTGCGTATACGATACGCCGAGATCGCCGCGCACGAAGTATTTCAACTTGCGCCCGGCGTCTTTTTCCTGTGCAGTTTTGCGCAAAACAGGCATGGCAGAACTCCCGTGAAAATTTCAAAATAGACCGGGGCGAGCGCTCCGGGCCGTACAGGCTATCAAAAACCCCCGGAGAGAGCGCGAGAGCCGAAGCCCTTTCGCGCTTTTAATCGTACCCGGCGATAGGTTGAAAACCCACAGGGTTTTCAAGTCGACCAAGGCCGGCCGATTTTGACGATTTGGAAAACCGACAAAATCGCCTCATGTGCGGCGGGGAAGCTTGCTTCCACGTCCGCCAGCTTGTCAAAAATACTTTTTTGACAAGCTGAACGGCCCGGGGCGGAGTGCCCCGGGCCTTGAACGTCTATTCTCCCAAATCCACCTTGATCTTCAGCGCTTCGAGCTGTTCGGGGTTCACGTCCGCAGGTGTTTCCATCATCAGGCAGTTCGCGCCCTGGGCCTTGGGGAAGGCCACCACGTCGCGCAGGCTGTCGCTGCCGGTGAGGATCATCGTCAAACGGTCGAGGCCGAAGGCGAAGCCGCCGTGCGGGGGCGTGCCGTACTTGAAAGCGTCGGTGAGGAACCCGAAGCGGTGCTGGGCTTCTTCATCGGAAAGGCCGATCATCTTGAACATCTTGGCCTGCATGTCGCTTCTGTGGATGCGGATAGAGCCGGAACCCATCTCGATGCCGTTCATTACCAGGTCGTAAGCGCGGGCGCGCACCTTGTCTTTTGCATTCTCCAAATAGGGCTCGTCCTCGGGCATCCAGCTGGTGAAGGGATGATGCATGGCCACATAGCGGCCCTCTTCCTCGCTGTACTCAAACAGCGGGAATTCCGTCACCCAGAACAGGTCGTATACGCCCTCGGGGATCAGGCCGCGGCGGCGGGCGATCTCCACGCGCAGCGCGCCCAGGCTTTGGAAGGCCACCGCGTCCTTGTCGGCGACGAAAAAGAGGAGGTCGCCCGGCTTGGCGTCAAAGCGATCGCGCAGCTTTTCGGTAAATTCCGGGGTGAGGAACTTGTTAAACGACGATTTTACCGTGCCGTCGGCGGCGAAGGTCACATAGGCCAGCCCCTTGGCGCGATAGGTCTTGACAAACTCCACCAGCGAATCAATTTGCTTGCGGGTCATGTCCGCGCAGCCCTCGGCGTTGATGCCGCGCACGCTCTTGCCCTCCGCCACCGCGCTTTCAAACACGGGGAAGCCGCAGCCCGCACACAGGTCGGAAGCGTTTTTCAGCTTCATGCCAAAGCGGCGGTCGGGCTTGTCGCTGCCGTAATTTTCCATGGCCTCGCGCCAGGTAATGCGCTCCAGGGGCAGGGAGATTTCCATGCCCATCACCTCGCGGAACACGCGCGCAAACGCGCCTTCAATCACCGTCTGGATGTCCTTTTCGTCGATGAAGGACATTTCCACGTCCACCTGCGTAAACTCCGGCTGGCGGTCGGCGCGGTTGTCCTCGTCGCGGAAGCAGCGCGCCACCTGATAGTATTTGTCAAAGCCCGCCAGCATCAGAAGCTGCTTGTAAATCTGCGGCGACTGGGGCAGAGCGTAGAAGGAACCGGGATGCAGGCGGCTGGGCACCAGGAAATCGCGCGCGCCTTCGGGCGTGGACTTGGTGAGGATGGGCGTTTCCACCTCGGCAAACCCTTCGCCGTCCATGTACGAGCGCACCGCCGAGGCGATTTTGGCGCGCATGCGCATATTGCGCTGCAGGGAGGGCTTGCGCAGGTCGAGATAGCGGTACTTGAGGCGCACCGTCTCGTTTTCCCCGGCCTTGTCGTCAATGTAGATGGGGGGCGTTTCGCTCTTGTTGAGCAGCTCGCATTCGCGCACGAACACCTCCACCTTGCCGGTGGGCATGTCCGGGTTCACGGCGTTCTGCGCGCGCATGCGCACTTCGCCAAGCACAGTCACCACATATTCCGAGCGCAGGGAGCGGCCCAGCTCGAATACCTCGTGGGAGCACACGGCTTCGTCAAACACCAGCTGCACCAGCCCCTCGCGGTCGCGCAGCCACACAAACACCACGCCGCCCAGGTCGCGCGCGCGCTGCACCCAACCGGAAAGATGCACTTCCTTGCCGGCGAGCGCCTCGGTCACATTGCCGCAATAGGTATCGCGTTTGTAAGAAAGCATGGGTCATTCTCCCTTCAGATCCAACAGGATTTCCACGATTTTGTCGCGCGCGACCTCGGCCTCGACGCTGTTTTCCATGTCGCGCAGCTTGACCACGCCTTTTTCCAGCTCGTCGCCGCCAATCGTCACTACGCTTTTCGCCCCGGTCTTGGAGGCGTATTTGAACTGGGCTTTCATGCTGCGGCAAGCGTGGTCGATGTCGGCGCGCAGGCCCCTTTCGCGCAATTCACGCACGAGCTTCATGCCCTCCATGCGCGCGCCCTGGCCCATGGTGGCCACGAACACGTCGTAAAGCGGCTCCGCCTCCGGAGTTACACCCTGCATGTCCTGCACCAGCAGCATGCGCTCCACGCCCATGCCGAAACCGACGCCGGGCGTGGCCGGGCCGCCCAGTTCTTCAATCAGGCCATCGTAACGGCCACCGCCGCAGACGGTCAATTCGCCGTCCTCGGTGGGGGTGATGATTTCAAACACGGTCTTGGTATAGTAGTCCAGACCGCGCACGATGCGGGGATCGACGCTGTATTCCACGCCCAGCGCGTCCAAGTATTCGCGCAGGGCCGCGAAGTGGGCGCGGCAGTCCTCGCACAGGTAGTCGAGCATTTCCGGCGCGTCGGTGAGCTTATGCGCGTCCTCCTTGCAATCCAGTATGCGCAGTGGGTTGCGCTCGAAGCGCTCGTTGCAGGTTTTGCACAGCGTTCCCAGCTTGCCGGAGAGATACTCCTTCAGCGCCTCCTGATAGGCCTGGCGGCAGTTGGGGCAGCCGATGGAGTTGATGCGCACGCTCAACCCCTCGATGCCGCACGCGCGCAGTATATCCAGCGCCAGGGCGATGATTTCCGCGTCCACAGAGGCGTCCTTGGCGCCGAACACCTCCACGCCGTTCTGATGGAACTGGCGCAGGCGGCCCGCCTGGGGCTTCTCATAGCGGAAATTGGGGCAAGAAACGTAGTACAGCTTGCAGGGGAGCGGTTCGGCGAACAGATGGTTTTCGATAAAGGCGCGCGCCACGCCCGCCGTGCCCTCGGGCTTTAAGGTGATGGAGCGCCCGCCCTTGTCCTCAAAGGTGTACATCTCCTTTTGCACCACGTCGGTGCCGTCGCCCACGCCGCGCGCGAACAGCTCCGTGTGCTCAAACATAGGCGTGCGGATCTCCCGGTAACCGGCCAGGGCGCACACATTGCGCACGGCCTGTTCGATCCTTTGCCAGCGGTATGCGTCTTTGGGCAGCATGTCCTGGGTTCCCTTGGGCGCCTGCGTAAGCATATGGATTCTCTCCTTTCCAAGTCAAACCGGCCGGGCGGCGAAATAAAAACGCCTCCGTCCCGACGTAGGGGCGAAGGTACTCGCGGTGCCACCCTGCTTGGGCCACTGATTTTGCCACAGGCAAAGTCATTTCAGGCCCATCTTCAGCCGTTAACGCCGGTTTACGTCCGGGCTCGTGGGTGTCCTTGGGCGGGGTTCGACGCGGGCGCTCGCACCATCCGCCCTCGCTTGGCCGTCTTCAAACCGCTTACTCTCCCAGTCATCGCCGGTGTTTCCGATTATAAGGCGCGGCGGCGCAAAAGTCAAGCGCGGCGCGGCATGGCAGGGATAATTAACAAAAATGCCGCCCGGCACAGAGCCGGACGGCGAGGGGAGCAAGGTTTACTGGATTTCAATCCTGCGGGGAGATTTTTCGGTTTCGTTGATCTTGGGCATGGTCAGGCGAAGAACACCGTCTTTGTATTCGGCGGAAATCTCGTCCTCCTTGACGTTTTCCAGCGTGAAGGAACGGCTGGCGCGGCCGGAACGGCGCTCGTTGATGACGTAGCCATGCTGCCTGTTTTCCTTCTTTTCCGTGTTCCACTCAGCGGAGATGGTCAAAACGCCGTCATTGACGTCCACGTTTACATCCTCGCGCTTCACGCCGGGCAGATCGGCCTCCAGCACGTATTTGTCGCCCTCATCCTTTACATCCACGCTGAAGGTGCTGGTAAAGTTGTCCAGGCCAAAGAAGGGGCGGAAAAAGTCGTCCATAAACGAAGTGGTTTCCGGGCGGGTCAACTGGTTGCGGTAACGATACGGGATCAAAGTGCTCATAATGCAAATCCTCCTGAGAAGTTATTGACTATCTTTGTCTTTCGACAGTGTCATTGTACATCTAAAGTCAAAGAAAGTCAATAGATATATTTGCTTGTTCACAAAATGTTTACAAATTGGATTTTCCCTGCCTGTGAAGTTTTCCCCATCGGGGGCTTGATAATTCCCCCCGCTTGCGTTAAGATGAAAGCAGGAGAGTGAGCCCATATGACACAACGCCTGTATTACGATAACGCCTATCTGACGTCTTTTGACGCGCGGGTGGTGGATTGCGTGCCGGATGGCGGCAGCTATCTCGTCCATCTCGACCAGTCCGCCTTTTATCCCACCTCCGGCGGCCAGCCTTATGACACGGGCACGCTGGGCGGGGCGAACATACTGGATGTATTTGTGGAAAACGGCGACGTGGCGCACCGCGTGGACGCGCCCCTGCCGGTGGGGGAGACGGTGCATGGCGAAATTGATTGGCCGCGCCGCTTTGACCATATGCAGCAGCACGCGGGCGAGCACATGCTGGCCAACGCCGTCTGGAGGCAGCTTGGCGGCCATGTCATCGGCCTGCATCTGGGCGCGGAGGTTTCCAGCATCGACGCCGACCTGCCCGGGGGCCGCATGCGCATAAGCGCCGGGGAACTGCGCGCCCTGGAGGACGACGTAAACGAAAAGATACAGCGCGACGTGCCCATCCGATGCACATTCCCGGACGCGGATACGCTCGCGCAAATGCCCCTGCGCAAGCCGCCGACGGTCAAGGAGCACATTCGCATCGTCGCCATCGGCGATTTTGAGTACGTGGCTTGCGGCGGCACGCATCCCTCGTCCTCGGGGCAGATTGGCCTTTTGAAGATTGTGGACGCGCGGCCCAGCAAGGGAAAGCTGCGCCTTTCCTTCGTGTGCGGCAAGCGGGCCTTTCAAAACTACCGCCATGTATACGATCTTGCGCACGCGGCGGCGGCGGAGCTTTCCACGGCCGTGGAGAACCTGCCTGGCGCGGTGGAGGCTTTGCGCGGCCATCTGCGCGAGGCGGAGCGCAGCGTCGGCGCGCTGCGTCGCGAAAAATTGCTTTCCGGCGTTTCCGAAATGCTTGCAAACGCGCCCCGCACGGCAAACGGCATGCGCGTGGTAGCGGAAACGGTGGCGGCGGACATGCCGCTTCTGCGCGATTTGGCCACGGATCTGACAAGCGCGGGCAACGCTGTGGCGCTGTTGGCGGCGCCGCAGGGGGAAAGCAATGTATTCGTGTTTGCGCGCTCGCAAGATGTGGATATAAACATGGGCGCGTTGCTGACTGCCTGTGCCCGCGCCTGCGGCGGCAAGGGCGGCGGAAAACCAGAATTTGCTCAGGGCGGCGGCCCGGACGCGGTGCTGAAAGCCGCGCGCGCGGCGCTTCTGGAGGGAAAAAGTATTCAATAAGACGCAGAAAGGGAAACAAAGGACAAGGGGATAGGAGAGGGGATATATGAAGGGCATACGCGGCTTTTTCAATGTGGAAAACATGGTGCCGCAGTCCATAAGGTGTGGGGAACTGCCATCCAACCGGGAGGCATACCGGCGCATGAGCGCCATCGCCATGCCGTCAGTGCTGGAAATGGCGCTGATGAGCCTGATCAGCATGGCGGACACGATGATGGTTTCAACCATCGGCACGGAGGCGATTACGGCAGTCAGCCTGGTGACGCAGCCACGCCTGATTCTTTTGTGCATCTTCTATGGCCTGAACGCGGGCGTGACGGCCATCATTGCCCGGCGCAGGGGCGAAATGCGGCGCGGCGACGCGAACCTGGCCATGCGCAATTCGCTGGTGGTGACGCTGCTTTTGTCCATCGTCATTACGGTGCTGGCGCTGTGGCTGGCGGAGCCGTTCATGCGCCTGGCGGGCGCGAAGGAGACGATAGAGGACACGCTCGCCTATTTCCGCATCATCGCCGTGGCCTTGCCCATTAACGCGCTTTCCCTGTGCATCTGCGCCGCCCAGCGCGGTGTGGGCAATACGCGGCTGACGATGTATGTCAACGTCACTTCCAACCTTGTCAACGTGCTGTTTAACTGGCTGCTCATCAACGGCGTCGGCCCCTTCCCGCGGCTGGAGATTGCGGGGGCGGCCATCGCCACGGATATCGGCCTGTTCGTGGGCCTGATCCTCAGCGTGATTTCGCTTCTGCCCCGCAAGCGGCATGCGAATTTCCTGGAGCTTGCCAAGGGCGATTCATGGAAGCTGGATCGCGCGGCGCTCAGCGCGGTGGCGCGCGTCGCCAAGGGCGCGACGGTGGAGCAGGTGTGCATTCGCATTGGCTTTTTCATCTACGCATGTATCATCGCCGAACTGGGCGTATACGTCTATGCCGCGCACAACATCGCCATGCAATTTTTGAACCTCTCCTTTTCCTTTGGAGATGGCATCGGCGTGGCGGGCACGGCGCTGGTCGGCCAGTCGCTGGGGGAAAAGCGGCCGGATCTCGCCCACATGTATGGTACAATCGCCCAGCGCTACGCTTTGGTGGCGGCGCTTTTGCTGGCCACGGTGGTGATTACCTGCCGCGGCCCGCTGGTGGGGTTGTATATATACTCTGATACTGCCAACGACGCCTACGTGCGCCAGCTTGCCATGAACGCCATGATTATCGTCGGCATCATGCAGCCGTTCCAAACCTCGGCCGTGGTCTATTCCGGCGCGCTGCGCGGCGCTGGCGATACGCGCTATGTGGCGCTGGCGATGATTTTTACCGTGGTGGTCATGCGGCCAATCCTTTCACAACTGGCCATCTTCGTGGTTGGCGATGTGATGGGCTTTACGGAGATGGCGCTCCTGGGCGCGTGGTGCATGGCGACGCTGGATATGATTACACGCATGGCGCTTATGCGCCGGCGCTACAATGGGGGAAAATGGCATGCTATCAAGCTGTAAATATGCAATCTTTGACAATGACGGTACGCTGATGGAATCCATGTATTACTGGCGGCTGGGGGCGCTGGAATACATCATTGCCCACCGCCTGCCCATCCCGGGCGAAATGACGCTGGAGGAGTTGTTCTCACGCTCCAGCCGCGAGTTTTCCGAGGAACTTTCCCAACACCTGCCGGGCATTACATACGCGGAAGTGGTGGGCGAAATGGAGGAGCGCATGGGACGCCATTATCAATACGACGTGGTCGAAAAGCCCGGCATCCAGGAATTTCTCAGAAACCTCAAGGCAAATGGGGCGCGGTTATGCGTGGCCACGGCCGCGCCGCGCGCGCTGTGCCAGCGGGCGCTCGAACGCATGGGTATCCGCGATTGCTTTGATTTTGTCACAGACAGCTATGAGGTGGGCATGAGCAAGGAAGATCCCGAGTACTTCCGCAAAGTCGCCGCCCGTCTCGGCGCGCCGGTGGAGGAATGCTGGGTGTTCGAGGATGCGGTGTACGCCATGCGGGGCGCGAAGGCGGCGGGCATGCGCGTGTGTGCCATTGAGGAATACACCGCGCGCCGCCACCGCGAGGAAGTTCTCGCCATCGCCGACGCTTTTATCACCGACTATCGCCAGCCGCCCCTGTTTGACCGCAGCGGCGCTTGAGGGTTCGCGGTTTTGGCCGCGGTAGAGATACAAAAGACCATATTTGTGTGCGTAATAAATACAAATGTCCGCAACATGAGAATTTTATCTGACATTTCCTCGAAAAGCGCTTGCTTTGTTCGGGATATGCCTGTATAATTTTGACAGCGATGGGAAGATAAGGAGGCATTTTATGCAGCGCGTATACAACTTTGCGGCGGGTCCCGCCGTCATGCCGGTCGAGGCGCTTACCACGGCCGCGAACGAGATGCTTTGCTACGGCCAGACGGGCATGTCGGTCATGGAGATGAGCCATCGTTCCAAGATGTATCAGGAGATCTTCTCGGAAACCGAGGCGTTGGTGCGCGAGCTTATGCACGTGCCGGACAATTACGCCGTGCTCTTGATCCAGGGCGGCGCCACCGGCCAGTTCGCCGCCGTGCCCATGAACCTGCTCACCGGTTCGGGAAAAGCCGACTATGTGGACAGCGGTTCCTTTGCCCACGGCGCTTATGTCGAGGCGCAAAAGTACGGCAAGCCGCGTTGCGTGGCCTCCTCGCGCGAGGAGGGGTATGTGCGCATTCCCGAGCTCGACCCCGCTTCGTTTGACCCCGAGGCCGACTATTTCTATATCACCACCAACAACACCATTTACGGCACCAAATACGCCTCTCTGCCGGAGACGGGCAATGTGCCGCTGGTGGCGGATATGTCCTCGAACATACTTTCCGAGCCGTATGACGTGAGCAAATTCGGCGTCATTTTCGCCGGGGCGCAGAAAAACATCGGCCCGGCGGGCTTTGCGCTGACGATCGTGCGCCGCGACCTCATCGGCCGCGCCATGCCCATTACTCCCAAGGTGCTGGACTATAAAAAGTTGGACGATGCCGGCAGCATGCTCAATACGCCGCCGACTTACGCCATCTACATGGCCGGATTGTGCTTAAAGTGGCTCAAAAAGCAGGGCGGCGTGGAAGGCATCGCTCAAGTCAACCGCGAAAAGGCCGCCTGGTTGTATGACTGCATCGACCAAAGCGCCATGTTCAAAGGCGTGGCCGAACCGTCCAGCCGTTCGATTATGAACGTCACCTTCCGCACCGGAGACGAGGCGTTGGACGCCGAGTTCGTGAAGGCCGCCGCCGCCGCTGGCCTGGTTAACCTCAAGGGGCACCGCTCCGTGGGCGGCATGCGCGCCAGCATTTACAACGCCATGCCCGCCGAGGGCGTGAAGGCGCTGGTGGAATTCATGAAGAAATTTGAAATGGAGCACAAATAATGTATGTAATCAAAACCCTCAACGCGATTTCCCCGGTGTATGAAACCGTCCTCAACATGGAGGACTATGCCTTCGACGCCCAGGCCCAAAGCCCGGACGCCATCATGGTGCGCTCGGCGAACATGCACGAAATGGAGATTCCCGAAAGCGTGATGTGCGTGGCGCGCGCTGGCGCGGGTGTGAACAACATCCCTCTGGACAAATTGGCCGAGCGCGGCGTGGTGGTGTTCAACTCCCCGGGCGCGAACGCCAACGCCGTCAAGGAATTGGCGATCACCGGTATGCTGCTGGCCTCGCGCAAGGTCGTAGACGGCGTGGAATGGTGCAAAACGCTCTCCGGCAAGGGCGCGGAAGTGGAAAAGTTGGTGGAAAAGGGCAAGGGCCAGTTCACCGGCCCGGAGCTGCAGGGCAAAACGCTGGGCGTCATCGGCTTGGGCGCCATCGGCGTGCTGGTGGCCAACGCGGGCGTGGCCCTGGGGATGGACGTGTTGGGCTACGACCCCTATATTTCCGTGGAACACGCCTGGAAGCTCTCCCGCGCCGTGCGCCACAGCGATTCTATGGACGAAGTGCTCAAAACCTGCGACTATCTCACTGTGCATGTGCCGCTCATGGAGGCCACAAAGGGCATGATCAACGCCCAGGCGCTTGCGAAGATGAAGCCCAGCGCGGCGGTTCTGAATCTGGCCCGCGGCGGCCTCGTCGATACGCAGGCGGTCAAGGATGCGCTTAAGTCCGGGCTTTTGCGTGCCTATGTCACCGATTTTCCCTCAGATGAGCTCATTGGCGCGCCGGGCGTATTGTGCATTCCGCATCTGGGCGCGTCCACCCCGGAGAGCGAGGACAACTGCGTGCGCATGGTTTCCCGACAGGTGGACGAATACCTGCGCTGGGGTTCCATCGTCAATTCGGTCAACTATCCGGATTGCCCGCTGGGGCGCTGCACTGAGCCGCGCATTTCCATGCTGCACAAGAACGTACCCAACGTCATCGGTACGGTCACGCAGCTCATCGCTGGCGAGGGCCTCAATATCGACAACATGATCAACAAATCGCGCGGCGCCTACGCCTGCACAGTCGTGGAGTTGGAAAAAGCGCCCAGCGAGGCCTTGATGGATAAGCTGGCCGCGCTGGAAACGACCTATCGCGTGCGGTTGATTCTGCCCTAGGATGCTTAATGCGAGGGAAGTTTCCAGTAGGGGGGAGCTTCCCTCTTTTTCGGAGGGGAAGCCATGAAAGACGGCAACATTGCCCTGTCCACGGGGGAAATCCTTCTTCCCGCGCACGGGTTGAACTATGAAAAATGGGCGGTGGTGGCCTGTGACCAGTTCACCGCCGAGCCGGAATACTGGGCGGGTGTGGAGGCGTTTGTGGGCGACGCGCCCTCGTCGCTGCACATCGTCCTGCCGGAGATTTATCTGGAACAGCGCAAGCAGCGCATCCGCGAGATCCACGGCGCAATGCGCGTCTATCTGGGCGGCGCGGTGCGCGTGGCTGTGCCGGACGGCTTCGTGCTCACCCGGCGGCAGACCGCTTCCGGAGCGCGCGACGGGCTGCTTGCCTGTGTGGACTTGGAGCAGTACGATTTCGCGCCCGGCAGCCGCAGCCTGATCCGCGCCACCGAGGGCACCGTGCCCGAGCGCGTGCCGCCCCGGGCGGAGATTCGCGCCGGAGCGCCGCTGGAGTGCCCGCATGTGATGATGCTCATCGACGACCCGGAAAAGACGGTCATCGAGCCGGCCTTCGACGACCCCGGCCGCGAGCTGTATGATTTCGATTTGATGATGGGCGGCGGCCACATACAGGGCTGGGCGTTGGAAAACGGCCGCGCCCTGCGCGTGTTCGAGGCGTTGGCCCGCTTAAACGAGAGAAGCGGCGGCCTGCTCTATGCCGTGGGCGACGGCAACCACTCGCTGGCGGCGGCCAAGCAGTGCTGGGAAGATGTCAAGGGCAGCCTTTCGGCGGCGGAATTTGATTCCCATCCCACGCGCTACGCGCTGGTGGAACTGGTCAACCTGCACTGCCCGGCGCTCGTGTTTGAGCCGATTCACCGCGTGCTCTTTGGCGTAGATCCGGCCGATGTGCTCGCGTCCATGCGCGCAAGCGGGGCCTTTGCGCCGGGCGGCGAAGATGTGCGCGTCGCCTTTGGCGGCGAAGAGACGGGCTTTGCTACCGCCGGCCATCCTATCCGCCCCTTGCAGGATTTCCTGGACGGCTATCTCCGCGAACATCCGCAGGCGGAAATCGACTACATACACGGCGAAGATTCGCTGCGCGCCCTGCTTGCGCGCGAGGACGCGGTGGGCTTCATGCCCCGTGCCTTTGACAAGGCCGAGCTGTTCCCCTATATCCGCAAGCACGGCGTGTTGCCGCGCAAGACCTTTTCCATGGGTGAGGCGCGCGACAAGCGCTACTATCTGGAAATGCGGAGGATTGGCAAGTGAGCCACCGCATATTCATCGTCGAGGACGATCGCGTCATCGCCCGCGCCGTCAAGCAGCACATCGAAAGCTGGGGCTGCGAGGCGCGGGTGGTGTCGGATTTTCGCAATGTGCTCAAGGAATTTGTGGCCTTCGACGCGCATCTGGTGCTGATGGACATCTCCCTGCCGTTTTTCAACGGCTATCACTGGTGCCGTGAGATTCGCAAGATTTCCAAGGTGCCGGTGATCTTCATCTCCTCGGCCTCGGACAATATGAACATCGTCATGGCCATGGATATGGGCGGCGACGATTTTATCGCCAAGCCCTTTGACCTGAGCGTGCTTACGGCCAAGGTACAGGCGGTTTTGCGCCGCGCCTATGAGTTTTCCGGGGCGCAGCCGCTGCTTGAGCATCGGGGCGCAATCCTCAACCTGAGCGACGCTTCGTTGACTTACGAGGGCAAGCGCCTGGAATTGACCAAGAACGACTTTCGCATCCTGCAAACGCTGATGGAGCGCCCCGGCCAGGTGGTTTCGCGCGAGACGATCATGCTGCGGTTGTGGGAGACGGATTGCTTTGTGGACGATAATACGCTCACCGTCAATATGACGCGCCTGCGCAAGAAACTGGAGGCCATCGGCCTGGAGGATTTTATCCTCACCCGTAAAGGCGCAGGCTACCAACTGGGGGAATAGCCGCCTGCCAAACCATTTCATGCACCCCTCTTGTGCTATGTGCATATTCTGCCAGTGGCACAGGGGGTGTTTTTTTATGTGTGGAATTTCCGGCTTTTGCAGCCTGGAGAGGAATTACTTATCCTGCCGCGAGGAGCATATGCACGCGCTTATCGCCATGCGCAAATCCATCGCCCATCGGGGACACGACCAGACCGGCGAAGCGTTATACAGCCACGCCGGCTTGAGCCATACGCGCCTGTCCATACGCGATCTGTCGCTGGGACGGCAGCCCATGGTCAAGCGCGATCAAGGCGCGGAGTTCGCCATCGTCTACAACGGCGAAATCTACAATACGGACGAGCTGCGCGCGGAACTGGAAGCGCTGGGCAGGCGCTTTGAAACCACATGCGATACGGAGGTCATCCTGGAGGGCTACATATGCTGGGGCGACGCGGTCTGCGCGCGCCTGAACGGCATTTTCGCCTTTGCCATTTGGGATGAGCGGCGACGGCGCCTGCTGCTCTGCCGCGACCGCAGCGGCGTAAAGCCCCTGTTTTATACCTTCCAAAATGGCGAACTGATCTTTGGCTCGGAAATCAAGGCCCTGTTCGCGCATCCGTCCGTAAAGCCGGAAATCGACTTAGGCGCGCTGCGGGAGGTGCTCGGCGTCGGCCCGGCGCGCACGGATGGCTGCGGCGTGTTCCGCGGCGTGCGGGAGGTGCGCATGGGCTGCAAGGCGGTGCTGGACGCGGACGGACTGCGCGAGGAACCCTACTTTTCGCTCGTTTCTGCGCCCCACGAGGATGATTACGAGACGACGGTGGAGCATGTGGCCTTTTTGCTCCGGGACGCGGTGCGGCGGCAGATGGTATCGGATGTGCCCGTGTGCAGCTTCCTTTCCGGCGGGCTGGATTCCAGCCTCGTTACGGCGCTGGCCTGCCGGGCGCTGGAGGGTACGGGCGCGCAGTTGAATACATTCTCCTTTGATTTTACCGGCAACGACGCAAGTTTTGCCGCCAACGCCTTCCAGCCCGAAAGGGATCGGCCCTATGTGGATGCATTGCTGCCCTGCCTGCCGGTGCGCCACAGCTATCTGGAATGCCGGGAGGATGAGCTTCCCGGCCTGCTCACGGAGTCGATGCTTCCAAAGACCTGCCCGGCATGGCCGATGTGTACGCCTCGCTTCTGTACTTCTGCCGCCTGGTGAGCAGAAGCAACAAGGTGGCGCTCACCGGAGAATGCGCCGATGAAATTTTCGGCGGTTACCCCTGGTTTTACCGGGAAGACCTGCTTGCCGTTGAGGGCTTCCCCTGGGCCGGGAACATGGAACCGCGCCTCATGCTGCTGCGCGACGGCCTCGCCCGGGAACTGGATTTGGAGGGATATGCGCACAGGCGCTATGTGGAAAGCCTGGAGCGCATGCCGCGCTTGCCCGACGAAGACGGCGCGGCGCGCCGCCAACGGGAAATTGCCTGGCTGAACCTGCAATGGTTCATGCCCACGCTGCTTACGCGCATGGACCGCGCCAGCATGTATTCGGGCCTGGAGGCGCGGGTGCCCTTCGCCGACCACCGCATCATCCAATACCTTTGGAACGTGCCGTTTTCCATGAAAATGCGCCATGGCGAGGAAAAATCCCTGCTGCGAGACGCGGCGCGGGGCCTGCTTCCGGAACACATACTGCATCGCAAAAAAAGCCCCTATCCAAAAACCTACGCGCCTTCGTATACGAAACTTCTCAAGGATGCGCTGCGGCAGATCTTGTACGACGCTTCGTCTCCCCTGCGTGCCATCGTAGACAAGGGCAAGGCTCTTGCCTTCCTCGACCAGCCCGCGCAGACTGCGCACCCATGGTTTGGACAACTGATGGCCGCGCCCCAGCTGATTGCCTATTTTATACAGATTGACGCCTGGATGCGCCATTACCATCTCAGCGTGTAAGAGTCACAGCCGTCCTGCACGGATGGCAAGTCAGGCCGCGCGCGGGCTTGTTTTCAGCTTCTGGAAGCGGTATAATGGGGAAGGGCAGAGGGTGCGCCCTTTCCAAACGGGGAGAACGCAAACGCACGCCCCTCAAAATACAACCGCCGTCGCGTGACGCTATGGCGCTGCGCGATGCGACAGGGAGGTTATCCGCATGTTGGCCATTGGCACGCAGGCTCCGTCCTTTTCCCTGCCCGACCAGAATGGGCAGATGCACACGCTCGAGGAATACCGCGGCAAAAAGGTCATTCTTTATTTTTACCCCAAGGACAACACCGCCGGCTGCACAAAGCAGGCCTGCGCCTTTGGCGAGCTGTATCCGCAGTTTATGGAAAAGGGCGCGGTGGTGCTGGGTGTGAGCAAGGACAGCGTGGCTTCGCACAAGAAATTTGAAGAAAAGTACGGCCTGCCCTTTACGCTGCTTTCCGACGAGGAACTTGAGGCCATCAAGGCCTACGATGTCTGGCAGGAAAAGAACATGTACGGCAAAAAGACCATGGGCGTGGTGCGCACCACCTATCTCATTAACGAGCAGGGTGTGATTGAGCGTGCCTTTGGCAAGGTCAAGGCGGGGGAGAACCCGCAGCAAATGCTCGATTGCCTGTAAGGGGGTACATATGCGGGAGAAACACGAAAAGACAAACGCCATGCGCGCGCTGGATCGCATCAAGGCTGATTACGCCGTGCACAGCTATGGAAGCGGCGAGGCCGTCAGCGGCGTGGAAGTGGCGCAAATGCTCGGGCAGGACGTGCGGCGCGTGTTCAAAACGCTGGTCACCGAGGGCAAGAGCGGCGCGCATTATGTGTTCATGGTGCCGGTGGCGGAAGAACTGGATTTGAAAAAGGCCGCCGCCAGCGTGGGGGAGAAGGCCCTCTCGATGCTCAAATCGAAGGAGCTTTTGCCCCTCACCGGCTATGTGCACGGCGGCTGCTCGCCCATCGGCATGAAAAAGCCGTTCCGCACGGTAGCGCACGAAACGGCCAGGGATTTTGATACGATTCTCTTCAGCGCCGGCAAGATCGGCCTGCAAATTGAAGCCAGTTTGGAAACGCTGCAAAGGGCCGTGCCGGTGGAGCTTGCGGACGTGATCGTCGCGCGCTAGGCGGCTTGCGGCATCCGCAGCTCGCGGTACGTTTTTGCAATCAGTACGGCGGAGATGACGAACGTCAGCACGTCGGAAACGGGCATGGAATACAAGACGCCGTCCAGCCCGAAAAACACCGGCAAAAGCAGGGCAAAGCCCACGCCGAACAGCACCTCGCGCGCCATGGAGAGCAGCGTCGAGGCCACCGGCTTGCCCAGGGATTGCAGGTAGGTGAACGTGCCCTTGTTGACGCAGGCCAGAATCATCATGCACAGGTAGATGCGGAAGGACTTAACGGCAAAGTCCGTATAATAGACGCTTTCGTTGGCCGCGCCGAAGATGGCGATCAGCTGCCCTGGCAGCAATTCCGCAATTAGCGTCGCCACAGCGCCAACGATGGCTTCGGAGATGAGCAGATAGGTGAACAGCCGTCTGGCGCGGTCCTTGCGCCCTGCGCCGATGTTGTAGCCGACGATGGGAATGCACCCCGCCGCCATGCCCACGGCGATGGAGATGACAATTTGGAAGAACTTCATCACAATGCCGACCACGGCCATGGGAATCTGGGCGTACTGCGCCTGGCCAAAAATTTCATCCACGGCGCCGTACCGCTGAATCATGTTGTTGATGGCCGCCATGGCCGCCACCAGGGAAATCTGCGAAAGCAGGCTGCATAGGCCCAGCGGCAGAAATTTCCCCATCAGGCTGTCCTTGAGGGCAAAGCTCTTTTTTCCAGCTTGATCGCCTTCATGTGGCACAGATACCAGATGGAGAGCACGGCCGTGAAAATCTGGCCGATGACCGTCGCCACTGCCGCGCCCATCATGCCCCAATGGAACGTGAAGATGAAGATGGGGTCGAGAATCAAATTCGCCACCGCGCCCGTCAGCGTGCTGACCATGGCGAACTTGGGGCTGCCGTCCGAGCGGATGATGGGGTTCATCGCCTGCCCAAACATGTAAAAGGGCACGCCCAACGCGATATAAAAGAAATACTCCTGGGCGCAGGCAAACGTTTCCTCATTGACGCGGCCGCCGAACATGGTCAGGATGGGGTCCATGAAGATGATGTAGACCGCGGCGAGGATAATGCTCGCGGCGATGCACAGCACGATGGCGTTGCCAATGCTGCGGTGCGCCTTTTTCGGCTCCTTCCTGCCCAGGCAAATGCTGACAAACGCGCAACAGCCGTCGCCAATCAATACGGCGATGGCCAGCGCGATGACCGTCAGCGGGAAAACCACCGTGTTCGCCGCGTTGCCAAAGGAGCCGAGATAGTCGGCGTTGGCGATGAAGATCTGATCGACGATGTTGTAAAGCGCCGCCACCAGCAGGGAAATGATGCAGGGAATCGCGTATTTGCGCATCAGGCTGCCAATCGGCTGCGTTTCCAGAAAGGCATTTTGCTTTTCTTCCATATCTGAACTTCCTTCCATCAAAAAAGCGCGCGGCTGATGCTGGATTTACGCCATTGGCCACACGCTTTGTTTATGCAATTTGCCGCCGCACCGGGCGGAAACGGTCTTTAAAGATAGTCGCCCACAGGGCTTTGGTTATATTGCTTGATAATTTTGAGCAGCACAGAGCCGTCAGCCTGTTTTTCCTCAGCGACAATCCTATACTTGGTGTGCCGTGCGTCCAGCGTGTGCTTGTAGCGCTCCACTTCTTCGTCCACCAGCTTTACGGCGTCGTCGTGGGGCCAGTCCTCTTTCAGCATGAAATGCAGGGTCTGGCAAATGCAGGCCGCCTGGATTCTCTTCATTGCAATCCGCCTCCGTTTCAAAGTTACCGCTTTGCGGCGATGAAAAAACGCGCGGCATCAACTGGATTTACGCAGTAAGATGCCACACGTTGTACAACTTTATTATACGGATTTCGGCGAATTTTTGCAAAGGGTATATCTCACAAAGAATATTGCGCTGGTTTTGTGCGCAAATCCAATGTGATTTCACCCGAAATTTTCAGCAAATTTTCAAAAGCATGGTGTGCGCCTCATCCATTTCCACCACCAGCAGCTTTTGCTTTTCCAGCGCCTTCATTACATCGCTGAAACGCTTGAACCCGATCTGCTTTTCGTCGAAATCGGGATAGTCGGCCTGGATGGTGGCCTTGAGAATGGAGGGGTTGACGCGATCGAAGCCATCGTTTTTAAACCGCTCCAGCGCCTGGGTAAAGGCCGGCAGCCAGTTGGTTTTATCCAGCTTGGGATTTTGCTGGGTGTCGGCGGAGGAGAGACCCACCATCAGGGAGCTTTGCTCCGTCCATACATGCAGTTTGGGCGCTTTGTCCGCCATCATGCTCATCAGCTTTCCAAAGGTGGCGCAGCCGTAATTGCGCTCGGAAAAGTCGGGCCGCAGGCGGGTGAGCGTGTCCTTGAGCTCACTGGCATACATCTGCTCCTCGTCCTGATCCTCCAGAATGGTGACCACCTGCGTAATGAGCTCATTGACATCGCCGTCGCCGACGTTGTTTTCCTTGGCGCGGCCCTTCTTCACCACCGGGCGCTTCACCGCCACGTTTTCCAGGAAGATAAACTCATTGCAGGCGTTGATGAAGATTTCCGAAGCCGCCTCCGAACGGGAGATGCCCAGCACGTGCTTGCCCATGCTCTTCAATTTGGCCACCAGGGGCTGATAGTCGCTGTCGCCGGAGACGATGCAGAAGCTGTCAATGAGGGAATTAACGTAGGCCACCTCCATGGCGTCGATGACAAGCTGTATATCCAGGTTGTTTTTCTGGCATTTACCATAGCGCAGCGAGGGGACGACCGAAAACGTATTGGACAAAAGGCATTGCTTGAGGTCGGAATAGCGGTCGGTATAGCCATATACCTTGCCCAGCAGGATGTCGCCGCGAATTTTCACTTTTTCAATAATATAGCGCAGCATGGACTCTTTTGCGCCCACGTTTTCCAGATCTACAAATACTGCAAAATTTGATTTACCCACAAAAAAACTCCTTTAAACATTGCTTATCCTATTTTATACCGGAATTGCCCGCCTGTCAACGCCGCAGCGCATCGCGGGCGGCCGTTGCTTTGCGACAATTTTTAAACCTTTCCCAAAGCGCCTTGACAGCCCTACGGCAAACAGATACAATAAGATAGAATAAGGATATCTTTGATTTGTTGGAATAAGGAGCGTTCGTATGCGCAAGGGCTTCATTCGAGAGGGCATTGCCACCGCGGTCATCCGCTTTACGATTGGGTTTATCATCCTGCTGGTCATTCTGTGCGTGCTGTACTTCCTGGTGGTTTCCACGCATTACTCTGTGGACGGCCAGGAGCCGGGACAGACGCTTCGGCCCTACGTGGTGCCGGAAGCTACGCCTACACCCGAGCTGACACCCACGCCTACGCCGTCGCCCACGCCCGGCGAGGAAAGCGAGGCGCCCGCCTGGGCCACGCCGTCGCCCACGCCGGCCACGCCCACGCCGGTGCCCACCGCGACGCCCACGCCGGTGCCCACCAATATTCCCGAGACCCTCATTGCCGGCGGCCAGACGCGCACAGCCGACCAGATGCCGGAGATCGACGACCGCATCCGCGCCGGAATCACCAACTGCTATGTATCGCCGGTGGACGGCTATCACATTATGGAGGTTACGGGCTACGCCTACCTTGAACACGCCAACTACAACGGCGAAACCAGCTCCTCCTATTTGATCGTGCGCAACTCCGCCGGTGAGATGATGGCCTATCTGACCACCGCCGAGGAGGGCATCACGGGCATTGAGCACGAGGGCATCGGCCAAAACCTGGCGCTTGCGGATTTCCGCGTCTATATTGACGTGTCCGATTACAGCGATGGCACGTACACCCTCGGCGTGGTGCTGATGTGCAACCATGAAGGCGACGAGCTGCGCGTTTCCACCCGCTTCCCGGATACGCTCAACTTTGCCGTGCGCGGCGGCGAAGTGATTACGCCCATCCGCATTGCGGAGCCGGAGGCAAGCGAAGCCCCGGCGACGGCCGTCCCCTCGACTACCCCGGCTGCATAGGGATAAAGGCATGGAAGCAAAGAGCCGTGAGCACTCCGCTCCGGTTCTTTTTGTATATTGCCCCCGCTTAAGAGCGGGGGCTCCGAAGCGCTTGTCGCGATGCGCAAAACCCTTTGCTGGCAAGAAAAGAAGCGCATAGACAAAAGCCAACGCAAAGAGGCTGAGCGGCTGCTTTCGCGGCATCTGGGGAACGGGCGCAGGCGTTGGCTAATCAGGCGAGCATTGCCGGGATCATGCCCTATGGGGTTCCGTCAAACCACCGGTTATCCGGCAGTCATGGTTTTTGCTGGATAATGCCCCCCGCTTGGAAGGGATACAGGAGAGCTTACAGCCATGCGCTAGGTATTCGTTTTTCCCTGAGAGAAAGGGGGAGAGAAGCGAATACGGCGGAGCGGCCGTGAAGCCTTTGCGCGCCGGCATAAAGCCAAACAGAAAGCCGCCCGATAGTGGGCGGCTCAGAGCGCTGACAAAGCCTGCAAACGCAAAAATTGCCCTGAACAAAGAGAAAACAGGGGCAATTTTTGCTTCCTGCGTCAGCTGCACATGCAGCCTGCGGTCACTTACGTCTATGTAAGCTCCCTTGCCTGCAAGTCTGCTTCCTTGTCTTGCAGGTTTTTGCATCCCTCTGGCAGTCTGTTGACTTTGTCAACATCCTGCGCCGCCGGTAGGCGGCTGGTATTCCGTTTGCCGTTACGGTGTTACGGCGTCACGACCGGCTTTCCGTCTTTGTCAAGCAATGGCGTAAAACCCGCCGCGTTTCCGTTTCGATGAAATACATAATTCACGCCAGTTTCAGTATCAACCCAAATTTCAACCACATCTATGGTTCCCTGTTGATAAACCTTTTTGAAGCGTTCCATAAACCGTCCTCCCCGGCGCTGGCCGCATGCAAGCGCCTTGTTTGATGGCACTCATTATAGCACAGTGGTATATTTCCGCGCAAGTTTTCTGAAAGCCCGTGACGGCATTCAGCCCGCCGCCTCCCCGCGCAATTCCCGTTGCGCAATTTCCCGGTATACGCGCAGGGCGGTGGGGAAGGGCAGGGTTTCCAGCTCCGCCGCGTTTACGGCGCGCATGCCGTCCGGCAGCGAATCCACCTCGGCACGCACGCCGCGCATGTTCCAGACCAAGTGGGTAAATACATGCTTTGCCTTCGGCAATTCCCCGGTGACGCGCGCGCCGGGGAGCAGGTCTTCCAACGTTCCCTCGGAAAAGTTGGGGAACTCCCATAGCCCGGCCAGAAGCCCCTTTGCGGGCCGTTTACGCACCAATATGCGTCCGTTTTGATAGGCCAGTACCACCGTCACTTTCACCGCGCGCTTGGCAACGGGCGGCGGCAGACGGGGGTAGCTTTCCACATCGCCCCCGGCAAGGGCGGCGCAAAACGCGGCCACGGGGCAGCGCTCGCAGTGGGGCGCGCGCGGCGTACATACGCCGCTGCCCAAATCCATCAGCGCCTGGTTGTAATCGCCGGGCCGCGCGCGGTCGAGAAGCGAAAGCGCCTGCTCCCGCAACCTTTGCGGGGTATCCACCGGCTCGTCATAAGCCAACACGCGCGAAAGCACCCGCGCCTGGTTGCCATCCAGCGCCGGTACCGGTTCGTCAAAGGCGATGGAGGCCACCGCCGCCGCCGTGTACGCGCCCACGCCCGGCAGTTTTGCCAGCTCCCGGGCGCTGCCTGGGAAAACCCCGCCGCTTTGCGCAATCTGGATCGCGGCCTTGCGCAGGTTGCGGGCGCGGGAGTAGTATCCCATGCCTTCCCATTGCTTGAGCACTGCTTCTTCCCCGGCGGCGGCAAGCGCCTCTACAGAAGGAAAACGCGCCAGAAAGGCCTCATAGCGGGGGACGACGGCCTCGGCGCGCGTCTGTTGGAGCATGATTTCAGAAAGCCAAATGCGATAGGGGTCGCGCGTGCCACGCCAGGGCAGGTCGCGCTTTGCGCGGTCATACCAGTCGAGCAGCGCCCGGGAAAAGGCGGCGTTGTCCATAAAAAATGCCTCCCAACAGCGCCCGCCAGGGCGCGAAATGGTTTCCGGAAGGTGCGTACCGCACAAAAAAGTGCGTACTTTACAAAATAACGCCGGCGGCGTATGATGATCGCGGCGGGAAAAGGCGCGAAACAAACCGCGCCCCGTCCACGCATTGCGGACGGGGCGCGCACCGGTTAAAATCAGTTTGCGGACACCGTGGCATTGACGTTGCCCTGGGACATGGTTTCCTGGATGTCGTTCCACACCATCTGCAAATGGTTGAACTCGTCATCGGACATGCCCTCGGGACGGTTTTCGAGCCATTCGCCCACGGCCAGCACGCGGTACTCGTAGCCATCGCCATCCTCGGCGTCATAGCGCCATACATAGGTGGGAATGTATACCGGATTGGTGATCTCAAATTCACCGGCGGAAGTTTCCTGAATGGTGAATTCGAAGATGATGCCGTTGGAGGTGTAGCGGTCGCGCTGGTCGGAGAGGAAGTTGCCGGTCGCGCACAGGCACAGCGTGCGCTGCGTAGAGCCGTCCTCGGTCTGAGCTTCAAGCCAGCGCGGGGCGATGACGGTGTGCGGGTGGTAGCCGACGATGACGTCCACGCCGGCGCGGGTGAGAGCCATGGCGGTGTTGTAATCGTCGTCGCCGAGCGAGCGGACGCCCACATCGCCCCAGGAGATATAGGCAATTACTACGTCCGCCCCGGCCTCGCGTGCAGCCTGCACATCCTCGGCGGGGTTGGTGTTGGTGTTGGTGGCCACGCCGTAGGTCAATGCGTTGGTACTGGCCTGCTCCTCCATACCGCCCAGGTCGGTGGTATAGTTGAGGAAGCCGACGTTGATGCCGTTGATCTCAATGATCTTGGGCGTGTCGAACTCTTCCTGGGAGGCGAAAGCGCCGATGTATTCCATTTCGGCAGTTTTGCAGTTTGAAATAGTCTGCTGCAGGCCGTCAAACAGCATATCCAGCGATTGGCCGTTGGCCAGCGTGAGCATGTCCACACCCGCGGCCTTCATTGCCAGCATGATTTGCGGCGGGGTGTTGAACGGGTTGCTGCCGGAATAGGCGCTGTCGGCGCGGTTGTCCATCGGGCCTTCGACGTCGCCCACCGTGTAATCGGCGTTGCCGACCACATCGCTGATCATTTCAAACATGGGCGTAAAGTCGTAGCTGGTTTCTGTGCGCGCGGAAGAAAGCACGTTCTGCTCCACGACGATTTCGCCCAGCGAGCGGATGGTGGCCGAACGCAGCGAAGGCGTGGGCGAGGGCGTGGGCGACGGCTCGACCGTAACAGTGGGCGTCGCGGCGACGGTGGCAGTAGGCGTGGGCGTCAGGGTGATAACCTGGCGCGTCGGCTCCGGTTCGCTTGTGTCCGGCCCGGAAACGCCGATCGACCTGAATACAATCAACGCGCCCACAACAATCAGCGCCACCAGCAAAATGCCGATGACGGCCAAGCCAAGCGGGCGGATAACATAACTGCCAATATGCAAGCCGTTTTTCTTCTTCTTTGCCATGTAGTGTCCCTCCGAATTCCGGCACCGGTTATAGATGGATTGAAATCATAGTATATTATAGCACATGCAAAGAGGGCGGGGCAATGGGGGAAATGTCATTCTTTGCGACCTTTTGATGGGAATTTCCCCCAGGAAAGGCCAAAATGTACGCAAAAACGACAATCCCGGGGCATTTCCAAGGATATTGTTCAATTTTAGGGCGGGTTTTTTCGTTTTATTCGATTGACGAACGGGCATTTATGGTGTATGCTAATAGAGGATAATGTTACAGAAGTATGACAATGTAAATCGTGCTTATCCACAGACGAGGTGCAGGGTATGGCAACATACAAACTTGGAAAACTGAAATTCAACATCTCCAAGGCGGGGCTTGCTTTCCGCTGGGGCGACGGCGAAATTCGGCGTTTTCCTTTTGGCCTGGGCTCCGCGCGGCAGGACGACGTGGCCGACGGTCTTGACCAGTATGACGAGGCGTATGACGGCGCCGCGCAGGATCAGGACTACGACTATGCCGCCGATGATGATCCGCAGGGCGGCTATGATGGCTATGACGACGGCTACACTGACGATGATTCCTATGCCTATGACGATGGCTACGAGGATAGCGGCAGCTATGATAGCGCTAGCTACGGCGACGGCGGCTATGATGATGGTAGCTATGATGACGCCAACAGCTATGACGATGGCGGCTATGATGATAATGGCTACGACGATAGCGGCTACGATGACGGTGGTTATGACGATAGCGGCTATGATGATAATAGCTATGACGATAGCGGTTATGATGACGGCTACGACGATGGCTATGATGAGGACGGCTATTACGACGAGGACGGCAATTATGTGGAAGCGGAAGGCGGCGAGGCCCCTTCCTTCATGCAGTATATTGATGAAAACGACTGGGTGACCTATGTCCTTCTGGTGCTGTTCCCGCCGCTGGGTATTTACCTTCTGTGGCGGCGTGGCCGTTTTGACATGGTCATGCGCGTGGGCATCAGCGTAGCTTCGGCGCTGTGGTTCGCGGTGCTGATTTATCTGATTGTGTCTCTGGTTACTCCGGCTGGCCCGGAAACCACGTTCCCGGCCGGCGGGCCGACCATCAGCCCGGTTACGGTGGCGCCGAGCGCTACGGTGGGCATCACTGTATCTCCATCGGCCACGACTGGCATTATTTCCAGCAGCATCAGCCCCACGGTTAGCGACGAATTGCAAATTGAACCCTCTGCCACGCCGATTGCCGGCAGCGGGGACAGCACTACCGCGAGCGATTATGTCTACGCGAGCAATACGGGCATTTATTACCATAGTAGGAGCAATTGCGAGCGGCTTTCCGGTGAAACGGCTTCCCTGGTAAGCCTGGAGATTGCCGAACGGCGCGGCCTTGATCCCTGCCCGACCTGCTACGATAACCAGACTACTTATTACATGACCGACGGCGGCATGTATTACCACACCAATTCCACCTGCGACGGCGGTACTGGTACGCCGATGGTGGGCGCGTATGAAGTCACGCTCCAGCGCGCGCAGAACTCCGGCAAGACCGCTTGCCCGGTGTGTGCGGGCGGCACTGCCAGGCAGACCAATACCACCAGCTCCACCATGACCGATCCTGCGGCGGTTACCAATTACGCCAACACGCTTACTACGGACAGAAGCGGCCTGATGGTTTATGCCAGGTTGGATGGAACTTACTTCCATACCGATCCCAACTGCTCCGGCATGACAAACGCTTCCCATATCAGCCTGCTGGTGGCCCTGCAAAACGGCAAGGCGGCCTGCCCGACCTGTTGCGCGGTTGGCCGAAGGACTGTGTATTGCACGGAGAACGGCGAGTGGTTCCACATTGACCCGACCTGCCAGGGCATGCGCAATGCCAATCAGACCTATGTGGCGCTGGCGCTGGCCATGGGCAAGACGGCCTGCCCGGTGTGCCTGGATGGCGTGACCGTCACCCTGAACGATTCCGGCACTGGCAGTTCTGATTCCTCCAGTTCCTCCAGCGGTTCGGAATCTGATGGCACTGTATACGTCTACGCCACGCGCGGGGGCGAATACTACCACACCGACCCCACATGCAACGGCATGCAGAATGCTGAGCGCGTGGCCCTGAGCACCATGCTTGAGGCCGGCCGGCCCGCTTGCCCGGATTGCTGCCCGACGGCCAATAATACCGTGTGGGCATCGCGCGGCGGTACGTATTATCATTCGTATGCCACATGTTCCGGCATGACTGGGGCGACAACCGGTACCGTTGCCGAGGCGCTGGCGGCGGGCTTCCAGAAGTGCCCGTACTGCTGGACGGACTCCAGTACAGGCGAAAACTCCGAGGGCGATACCACCCAGAGCGTTTCCGGCATTACCGTATACTGCACGGATACCGGCACTTGGTACCATAACGACCAATATTGCCAGGGTATGCGCAGCGCCTACGCTGTGACGCTGGAGGAAGCGGTTTCGCGCGGCAAGACGGCCTGCCCGGTCTGCTGCTCCATTGCGGACCGCACCGTTTACGCCGTCAACGGCGGACGGTATTACCACTACGATAATACCTGCAATGTGGAGGATCTTTCCCGCGCCACGTCCGGTACGCTGGCAAGGGCGCTGATGGCCGGCTTTGCGCGCTGCCCCTCCTGCGTGAGCGGTAGCTCCAGTGGTGATACGACCGAAACTGTGACCGAAACGTATACGCCGGGCACCTCCGGCATTCATGTCTACGCCACGCGCGATGGTCAGTATTACCATCTCTCAAGCACATGCGCAGGCTCCGAGGCCAGCTATATTACCCTGGAAACCGCGCTCAACTACGGCAAGACGGCCTGTCCCATTTGCGCCAGGTCCACGGCGGAGCGCACGGTCTGGTCCTCGCGCGGCGATGAGTACTTCCACATCTACCGCGAGCACGCGGGCGATGGAGCTACGTCCGGTACGCTGGCTGTGGCGCACGCTATGGGTAAGGAGTATTGCCCGGTTTGCCTGGCAAGGTATCAGGGCGATGATTCCAGCGAAAACATGCCCACCTCGTCCAACACCTACGTATCGGGTACCTCCGGCCTTTACGTCTATGCGACGCTCAATGGCACGTATTTCCACATTGATGAATCGTGTACAGAGAACGTCGGTTCCGACTCCAGCCGTGTGACGCTGGAAACCGCGCTCAACTACGGCAAGGTTCCCTGCCGGACTTGTGCCAACGTCGCGCGCACCACGGTGTATTCCAGCAGCGGCGACCGTTATTACCATTACAGCCAGTCGCATGCTGGCTCCGGCTCCACGTCCGGCTATCTCGCCATCGCCCGGGCGATGGGCAAGACGGCCTGCCCGGTTTGCGTGAACGGCAGTTCGGGCGGCAATAACGGCGGTTCGGGCGGCAATAATGGCGGCTCCGGCGGCAGCGGCGGTTCTGGCAACGGTGATCTTTCCAACGCCACGCAGGTCTATATTGACTTGCAGGGCGATTCGGACAGCACCATCTTCCACAGCCATTCCACCTGCTCGCGTGCGGGCATGACCAATGGTTCGATGGTTGTGATCGACTTTGTGCGCGACCAGGGCTTCAGCCCATGCCCATACTGTTGGAACTAAGCCACGGCAAGACTTTGCAAGCGCCTTTCCCTTGGGGAAGGGCGCTTTTTTGTGCGGAGGGCGGTTTTGTTGGAAAACCAACTTACTTTTGTGGCGTGAAGGTGTATGCTGTGCTTGTAAAACCACAAATGGAGGGGAAAAACATGTTTCGCAAGATCATTCGCATAGATGAAGAAAAGTGTAACGGCTGCGGCGCCTGCGCGCGTGCCTGCCACGAGGGAGCCATCGCCATGGTGGACGGCAAGGCGAAGCTGATGCGCGAGGACTATTGCGACGGCTTGGGCGACTGTCTGCCCGCCTGTCCTACAGGCGCGATCTCTTTTGAGATGCGCGAGGCCCCGGCCTACGATGAGGCCGCGGTGCTGGCGGCGAAAAAACGGCAGGGCGGCGTGCCACACGTTTGTCCCGGCGCGAAGACCGGCTTCATCCGCCGCGATGAGGAGACAGCGGATGGCACGGTCGCGTCAAGCTGCCTTTCCCAGTGGCCCGTGCAAATCAAGCTCGCGCCCATCAATGCCCCTTGGTTTGCAGGCGCGGATTTGCTTGTCGCCGCCGATTGTACGGCCTTTGCTTACGGCAATTTCCATGCCGATTTCATTCGCGGCCGTATTACGCTGGTTGGTTGCCCCAAGCTCGACGGTGTGGACTATGCCGGGAAGCTGGCGCAGATTTTGGCCGGCAACGATGTGCGCTCCATTACTGTGGCGCGCATGGAGGTACCCTGCTGCGGCGGGCTGGAAAGCGCTGTGCGCCGCGCCTTGGAAATGAGTGGCAAGGATATTCCCCTGACGGTGTCGGTGATTTCTACGGATGGAAAACTGCTGGACGGCGGACGTTGACAGCGCGGCGCGAGGGGAGTATAATAGGGCTGGGGGAATTTCCCCGGCCCTTCGCCGGGGTTTGATTTTCCTATTTAGTTAGAAAATACTAACAAATGTCAGCGCTGAAAAACACAGCAAAAGCCATGCGAAAAGTGTCGCGATGGAAAGATGAGCTGGCATTTGAGCCGCGCGATGGGACGAAAATGCGGTTGCGCTTGGGCACTTGGGCGCGCGGACGCGCTGAAAACGCTTTTCCCGTGGGCTGCGTATGATGTGGTGTGGTATTCACGCAAATTGTCCGGGTTGCCTGAAAGCAGGCGAAAACTGTGAAAGGAGAGGCGTTTTATGGAAAAACCCCGTTATAAGAATTGGATCCCCGTGAAGCTGGTTGCGGCGGTGCTGATTGCGGCGCTTCTGCTGCTGCTCGTGGCCCGGCTAATGGTGGAGCGCTCCGGCGCCCTCGGGCTGGTGCTGATGCTCCTGGCCTTTGCAGCGCTCTTTCTCGGCCTGTATTTGCTGCGCGCGCGTACTGCGCTGGATTACGAGGGCGGCGGCGTGCAAGGCAAGGTGCTCGACGGCGTGCTTCGCCATCTGGCCAAGACTGGCTGGAACGGCCGCGGCAAGGCGCTGGATATCGGCTGCGGCAGCGGGGCGATGAGCGTAAAGCTGGCAAAGGCATATCCTCATGCCCTCGTTACCGGGCTGGATTTTTGGGGCAAGGGCTGGGATTACAGCCAGAAACTATGCGAGGACAACGCCCGCGCCGAAGGCGTTTCCGCGCGCGTCTCTTTCCGGCAGGGAGACGCCGCGAAAATGCCCTTTGTGGATGGCGTTTTCGACGCGGCGGTAAGCAATTTTGTCTTTCACGAGGTGCGCTCGCAACCGGACAAGTACGCCCTCATTCTCGAGGCTTTGCGCGTACTGCGCCCGGGCGGGGCGTTTGCCTTTCAGGATGTATTTTTTGAGCGCCGCGTCTATGGGGATATCGAGGCATTTGTGGCGGCGCTCAAGCCGCACGTTTCGGAAATACACTTTGTCGATACGCGCAAGCCAGACTATGCCCCGGGCTTTCTCAACACGCGCATGGTGTTGGGCAACATGGGCCTGATTTGGGGAAGAAAGTAAGACGCCCCAAACGGCGGCAAATACGCAGCTTGAAAGGAGGGAATCCCATGGTTAAGATTACCGCGCAGGTGACGGGGATGCAGTGTGGCATGTGCGAGGCGCATATCAACGATGTAGTGCGCCGTACTTTTTCTGTCAGGAAGGTTACTTCCTCGCACAGCAAGGGTCAGACGGTCATCATTACTGAACAGGACATCGACGATGAGCGCTTGAAAAAAGCGATCCACGATATAGGTTACGAAGTAACAAGCGTCCGGCGTGAGCCATACGAGCAAAAGGGCGGCTTCTTTTCTTTCCTGCACAAGTAAGCGACACTTTCCAACGACCGGCGTGGAATATTTCACGTCGGTATTTTTTATGAAATTTATATTATAAAAATAGTTATAATGCCGAATTTCAGAAAAAACAAAGATTAATCTTGAAGTTCCTGCGTGTAAATTGTATAATAAAAAATAGATAGTAAAACTATCCATTTATTAACAATTTTGCATCACACAATTTCCCTTGCACAACTGCATACAATTCCGACCGATGGCGGACAAAGCGGGAAAAGGAGGCATGCGCAATGGCGCTTTCCACGCAGGAACGGCAAAAACTTCAGGACATTGCCCGCGAGCTGCGCCTGACGGTCATCGACGTCATGGCCTGGTCTGGCGGGGCGCACGTGGGCGGCTCTTTGAGTATCATCGACATACTCACCATCCTCTATTTCAAATATCTCGACGTACACCCTGCAGACCCTCAGTGGGATGAACGCGACCGCTTTGTGCTCTCCAAGGGTCATGCGGCGGCGGGGCTGATCCCGGTGTTGGCCAAACGCGGCTTTTTCCCTGAGGAAACGCTCAAGACGTTCAACCACTTCGGCTCGCCCTTTGCCATGCACCCGGATTCCAACAAGGTCATCGGCTGCGACGCCTCGGCAGGCAGCCTGGGGCACGGCCTTTCCATGGCGGCGGGCATGGCGCTGGGCGCGCGGCAACGCAAAATGCCCTGGAAAACCGTCTGCCTGATGGGCGATGGCGAGTGCTGCGAGGGCAGCGTATGGGAGGCGGCCATGGCCGCCGCGCATTTCAAACTCGGCAACCTCATCGGCATTGTCGACCGCAACCGCTTTATGATCGACGGCGAAACCGAGGAGGTCATGGCTCTGGAGCCGTTTGCCGACAAGTGGCGCGCCTTTGGCTGGGACGTGGTAGAAGTGGACGGCCATGATTTTGACCAGCTCGATCAGGCGCTTGCCAAAGCCTGGACGGCCACCGACCAACCCGTGCTCATCCTCGCCCACACCATCAAGGGCAAGGGCGTGGATTTTATGGAAAACAACGTCGTTTACCACTACGCCTCGGCGGACTCGGAACTGTGCGCCCGGGCCAAGGCTTCGATTATGAAGGAGGGATAATATGGCAGTCGTGACCGGAACCAACTGGAACGCCTACGACGCGGCGACCATGACCTCCCGCGAGATCTACGGCCGCACCCTGGCGGAGCTGGGCAAGCACAACGACAAAATCGTCGGCCTCACCGCGGACCTGGCCAAGACAACGGCCATTGTCCACTTTGCCAAGGCTTTCCCGGATCGCTTTTACAACGTGGGCATCGCCGAGCAGAACATGTTTGGCATGGCGGCGGGGCTGGCCAAGGCGGGGCTGATTCCCTTTGCCTCCACCATGGCTATTTTCGCCTGTATGCGCGCCGGCGAACAGATTCGCACCGATATCGCCTATCAAAACCTGCCGGTAAAGATCATCGCCACCCACGCGGGCATTTCCTTCGGCCACGCCGGCACCACGCACCACTGCACCGAGGATTTCGCCATCATGCGCGCCATCCCCAACATGACGGTCATCTGCCCGGCCGACGGCATCGAAACCTCCAAGGCCGTGCAGGCATGCGTGGATACGCCCGGCCCGGTATATATCCGCATTGGCCGCGGCTTTGAGCCGCCCTGCTATGAAAGCGACGATTACACCTACGAAATCGGCAAGGCCATCACCATGCGCGAGGGCACGGATTTGACCATCATCTGCTGCGGCATCGCCGTGTTGCAGGCGCTCAACGCCGCCCGCGCGCTTCAGGAAAGCGACGGCCTTTCCGTGCGCGTGGTCAACATGCACACATTAAAGCCCATCGACCGCGAGGCCATTTTGAAGGCTGTGACCGAAACACGGCGCATCCTCACCATCGAGGAGCACAACGTCATCGGTGGCCTTGGCGACGCGGTGGGCAGCGTCATCGCCGAGTCGGGCAAGGGCTGCGTGTTCAAAAAGCACGGCCTGCAGGACGAATTCGCCGCCATCGGCTACGCCGAGGACCTTTACGCCCATTATGGCCTGGACGCCAACGGCGTGATGGACAAGGTGCGCGAGATGATGGGCATGGAATTTGAACCCGACGAGGACTGGAACGACGAATAGGAGGTGAGCGCATGTCCGCGTCCGCGCAGGAGCGCATGGCGGCAAGGCTGTTTCTGGAGGCGGTCTTTCCCACCATGCAGGTGCTCCTTGACGACGATCCCAAGCTGCACAGGTCGTTTGAAAACTTTCACGCCACGGTGCAGTTCGGCGCGCGCGATGGAGACGAGCTTTTGTGCTGCCATCTCGTGTTCGACGGGCCGCATGTAGACGTGATCCAGGGTCCGGCGGAAAAGCCGAACCTGACGCTTACGTTTTCCTCCATCGAAAAGATGAATGCCCTGTTGCGCGGCGGCCTGGCCCTGCCCGGCATCCGGGGGAACCTGTTGCTGCTGCCAAAGATTCTCTCGCTTTTGATGGGCTTGATGATCATGTCGCCCAAAAACATCCCCAAGACGCCGGAAAAGCAGGCGCTCAAGGTCAAGTGCAGCCTGTATATGATTACCCGGGCGCTCTCCAAGTATAACAAGTTGGGCGACCCGGATATGCAGGAATTCTGCCGCCGCCAACCGGACCGCATCTACCAGTTCACCGTGGCCGACGGCGGCGACCCCAACGCCATCGCCTGTTACCTGCGCGTCAAGGCCGGCAATTCCAAGTCCGGACACGGCGTATATACGCGCCGCACGCCCTTTGTACACTTCTGCTTTAAAAGCGTCGAGGGCGCGATGAAGGTGCTGCAAAAGCAGGTGGAATTCGTAAAGGCCGTGGAGCTGGGCTATGTCGAAACCATCGGCAGCCCCGAATACGCCTGCTATCTGAACGACTATATGGCCATTTTGCAGGGAATGTTGACGTAAGCGGGGTAGACAGGCCCGCCAAAAACCGCTAAGATGGAAGGGGAGATATCAACGACAGCATAAAGGGGGAACGGCGCTTGAAAACCGTTTACTTTGAAAAGGACATACCGCGCATATTGCTGACCAAGGCGGCCGCCAAGGTCTGTAAGCCTTTGCTCTATACGGGGCTGAACGCCGTCAAGTACAAGACGGTTCCCGACCCCAAGTTGCCCGCCGGGGACTGGGTGCGCGTGCGCAACGTCGCCTGCGGCCTGTGCGGTACCGACGTGAGCTTTTTCAAGGCCACCACCGGCACCAATTCCGCGCTCGAGCCGATTCCCGGCTCCAAGCGCACCTATCTGGGCCATGAAAATGTGGGCGTGGTCACCGAGGTCGGCGCGGAAGTAACCGACTTCAAGGTGGGCGACCGCGTCACCATCCGCGCCTACATGGCCGGATGCGACACCAAGGGCATCCGCGACCGCTGCCACTACTGCGAGGAAGGCGATTACAACTTCTGCCTCAATTACGGCGCGCCTTCGCCCTATGGCGCGGTGGAGACCGGTGCGGGCTGGAGCGATAGCTTTATCTATCCCGCCCGCGGCCTTGCCCATATCTATGACGAGCTGACCGACGAACAGGCCGTGATGGTCGAACCCACCTGCGTTTCCATCCACTCGGTGCTGTGCGCGCCGCCGCAAAAGGGCGAAAAGGTGCTGGTCATGGGCTGTGGGGCCATCGGCCTGGGCGTGGTGCAGGCCATCAAGATTGTCCAACCCGACTGCGAAGTGTGGGTGCTCGAGCGCGTCAAATCCCGCCAGGAGTTTGCCAAAAAGCTGGGCGCGGACCACGTGCTCTCCGGGGAAATCTACGAGGCGGCGTCCAAGGCCACCGGCGGCAGCGAAGTCTATGTCGGCATGGGCGGCAACCGCTACTTCTTCGGCGGCTTCCACCGCATTTATGATTGCGTGGGCGGCGATTGGTCCAACCACACCGCCGTGCGCCTGCTGCGCGCCCGCGGCACGCTGGTCAAGATCGGCCACCACATGCGCGCCGTCACCTTTGACGAAACGCCGGTATGGTGGCAGGAACTCAACCTGGTCGGCGTGGACGCGCACGGCATGGAGAACTGGCAGGGCAGAAAGCTCTACACCTTCGACTTAGCACAGGAGTGGATCCGCGACGGCATTTACAAGGTAGAGGGCTTCGTTACCCACCATTTCAAGCTCGACGACTACAAGGCCGCTTTCCGCCTCGCTCTGGAGAATTCGCCCGAGGTCATCAAGATCGTCCTCGATTGCCAATGAACGCGCAGAAAAACCTTCTTCGCATCGGGGAACTGGCCCGGGAAGCGGGCGTGAGCGTCACCACCGTCAAATTCTACGTCAAGGAGGGCCTGATCCGCCCGGCGCGCAAAACCGGGCGGAACATGGCCTATTACGACCGTTCCTGCATAAGCGCCATCGCCCTGATTCGCAAATTGCAGCGCGAGCGCTATTATCCTCTTTCGGTCATCAAGCGGCTGATGGAGGCTGCGCCGGTGGAAAGAGTGGAGCTGGAATTGCTCGACGCTATCCACAAGGTCGATTTGCCCGATTCGGAAATGCCCAATCCGGAAGAGCGCCTGCCGCTTTCCGAGGCGGCGCGGCGCACGGAGCTGACCGCCCGCCAGATTGCCCGCCTGACGGAGTGCGGCGCGCTCGCGCCCGTGCGCGAGGGGCGCAGGAAGCTCTATTCCGCCGACGATCTCGGCGTAATGGCGCTCGCCAAGCGCCGTCTGGACGCGGGCATTCCCTTCGAGCAGACCGTGCGTTCGTTTTCCATCTATGAAAACGCCTTGCGCGAGGCCGTGCGCGCCGAGGTGGATGACTTCACCTCCGGGGCGTTGATGTCCGGCAGCGTCACCGCCGAGGCCGGGGCGCGGATGATTCGCGTTTCCGATGAAACCTTGGACGGCTTTATCGCTCTGCGGCGCAAGGCCCTGAACCGCGCCTTCGGCTCCCGCCGCCTCGAAGACCTCGGGCGCTTTGAAACCGCCCTGGGGCAGGCGATGGCGCGCGTGGAAGCGGCCCTGCACGCCGCCGGGCAGGAGCGCGCCATGGACGATTGCCTCGCCGTCCACGCCGGAAAGCCCGTGGGCGAGCGGCTGTTGGACGAGGCCGCCGCGCACTTCTGGGGCTTTGCCCGCGCCGGGGGCGACATTGCCCGCGCCCTGGCCGAAAGCGTGCGCGCCCGGGACTTCTTTGTCGCCCTGGAACCGGCGGGGGAGCGGGCGGCGGCGCTTGCCTGCCTGAAAGCGGTGTGGCTTTCGCTGGCCCCGGCCGTGCTCGGCTGCGCGGAGGCGGGGCGCGCGGCGCTGGAAGCGCTGCCAGAAACACCCGCCGCCGCCCTGCGCGCCTTCCTTGCCGAAAGGGACAAGGGCGCCTAAAGCGGGGCGCGGCCTTTGGCCGGCATCGCCCACTTGCGATGCCTCTTATGCGCTGTTTTGGTGTACTTTCCACTTTACAGCGCCATCAGGCGCGGGATTTATCCGCCGTCGCATTGGGCGGGGGCTTTGGATCAAGCGGGTTGCGGAAAACTCTGAAAGACCGGCCGATGAACTGCCGCCGGTTGGCCTGTTTTCCGTCCCGGCCCCGCGCCCGACAGCTCTTTCCATCCCGACGGGAGGTGTTCCAATGGATTTTTCCGAACTGGTCGCCCGCCAACGGGCCTATTTTGAAAGCGGCGCCACGCGCGGCGCGGATTTCCGCCTGCAGGCGCTGGAAAAGCTGCGCGCCGCCCTCATTCGCAACGAGGGCGCGATTTTCGACGCCTTGAAGGCCGACCTCAACAAAGCGCCGATGGAGAGCTATATGTGTGAAAACGGCCTTGTGCTCGAGGAAATCCGCTTTCACCAAAAGCATTTGCGGCGCTGGATGAAAAAACGGCGCGTGCGCACGCCGCTGGCGCAATTCCACGCCCGCAGCTTTATCGCCCCGGAGCCTTACGGCGTGGCGCTGATTCTTTCGCCGTGGAACTATCCCATACAGCTCTGCCTGTCGCCGCTGGTGGGGGCCATTTCCGGCGGCAACTGCGCCGTGGTCAAGCCTTCGGCCTACGCCCCGCAAACATCGGCGGCCATCGCCCGCCTGCTGGGGGAAACCTTTCCGCCGGAGTACATCGCCGTGGTCGAGGGCGGCAGGGCGCAGAACAGTGCCCTGCTGGAAGAAAAATTCGATTATATCTTCTTCACCGGCTCTGTGGCCGTCGGCAAAGTGGTGATGGAGGCCGCCGCCAAGCACCTGACGCCGGTAACGCTGGAACTGGGCGGCAAGAGTCCGGTTATCGTCGACGAGACGGCCAACCTGAAGCTCGCCGCCTGCCGCATCGCCTTCGGCAAGGTGCTCAACGCTGGGCAGACCTGCGTGGAGCCGGATTACCTGCTCGTCCACAAAAGCGTCAAGCAGCCCTTCATCGAGGCTTTCCGCGCCGCGCTCAAGGAATTTTTCCCCACCGGCGACTATGCGGACATGCCCACCATTATCACCGAAAAACACTATCGCCGCTTGCGCGGCCTGCTTGAAGGGCAGAAGGTCATCCTCGGCGGCGGCTGCGACGACGCGCGCCGCTTCATCGAGCCGACGCTTCTGGACGACGTATCCCCGGATGCGCCCATCATGCAGGAAGAAATCTTTGGCCCCATCCTGCCGGTGCTGACGTATGCGTCCTTGGATGAGGCCATCGCCTTCGTGCGTGCCCGTCCCCGTCCGCTGGCCTTTTATATCTTCACCGCCAGCAAGGAAACGGAAAAGCGCCTGCTGGACACCTGTTCCTTCGGCGGCGGCTGCGTCAACGACACCATCATCCACCTGGCCACCTCGCATATGCCCTTCGGCGGCGTGGGCGATTCCGGCATGGGCAGCTACCATGGCAAAAAGAGCTTCGATACCTTTACGCACGAGCGCAGCATCGTCAAAAAGTCCACCTGGCTCGATTTGCCTATGCGCTACCACCCCTATGGCGAGAAAAAGCTCGCCCTGATTCGCAAATTCATGAAGTAAGTTTTGCAGCTCTTTTCCTATCCATCCGCCGCGCTATCCTGCGCGGCGCCAGTCTGTCAAAAAAGGAAGGCAGGACGGCCTGTAAAATCGGTTCCGGCGAAAGGTTGAAAACCCGTTGGGTTTTCAAGTCGGCAAAGCCGACCGATTTTGACGATTTGAAAAATCGGCAAAATCGCCTCCTGTGCGGCGGAACCG
>DVFZ01000085.1 GCA_018712945.1 Candidatus Pullichristensenella stercorigallinarum | reverse complement strand
GTGAAAGTGCGCGGCCACGCCGACAACCCCGGCAACAACCGCTGCGATGAGCTGGCGCGCGGCGAGATCCGGCAGCATGCGGTATTGGAAAAGCGATGAAGGCACGCCCGCTTTGTATTGCGGTGGGAATGGCGTTGTAAAAAGGAAGACGCTTCCCATTTTCTGCGCCGTTATTGCGATTGTACTGCTGGCGGCGGCCATATTCGCAAAAGCGTGGGGGGTTATTTGCGTATTGCCTGTCTTGGGTTTGCAGGAGCAATGCTTCATGGCAAGGGACGCGAAAGTAAGGTAAACGGAGGAAGTGCCATGAGCAGAAAGTACGCCGCCGTCTGCGTTCGCGCAGACGGACAAGAAAAAGAGCGTTTGCAGGAGGCTTGGAAAGAAGCGCTGAATGCGGGCGACCCGGCGATGACCGGGGATGTCGTGCGTTTTTCAGAAAAAATGGGCGCGCCTGCGGACAAAAAACAGGCCGCGCTCATGCGCCTGTTCGCCAACGCCTATCGCGCCGCGATGGCAGGCGGCGGCCACGTTCTTGAGCGGCAGGGCTTTTTCAGCTTTTACGATAGCCGCCTCAGCTTTGAAAACGTCGAATCCACGGCGCTGCGCCTGAGTACTCGCATCGACGCGCCGCTGCTTTTCGCCGCGGTTTATGACGATGACGTATATATCTTTGGCATCTGCGAGCGTGGCACAGTGCTGGGAAAGTCAATCGCTGGCGAAGGCTGCGCCTCCTATGGCCAGCAACCGCAGGATATGGAAGCGCGGGCATGGGCAGCGTTTTTCAGCGGCGGCGAAGCGGCGGTGCTCGCGGGCCTGCGCGGCGAAGCGCTGGAAAAGAAGCTCGAAGCGCTGTTGGGTTTTGCGCTTGAGCGGCGTTAGCGCGGCCAATAAGGGCGCGTTTGCATCAAGTTTCTTCTGGTTCCTTTGCGCCGTCTGGCTTCCCGGCAGGCGCGTCCTCGCGCAACTTGACCTTGCGTGCAGCCATGCGGCGGCGTTCGTCGGCCATGGCCGCGTAGTGCCGGCGGGTAGTGTTGACGTCCGCATGGCCCAGCACATCCGCGACAAGATAGATGTCGCCGGTCTCTTGATAAAGATTGGTACCAAAAGTAGAGCGCAACTTGTGGGGACTCAAATGCTTTTTCAGCGGCGCTGCCTGCGTCGCGTATTTTTTAACCATGACCTGCACCGCACGCACGGAAATACGCCGGTTTTGCAGGGATAGAAACAGCGCGTTTTCATGGCCTGGCAGCGGCGTCATATTGCGGCGCACGCGCAGATAGTCCTTGAGCACATCGGCCACTTCGTCGGGAAAGTAAAGCACGGCCTGGCCGCCGCCCTTGCGCGTGACCATAAAACCGCCGAGTTCAAAATCGAGATCGTCGATATCAATGCCCACCAGCTCGCTGACGCGGATGCCCGTGCCCAGAAAGAGGGTGAGGATGGCCAAATCGCGCAGGCGCGTGTGATCGTTGTAGCGCTTCTGATGCTGCGTCTGCTTTTCGCCGCTCTCCACAAGATCAAGCAAGCGGGCCACTTCATCTACTTCCAGGCGGATGATCGGCTTTTCATGGCGTTTGGGCATATCAACCAAAGTTGTTACATCCGATTTAATTAATGAATTCTTAAATAAATAATGATAAAAACTGCGCAATGAGGAGAGCTTGCGCATTTTGCCAAGCTCGGCGTTGGTAACGGCGGTATCTTCGTCCTTATAATAGAGGGAGAGATACTCCAGATACATGCTGAGATCGCGCGCGGTAACGCTGTCTAAATCATCGCATGTCCAGGCCGTTGGCGTTTTACCGGCGAAACGCGGAACTTCTGTCTGCAAATAATGAAAAAACAGTTTCAGGTCGTAGGCGTAGGCAAAGCGCGTCAGCGGCTGGGTGGTCGGCTCAATGGCGCGCAGAAAATCCGCGCATACGTCGGGAAGCTCGCGCAAAATCTCGCGCGTGGAAAGTGTAATTTCCTGCGCGTGCTGCTGGGAATAGGAAAGTTCCTTCGCCATGGGTTCTCCTTGCTGCATAGGGGTTTGGATATACAACAACAGGCTCCAAAGGGCGCCTATTTCTGTAAAGGGGTCATATCTATTCGTAAAAGCTGTCTTTTGCGAATAGATGTCGGGAGCAATCCCCTTCCATCAATCGTCTTCCTCCGGTGGCTCTTCCGTCGTATAGACGGCGTCAATCTCAATCTGCGCAAAGTCCGCCCCGCTGCGGTTCAGGCAGCGCATGCAGTTATCGCAGACTTTTTCCGGGTCGAGATCGCACATATTGCAATGCCCGCAATCCGTACACAGGCGATCATCTTCCAATACACAATATTTCGGCATACTCTTTTACGCCTCCCGCCCCTATTATACCGCACACCGATGCGTAGCGCAAGCGTTGCAGTCTGCGCTTTTTTGCGGATGCTGCTTCCATCGGAAAGTTTTTCTTTCCGATTATGCGAACGGGTGTTTGCAGATATGATAATATGTGGTATAATACCAGTATCATAGAAAACGCGGAGGTATTCGCCGGTATGCGCTCAGCCGAGCAGAATCAACAGAAAATTCTGGAATTTATCCGCAGCGAAATCGAAACCAAGGGCTATCCGCCATCGGTGCGGGAAATCTGCGCCGCTGTGGGGCTGAAATCGACATCGTCTGTTCATATGCACCTGACGCAGCTGGAAAAGCAAGGGGTCATCCGCCGCGACGCTACCAAGCCGCGGGCATTGGAGTTGCTGGATAGTCCCCTCTCGCGCGGACGCAGCGTGCCGCTGGTGGGCAAGATTACGGCCGGACAGCCCATCCTTGCCGTGGAAAATATCGAGGACTATCTCATCATCCCGCAAAACCTGGCTGGCCATGAAAACGAGTTATTTGCCCTGCGCGTACAGGGCGAAAGCATGATTGAAGCCGGTATACTCGACGGCGACATTGTTGTGGTCAACAGCCAAGATCAGGCGGAAAACGGCGACATCGTTGTTGCCCTAATCGAAGACGAGGCAACTCTGAAACGCATCTTTTACGAAGACGGCCATGTGCGCCTGCAGCCGGAAAACCATGCCATGTCCCCCATTATCGTTGAGCGGGCGGACGTGCGCGGCAAGCTTGTGGCACTCATCCGCCGGTTTTAGGTGGTTGCAGGAGCGAAAAATTTTTGCGTCCGAAACAGGCATTGTTCGGACGCTTTTCTTTGTATATGGAACCCCTACTTTGAACGGGCCAGAGAACGTATAGCTACGAGTAAAACCGTCAAACACTTTTCTGGCAAACATAGAAACGCCCTGACGGCCAAAGCCCAACGCAATCAGCTAAAGCCTTTAGCAGTTTCCAGGGAAACTGGTGCGGGAAGCAGGCCATTCAGATCGTGTGACGTCGCCAGAAAGGCTAGTTCTTCATAGCTTTATCAAAGCCGCTGGACATGATATTGGATTGCGCCATCCTACAATTCCACCAGTCCCTTTTGCACCAACATGGCGATGGCTCCTTCAATTCCCAAACGGCCATGGGCATAGGTCAACGCCCCCTGCAAATAGCCGATATACGGCGCGCGGATTGGCGCGTCGGCGCTGAGTTCGATAGACGCGCCGGATACAAACGTACCCGCCGCCATGATGACGGGATCTTGATAGCCCGGCATATCCCAAGGCTCTGGAACCGCTTCTGCGTCTACCGGAGAACACATCTGAATGGCCTGGCAAAAGGCAATGAGTTTTTCAGGATCATCAAAGCGAATGGCCTCGATAATGTCATTGCGGGGCGCGTCCCAAGCCGGATTGACCGCAAAGCCCAACAATTCAAAGGCGCGCGCGGCGAGTATGGCGCTCTTGACGGCCTGCGCCACCGTGTGCGGCGCCAGAAACAGCCCCTGGTAAAACGGCTGATAGCTGCCCGCGTAGGAACCCACCTCCGCGCCAATCCCCGGCGAGGTCAGACGGCAAGCCACCTTTTCCACAAAGGCGCTCTTGCCCGCCACATAACCGCCAGTCGGTGCAAGGCCGCCACCGGGGTTTTTAATCAGCGAACCGGCGAGCAGGTCGGCGCGCGGCTCGCGTTCGTCCGTGAATTCCCCGTAACAGTTATCTACCATCACGCAGACGTCTGGACGGACACGATGAATGGCCTCGATAGCCGCATCAATCTGCGCAACCGACAGAGAGGGGCGCCAGTCGTAACCGCGCGAACGCTGGATGAGCACCAGCTTGACGGCAGGCGTGAGCTGGCTAAGCACGCCGCTTATGTCTATATCGCCGCTCGGGAGCATGCCAACCTCCCGATAGCCGATGCCGAAATCCCGCAGAGAGCCGTTTCCCGGCGCTCCGGCAATGCCGATTACTTCCTCAAGCGTGTCATAGGGCCTGCCGGCCGCTGCCAGCATTTCATCGCCAGGCCGCAGCACGCCATACAGGCACAGCGCCAGCGCGTGCGTACCAGAAGCGATCTGCGGGCGCACAAGTGCATCCTCCGTTTCGAAGACAAAGGAAAACAACTTTGAAAGCGTATCGCGCCCGATATCGTCGTAGCCGTAACCGGTCGTGGGCGCAAAGTGTCTCGCACCCACACGGTATTCCTGAAAGGCGCGAATGACGCGGCGCGTGTTGATGCGCTCAATGGCTTCCACACGCGCAAACGCCAGCTGGCAATCCGCTTCGGCGCGCTGAATCAGCGCCGCAACGGACGCGGGGATTTCGGGAATATGAATGTTTGTCATGGTTTCGCCTCGATATCTTTTTGAATTTCTTCCGCGATTTCCGCCGCGGTGCGCCCCTGCGCCGGAACCCAGCGCACGCGCTCGTCGCGGCGGAACCAGGTAAGCTGACGCTTGGCATAGTTGCGCGTCGCCTGCTTAAGCGTTTCTATGGCGGCCTCCATGGAGCATTCGCCGCGCAGCGCGGCGGCAATCTCCTTGTAGCCGATGGCCTGCGCCGCGGTGGAATATTCCGCCGCGTTTTGCATCAAGCGTCGCACTTCATCGACAAGTCCGGCCTCCAGCATAGCGTCTACACGGCGGTCTATGCGCTCGTAAAGCGCCTCGCGGGGCCATTCCGACGCATAGATGCGCCCGTCAAAGGGCGCGTCGTCCCGCTGTGCGTCCAGGGCTGCCTGTTCAGTCTGCGTGCGTCCGGTCAGCCGGTAGATTTCCAACGCCCGCATTACCCGGCGCACATCGTTTGGATGCAGACGCGCGGCGCTTGCAGGGTCTACCTGCGCCAGCATGGCGTGCAAGCGTGTGCGGCCGCCTTCTTCCCCGGCAATGTGCATCAGTTCCGCGCGCACCGCCTCGTTTCCCTGCGCCGCAAAGCCGAGGGGCCGCGTAAGGGCGTTGATGTACAGGCCCGTTCCCCCGCAGACAATCGGCCGCTTGCCGCGCCTACGGATCTCCGCAATACAGGCAAGCGCCTGCTGGCGATAGGCGGCGGCACTGAATTTCTCGCTGGGCGAAGCCACGGCCAGCATATGATGGGCAACGCCGCGCATTTCCGCTGCGCTGGGCATGGCGGTGAGTATATCCATGCCGCGGTAGACCTGCATGGAGTCCGCCGACACTACCTCGCCGCCTACGCGCAGAGCAAGCTCTACCGCCACGGCCGTCTTTCCTGAAGCCGTAGGCCCGGCCACAATCCAAAGCTGGGGCTTTGGCAATGCACTTACCTCCTTGCAGGACAGAGTTGCTATTGAATGCGTTTGAACATGCGCTCGATCTCGCGGCGGGAAAACGTCTTAATGACCGGCCGCCCATGCGGGCAGGTCGGCGGCGCTCCGGAAGCTTCCATCTGCGCAAGCAGCGCTTCGATTTCCGAATCGGTCAAGGCGTCGCCGGCTTTGACCGCCCCTTTGCAGGCTCTCTGCAAAATCTCGTCGCGGCGCGCTTCCAGCGCCGCAGAACCAAGACCGGGAAGGGCAGAAATCACATCCATAAAGCGTGGCTCGAGATCGGCGCGGCCGTAGATGTGCGGCACAGCGCGAATCTGCAAATCGCGCTCTCCAATCGGGGAAATATCATACCCGGCGGCGCTCAGCGCGTCCATATTCTCCTCCACAAGCGCCATTTCACGCGCCGTGACGCGCACAATTTGCGGCGTAAGCAGGCGCTGCGAAGCCACCCCATTTTCCACAGCACGCACCAGCTCGTCATAGCGAAGGCGCTCATGGGCGGCGTGCTGGTCGATGAGCAAAAAGGCGTCCTCGCACTCCAGCAGTATGTAGGTCTTGAACAGCACGCCGATTACGCGGTAAGGTGGACGCTCTACCTCAGGCTCCACACTGGAAGCCGAATCCGGAACTGAAACCGGGTCGGGCTTTTCTGCCTTGACAGAGGATATTTCGCTTTCGCCGCCATCACGTCGCGTCAGCGGCAGGGGCACTGGGTCAAAAGATTCGCGCAGCCCCATGGCGTCACCGCTTTCAATGCCGATCCGCCGTCGTTCAGCTGAAATCATCGCATCCAGATCGAGCGCTGAGTTTGCAAAATCTTTCGAAACTTTGGTTTGTGCTTTTCCGACTTTGGACGCTTTATCAAAGACTTCAGTTTGCTGATTATCGACTTTGGTTTTCTTTTCGGCCAGTTTCTCCGCAAACGGCAAGGGAATCTGCTCTACAGTGCGCGTGGGACAGACTTCGGCGGGCTTTTCTGCCTTAAGCTGCAGCATTGAACCGCCCTGAACTTTTAAAGCCTCCCGAAGCATGCTCTCTACGGCAAGTCGCGTGGCGGCTTCATCACGAAAACGCACTTCCAACTTGTTGGGATGTACGTTTACATCCACCGTTGCAGGCGCAAGCGTCAAATTGAGCGCGCACATTGGATACAGGCCGATGGTCACCCGCTCGCGGCAAACGCTTTCCAGCGCCTGTGAAAGCAACGCGCAGCGCACGGAACGGCCGTTGATAAAAAATGCTTCGTGTCCGCGCGTAGATTTGGCCTGTTCACCGATGCCTACCAGCCCGCGTATGCGAATCCCGCCCTCGTAGCGATCAACCTCCAGCATTTTTTCGGCGGTTTCCCGTCCGTAGACGGCGAAAACTGCATGGCGCAAATCGCCATCGCCAAAGCTGTGATAGACCGTGCGTCCATTGTTGATAAAACGGAAGGAAATTTCCGGGTTTCCAAGGATCATGCGTGCCACCGTATCGCTGACCAACGCCCCCTCATATTGCGGCTTTTTGAGAAAGGCCCTGCGCACGGGGATGTTGAAAAACAGATCCCGCATGATGACGGTTGTACCTTCTGGACATCCCGCTTCGCGCACGGTCATGTTTTGTCCGCCCTCTATCGTCAGGCGGGCGCCGGATTCCTGCTCCCTGGCGCGGGTTGTCATCTCCACGCGGGAGACGGCGGCAATAGACGGAAGCGCTTCGCCGCGAAAGCCGAGCGTGCGGATATCGTCAAGCTGTGCGGCGCTGGTGAGCTTGGATGTGGCGTGGTTTTCAAAAGCCAGCCGTACCTGCCCCGGCTCAATGCCGCAGCCATTATCCGTCACGCGCAGATAGGCGATGCCGCCTTCGCGGATCTCCACCGTTACCGAGGTCGCACCCGCGTCCAAAGAATTTTCCACAAGCTCTTTGACGACAGATGCGGGCCGCTCCACGACTTCGCCAGCGGCAATCCGTCCTACGGTCGCCGCGTCCAGTATGCGAATGGGCATATTTGACCTCCACTATAGGTACTGCAAAAAATCAATTCCCGTCTTTTCTGACACAATGCGCCATCCTTCACGCTCTTCCTCTGCGCGCAATACGGGCCGAAATCCAAAGCGATGATATATCTTAGGTACGGTTTTGTCCAGCATGTATCTCTACAACCTTAAATGCGGCGCGCTTTTTCGTTGAGTTCAAACAGCTTGTTGAGAGCGTCGATGGGCGTCATGCTCACGACGTCCAGCTTGGCGATTTCTTCAACCAAGCGAATCGGCTCGATGTCCGCAATGCCGAGCTGGCGCTGGGTGCCTTTGCCGCCTTCGAGAATGGTCTTGCCGATGGAGCCGCGCACTTCGTCGTTGACCTCCAGGCGCGCCATAATTTGCCGCGCCCGGGCGATGACGCTCTTGGGAAGCCCGGCGAGCTTGGCGACCGCCACGCCATAACTGCGGTCCGCGCCGCCCGGAACGATTTTGCGCAGGAAGATTACGTCCTCCCCCTGCTCCCGCGCGGTGATGCGGTAGTTGACAACGCCTTCGAGCTGCCCTTCGAGTTCGGAAAGCTCGTGATAGTGCGTTGCAAAGAGCGTGCGCGCCCCGCACTTCTGGGCGATGTATTCTACTGCCGCCCAGGCGATGGAAAGGCCGTCGAACGTGGAAGTACCGCGTCCCACCTCGTCCAAGACGAGCAAGCTTTGCGGCGTGGCATATTTCAGGATGGCCGCCATTTCGCTCATCTCCACCATGAAGGTGGACTGGCCGCCATAGAGGTCATCCGAAGCGCCGATGCGGGTAAAAATGCGGTCGGTCAGGGCGACATCCGCCGAGGCGGCGGGCACAAAGCTGCCCATGTGGGCCATGAGCACGATCAGGGCTACCTGACGCATATAGGTGGATTTACCCGCCATATTCGGCCCGGTGATAATCATCACGCGGTGCTCATTGTCCAGGTGCGTATCATTGGGCACGAACACTGCGCGGCCAAGCCCTTCTTCGACGACAGGGTGGCGTCCATCGACGATTTCGTAGCGCCCCTCATTGTTGATGGACGGGCGCACATATTCATTTTCCTGCGCCACGCGCGCCAGCGAGAGCAATACGTCCAGCGTCTTGAGCGCGCCTGCCGTAGCGCTCAAGCGCGGCAGAGCCTGCTTGAGCGTTTCCCGAATCTCACAGAAAAGCTGGTATTCCAGGCGCACGGCATTTTCCTCAGCGCCGAGAATTTTTCGCTCCAGTTCTTTGAGTTCATCGGTAATGAAACGTTCGCAGTTGGCAAGCGTCTGTTTGCGGACGTAGCGGTAAGGCACCAAGTCGTAAAACGAGCGCGTAACCTCGATATAATAGCCAAAAACGCGGTTGTAGCCGATTTTCAGGTTTTTGATCCCGGTTTCCTCACGCTCGCGGCGCTCCATCTCCGCAAGGTATACCTTGCCGTTTTGCGATACATCGCGCAGTTCATCCAATTCCTGAGAATAACCGGCGCGGATCATGCCGCCTTCGCGTACAGACAGAGGCGGTTCATCATCAATGGCGCGTGAGAGCAGCGAAGAAATATCCTCCATGGGATCAAGGGAGGAAACGCAGCTTTGTATGAAAGCCGCGTCGCAGGCGGCGGCGTCCTTTCGAATCAGGGGCACAAGCTGCAGCGTGGCGCGCAGGGACAGGCAATCGCGGGCGTTGAGCGCGTCATAGGCGATGCGGCTCAAGAGGCGCTCAACATCGTAAACGCCACTGAGCGATTCGCGCAGAGCATTTGCCTCAAACGGGCGTTGGGTAAAGCATTCCACCGCGTCAAGCCGCCTGCCGATTTGTTCGGCGTCACAGAGCGGCCGCTCAATCCAATCGCGCAGAAGGCGTCCGCCCATCGCTGTTTCCGTGCGGTCGAGAATAGCGAGCAGTGAACCGCGTTTGCCACGGCCATGTACCGTCTGCGTAAGCTCAAGGCTTTTCAGGGCAGCGCGATCCAACGCCATAAAGCTGGATCGCTCGTAAGGGCGCAGCTCCATGATATGCGTCAGGGCGTTTTTCTGCGTTTCCGTCAGGTAAGCAAGCAGCGCCCCCGCCGCGCATACGCACAGCCGGTTGTTTTCCAGACCAAGTTCGGAAATACTTTTCCCAAAATGCGCGCTCAGACATTTTACGGCATGCGCATATTCAAATGTCTCCGCATTGGGCGTACCGGCGCGTTCTGCGCGCTCGGGCACACAGGCAGCAAGCGCCGCTTTGTCATTGGTAATGATTTCGCGCGGCTCTATGCGCGCCAGCTCGTCGGCAATCGACAGGCGCATATCGTCCAGCGAAAAATAGCGGAATTCCCCGGTGGACACGTCCGCAAACGCCACGCCCGCGCGCTTCTGACGCGCGCAGACGCACAAAAGATAGCTGGGGCGCGTATCCTCCAGCATGCTGGTTTCGATGACTGTGCCGGGCGTGACCACGCGGATGACTTCGCGTTCGACCAACCCCTTGGTGGTCGCCGGGTCGCTCATCTGCTCGCAGATAGCCACCTTATAACCTTTTTCGATCAGGCGGGCCAGATAGGTATCCGCGGCGTGAAAGGGTACGCCGCACATGGGCGCGCGTTCAGACAGACCGCAGTCTTTTCCCGTCAGCGTCAACTCCAACTCCCGGGACACGAGAATGGCGTCGTCAAAAAACATCTCGTAGAAATCACCGAGCCGGAAAAAGAGGATCGCGTCCTTGTACTGCTCCTTGATCTGGAGGTATTGCTGCATCATTGGCGAAACAGCCATCGCCTTTCACCCCGCCTTCGTAAATCCCGCGTTTTCTTTTAGTGCGTCGTATGGCAACTGCCGCCGCAGGAAGCGCAGCTACCCGAGCAACTATCCTGGCCTTCTTCGGCAATGCGCCCGGTGACGATGAATTGAAGCACCTGGTTGACCTGATTGATCAGCTCGGAAAACGCTGCGCGCGCCTGCGTCATGGCGGCGATGTCGTCAATCATGTTGAGCCTGTTCTGCGTTTCATCCATTTCGTCGGAAAGGCGCTTGAGTACGGCAGAATCGGGATTTTCATGGGAAAGCATGTCCTGAATCTGCCCACGCAGCTCCAAATAATGGTTCATCGCCTCTGCCGCCTCCTGGTTGCGGGCGGCCTTTTCCTCTGCAGCCTTCATTTCCTGATAGACTTCGCTTTCGATCAGCGCCTGCCCAAGCTCTCTGGTTTTCTGAAATACGGCGTCCATTGACTCAAACCTCCGTGATCATTTTTCCGCGCAACGTATTGCGGCCCGCGGAAAGGATTTCTACCCGGACAAGCTGACCGATCAGGTCAGGTTTTCCCGGGAAATTGACCATGTGCCCGCGCGGCGTTTTGCCGCCGATCCAACCCTCGTCGCGCGCGGAAAGGGATTCTACCAGCACCGTTTCCCGCCGTCCCACCTGCGCGGTGAGGATTTCCCGGGAAATGTCTGATTGCAAGGCGATCAGGCGTTGGATGCGTTCGCTCTTGACCGGCTCGGGCGTATTGTCGGGCATTTGCGCCGCTTTCGTGCCGGCGCGCTTGGAATAGATAAAAGTAAATGCGGAATCATAGCGAACCGCTCGCACAAGCGAGAGCGTATCCTCAAACTGCTCCTCCGTTTCACCGGGAAAGCCGACGATGATATCCGTCGTCAGGCCGATTTCCGGTTTTACAGACCTTAGTTTGTTTACCAGCTCCAGATAGCGCTCGCGCGTATAACGGCGGTTCATGGCCTGAAGAATCGCATTGTTTCCAGCCTGTACGGGCAGATGCAGATTGGGCATCAGGTGTTCAAGCTCGCCATAGGCTGCAATCAGTTCGTCGCTCAAGTCCTTGGGATGCGAGGTCATAAACCGCAAACGCGGCACGCCCAGCGCGTCCACGCGCCGGAGCAGTTCGGCAAATTCACTGCCGCCGCCGCGATAGGAATTGACGTTCTGCCCAAGCAGCGTGATTTCCTGGACGCCCTGGTCGACAAGGCGCTTGCATTCATCAAGAACCGACTGTCGTTCGCGCGAGCGCTCCCGGCCGCGCACATAGGGCACGATGCAATAGGAGCAGAAGTTGTTGCAGCCATACATGATGTTGACGAAGGCGGAAAAGGCGCTGGCGCGCTCCTGCGGCAGGCCTTCGACAATCACGCCGTCGCTTTCCAGGACTTCCACGACGGGATGGCGGCTTTCCAACACGCGCAGAAGGTATTCGGGCAAGCGGTGCATGTTGTGCGTGCCGAATACCAAGTCGATAAACGGGTACATGGCCTTCATGCGCTCGGCCATGCCCGCTTCCTGTGCCATACAGCCCCCAACGCAGATCAGAAGTTCCGGGCGCTCTTTTTTCAGCTCCTTGAGCCAGATGACGTTTCCCAGCGCGCGGTTTTCAGCGTTTTCGCGCACGCAGCAGGTGTTGTAGAGAATAAGGCCGGCCTTTTCCCGCACCGCTTCCGGGCGCATCCCCATCCCGGCGAGCATGCCGGCGATGGTTTCCGAATCGCGTTCGTTCATCTGGCAGCCCATGGTAACGATGTGGAAAGTCTGCGGCCGGTCTGGAAACTGGCGCACGCGCGCGGCGAATTCGCGCTGGCGCACAAGCTCGCTTTCCGATACAATAAAGCGTTCGTTCATGGCGTCTCCCCTGTTTTGTCCTTCAATAGCTTTGCGCCGCTGGGCGGCGTTTCCTCCTGAAACGATTCGAGGCGAAAATCAGCCTCGTCCATGCCTTCGTCGGCGAGCACGCGCAGCGCCGCCGCCCCCTCCGGCGCGCCGAGCGCGAGGATCATTCCCGCTACCGGCGGCGCCGCGATAATGACATAGGGCGTCTCGTCCCCGCGCCGGCGACGTCTGCGCGCCTCAAGCAGCGCTTGGCGCGCCGTGTGCTCATGCGCGGGCACCAGTCCGCTTCCCTGGCAGGCAGCGCATACATGGCATTTCTGCTTGTAAATCGGCTGGCGCACCTTCTTGCGCGTCAACTCAACCAGACCGAGTCCGGTAATTCCTACGAGATTGGTGCGCGTGTGATCCCGGAGCAGGCATTCGCGCAGGACGTCCAAAAGCGCTTCGCGCTGCTGCGGGCGGTCCATGTCGATAAAATCAATGATGATGATGCCGCCGATATCGCGCAGGCGAAGCTGGCGGGCAATCTCGCGCGCCGCCTCGCAGTTGAGGGCAAACACGGTTTCCGAAAGCGAGCGCTTGCCGACGTATTTGCCGGTGTTGACGTCCACCACGGTGAGCGCCTCGGTATAGTCGAACACCAAATAGCCGCCGCTTTTGAGCCAAACGCGGCGCTTGAAGGCGCTCTCCGCCTGCTTCCAGACGCAGAAGCGGTCGAAAATCGGCGATTCGGCGCGATCCAGCACGATACGGCCGGCGAACTCCGGAGCCAGCGTAGTTGCGGTTTCACGCAGGCTTTCATAGAGGCATGCGTCCTCTGTGCGCACGCTTTCCACTTCGTCGCAGAGCATATCGCGCACGGCGCGATCAATCAGACTGCCGTCGCAGTGCAAAAGCGCGGGCGCAGTAACGTGACGTCCCCGGCGCTCAATGGCCTGCCACAGGCGCGCAAGCGCTTCGAAATCATCGCGCAGTTCCTTTTCCTGTGCGCCTTCCGCCGCCGTGCGCACGATTATACCGCCTTCGGAGGGCTGTACAAGCGCTTCTGCAATCGCGCGCAAGCGTTCCCGTTCCTCTTCAGCGTGGATCCGGCGGGAAATGCCGACATACTTGACCGTCGGCAAAAACACCGACAGACGCCCCGGCAACGTAATATGACAGGAGAGACGAGGCCCCTTATCGCCGCCAGGTTCCTTGACGACCTGAACGACGATGGTCTGCCCCGGCCGCACCAAGCGCTCGATGCGTGCGCCGCGCAATTGCTCGGCAAGTTCCGCGTCGCCAAGCTGTATGTCTCCCGCATACAGAAAGGCGTTTTTCTCAAGACCAATATTGACAAAGGCAGCGTTCATGCCGGGAAGCACGTTTTCGACCCGGCCCGCATAGATGTTGCCGGAGAGCTTTTCGTGCCCCTTGCTTTCAAAATACAGCTCCGCGAGCGCGCCGTCCTCAAGAAGGGCCAGGCTCGTCTGTCCGCACAGGCGGTCGATGAGGATCGTCTTTGTCATGCGTTTTTCAGCTCCATCAGCGGCGAAAGCTCCCCCGCCGCGTTTTCCCCAAGCAGGCACAAACGATGCACATGCACGCGCGGCACCTGCACGCCAGCCAGGCCGGCCAGGCCGGCCAGAAGCACGTCAGGCTTGAGCGTATCGCGCTCCGTGAGCATCAGGCGCGCGTAAAGACTGCCGTCCCGCGCCGCAAGAGAGAGCGTCAGCGGGCGCAGGTCGATCTCACGCTCGCCGGACTTGGTCTTGCGCACGCCCATCACATGCTCCGCCGCAAGATATGGCTCCACAGCGGCAAGTATGGCCGCCGCATCCGTGCCCTCCGGGATGATGCGATAGTCCGCACAGCGCACCAGGGACATCGCCGCAGGGAAGCGGTCGTCCACCATGCGCACGCCCAGGACGGGCAAATCCTCCGGCAAAGCGGCACGCATGGCCTCTTCCACCCGGCCGCGGCCCATCGGCGCGGCGAGCTTTACATCCAGTATTTCATATTCGCTCGTCCAGCCCACTGCCAGCGCCGAGGCAAACGACATCACCGCGTGCGGATTAAAGCCCTGCGAAAAGGCGATGGGCAGGCCAGTGCGGTTCAGCGCACGCTGAAAAAAGCGCTGCAAATCCAAATGCGATACAAAGCGCAGGCGGCTGTTTTTGCCAAAGCGCAGAAGCGTTCTCATCGGCAGGCCCCCTCGTAGCGACGCATGCCGCAGCCCACGCAGCCCTTGCGGCAATCCTGCGTGCGCTCGGCGCTTTGCGCCTTTTTCCATTCCCGAAGCAGGAATTCCTTGCTCACACCCGCATCAAGATGCTCCCAGGGAAAAATTTCATCCTCCGGCCGTTCGCGGGTGGCATAAAAACCCGGGTCAAGGCCGCAATCCACGAATGCCCGCTTCCACAGGTCATAGCGGAACTGATCCGACCAGCCGTCAAAACGGCAGCCCAGGCGCCAAGCGCGTTCCAGCACGTCGGCCAGGCGGCGGTCTCCGCGCGCAAATACGGCTTCGATGTAGCTTAAATCCATGGCGTGATACTTAAAATCCACGCCCTTGATTTTGGAAAGCTCGCGCTTAAGAAGCTGCTGGCGGCGCACAACCTCGTCGTTGCCAAGCTGCGCCGCCCACTGGAAGGGCGTGAAGTTCTTGGGCACGAATACCGAGGCGCTCACCGTGATGCGCAGGCCAGGGGCGCGCTTTTCCTTGGGAAGCGAAAGATAGCACGAGCGCACCACATCCGCCAGATGCGCGATGCCGAGCACGTCCTCGTCCGTTTCCGTGGGCAGGCCAAGCATGAAATAGAGCTTGACCGCCGACCAGCCCTGTTCAAAGGCGTCCGTTACCGAGCGCACAAGATCTTCCTCGGTCACGCCCTTGTTGATGACGTCGCGCAGGCGCTGGGTGCCCGCCTCCGGAGCGAGCGTGAGCGCGGTTTTGCGCACTTTCTGCGTTTCCTTAAGCGTATCGGTAAGCACGTTGTCGATACGCTGCGAGGGCAGGGATATCTTTACCCGCCGCCCGGCATAGCGGCGCACCATCTCCCGCGCCAGTTCCGGCAGGCAGGAGTAATCGCCGCTGGAAAGGCTCATCAGGGAAATTTCGTCGTACCCCGTGGCGCGCACCAGCTTTTCGGCCAGTTCGAGCAGGCGGTCCATGGAGCGTTCGCGCACGGGGCGATAGATCATGCCCGCCTGACAGAAGCGGCAGCCTCGCGTGCAGCCGCGGAAAATTTCCAGCATAATGCGGTTGTGGACGACCTCGCCATAGGGAACGATCAGTTTTTCCGGATAATCCGCGTGCGTCAAGTCGTTGACCAGCGCCTTATAGACCATTTCCGGCGCGCCGCTGCCCTCCTTAGGGGCGATGGAGGCGATGGTGCCATCGGCGTTGTAGGCCACATCGTAAAGCGAGGGCACATATACGCCGGGAATCTTTGCAACCATGCGCAAGTATTCCGCGCGCGGCAGGCCGGACGCCTTCCACTGCCGGTAGGCGTCAATGGTCTGATGCGTGGACACCTCGCCGTCGCCAAGGACAAAGAAATCGACAAACGGCGCGAGCGGTTCCGGATTGAAAGCGCAGGGTCCGCCGCAGATGACGAAGGGGCCGGAATCGCGCTCCTCGCGCCTAAGCGGTATGCCGGCCAAATCCAGCGCCTCAAGGATGTTGGTAAAGCTCATTTCATACTGGAGCGTAATGCCGAGCAAATCAAACTCCCGCACCGGCGTACGGCTCTCCAGAGAAAACAGGGGCACATGTTCCGCGCGCATGAGCGCGGCCATGTCCACCCACGGAGAAAACACGCGCTCGCACCAAGCGTCCTCGCGCGCGTTGATGGTATGATAGAGGATCTTCATGCCCAGATGAGACATGCCGACCTCATAGGTATCCGGGAAAAGAAACGCATAGCGCACATCGACCGATTCCGGGTCTTTCATGACGCACCCGAACTCGCCGCCCATGTAGCGCACCGGCTTTTCAACGCGCTCCAAAAGCGCGTCGATCCGTTCTGAAAGGCTCAAGCGACTAACCTCCACAGATAAACATCCAATTTACTTTAACACGAAAACGGCGTTTGTTCAACGGCGGAATGTTAAAGAATTCATTTTTTCCGAATTCAACGGGATTTTGCTTGACGCGCGGGCTAAAAATGCCTATCATTGCACTTGTCATACCGGCAGCACGAATATTTATGCAGGGAGGAATATTTATGCAGAAGCTGCCCTTCTGTTCCGCCGAAAAGCTGCGGGAAATCGCTTCGGTCTACCCAACGCCCTTCCATCTTTACGACGAAAAGGGCATCCGCGAAACGGCGCGGCGCGTGCAGGCTGCGTTTTCCTGGAACCACGGCTTTCGGGAGCACTTTGCGGTCAAGGCCAACCCCAACCCCTATATACTTTCCATCCTCAAAAGCGAGGGCTGCGGCGTGGACTGCGCTTCCATCACGGAGCTGATGCTGGCTAAGGCCGTGGGTTTTGAGGGCGAGGATATCATGTTTTCCTCCAATATGACCCCTGCCGAGGACTATATCTACGCGCGCAAACTGGGCGCGACCATCAATTTGGACGACATTACCCACATCGAATTTCTCAAGCGCAACGGCGGGATCCCCGAAAAAATCTGCCTGCGCTACAATCCCGGCGGGGAGCTGCATATCGGCAATACCTGCATGGGCCATCCCTGGGACGCCAAATACGGCATGACCCGTCCGCAGATTTTCCAGGCCATCCGCATATTGCAAAATGAGGGCGTCAAGCAATTTGGCCTGCACACGCTGTTGGCAAGCAACTCCACAGACTCGGCCTACTATCCCACCATCGCCCGGATGCTCTTCAAGCTGGCGGCCGAGGCGCACGAAATGATTGGCGCGGACTTTTTCATGATCAACCTCTCCGGCGGCGTCGGCATTCCCTACCGCCCGCAGCAATCGCCCGCGAACATCGAGGAAATCGCAGATGACGTACGCAGGCTTTACGAACAGATGATTGAGCCCACCGGCATGAAGATACACATTGCCAGCGAGCTGGGCCGCTACATGACCGGCCCGCACGGCTGCCTGGTGGCCACCGCCATCCACGAAAAGCACATCTACAAGGAATATATCGGTCTGGACGCTTGCGCCGCCAACTTGATGCGCCCGGCGATGTACGGCGCGTATCATCACATTACGATCGCCGGCAAGGAAAACCAGCCCAACGACCATATTTACGACATTGTCGGTTCTCTGTGTGAAAACAACGACAAGTTTGCCATCGACCGGCCGCTGCCGCACATTGATATCGGCGACCTGGTGGTTATCCACGACACCGGCGCGCACGGTCATTCGATGGGCTACAACTATAACGGCAAACTGCGCTCCGCCGAGGTGCTTTTGCAGGAGGACGGCAGTTTTTCGCTGATTCGCCGTGCGGAAACGCCGTTGGACTATTTTGCCACCATCGACTGCACACCGTACTTTGCAGCCATCCAAAAAGAGACCGAGGCCTTGGAATTATAAACTAAAGTCTTTATTTTAAAGACTAAGGTTTGATAATTACAGACCATTTTCTGCATATTCGCGCAACCGTTTGAGAATCTTACTTTCCATGCGCGAAACTTGTACCTGGGAAATGCCCATTTCCTTGGCAATCTCAGTTTGCGTGCGGCGCTGAAAATAGCGCATTGCAATCAATCGCATGTCCTCTTTGGGCAGCGACTTGAGAAGGCTCCTGAGCAGGAGCCTTTTTTCGACTTCTTCCATACAATCCACGCCAATGGTGTCTTTCAGGGACAGCTCGCCGTCTCCATCCACGGCCGCGTCCAGCGAGCGCACGCCCTGGCGGGCGTTTAGTGCCAGGAGCACATCCCCGTGCGAAAGATGCAGGGCGGTGGCTATTTCTTCCACGGTCGGTTCCTTGCCGGTTTCGCGCACGGTTTTTTCGCGTTCCTCCTCTACGCGGCGGGCGTTTTCCTTGATGGAACGCGCCACATGCAGGCTGCCGTCGTCGCGCAAAAACCGTCGGATCTCGCCGAGAATGACCGGCACGGCGTAGGTGGAAAAAGCGGTGCCAAAGGAGGGGTCAAAGCGGTCGATGGCCTTGAGAAGCCCCAGACAACCATATTGGAAGAGATCTTCATATTCCCGCCCCCGATCTTGAAAGCGCTTGACCAGGTGGCGGACAAGGGCCAGGTTTTCGAGAACGAGTGTTTCACGCGCCTGCATGTCGCCCTCCCGGGCGCTTTGCAAAAGCCGTTGTGTGCTTTCGTGCTTTTCCGGCGTCAAGCGCGGCGCGCGTCCTGGGCATCGCAGGCGCGCAGGCGCTTTTCAAGGCGCACGGTGGTGCCGCGGCCGATCTTGGAAGTGACGCGCACTTCGTCCATAAAACTTTCCATAACGGTAAAGCCCATGCCGGAGCGCTCGGCGTCATCGTCGCAAGTGGTGAAAAAGGGCGTTCTGGCCAACTCGATGTTTTCGATGCCGCGCCCGGCGTCGATTACATCCACGCGCAGCGTATCGTCCTCATAAAGCGTCGCGTGCAGGCGCACGGTGCCTTCCTCCCCGCCGTAGCCGTGGACGATGGCGTTGGTGACGGCCTCCGAAACGGCGGTCTTGACGTCGGAAAGTTCCTCCAGCGTGGGATTGAGCGGCAGGATGAACGCGCTGATAACCAGCCGCGCAAAGCTCTCATTTTTGCCGGCGGCGGGAAAATCCAGCCGCATTTCGTTTTTGATTCTCATACGCCCCTCCGCTTTCATGCCAGTTTTTCAATGATCGAATACAGGCCCGCCATCTCAAAAATCCTGTCCACGCGCGGCGCGGTGCGGGCGACTGACACGCGGCCGCCCCGCCGCGAAAGCGCCTTGTAGCGCCCGATGACCAAGCCGATGGCGGAGCTGTCCATAAAGCTCACGCCCCCCATATCGAGCACGAGATGTTTGACCTTTGGGTCGCTGATGAGCGCGTCCAGCTCCGCACGGATGGGGCCGACGCGGTCGTGGTCCAGCTCGCCATCCAGCCGCACGGTCAGCCTGCCCCTGTGTTTCTCATAGGAAAGCATGGAATCATTCCCTTCGCCGCAATGTTTCTCCGGGAATGATTCCATGCTTGTCCTGTCGTTTCCTTTGTCAAATTTTGAGAACCCCTGCCGAAGCGCGCAAACCGTTCGACAAACGGCGTTCGACGCTTTACGCGGCGCGCAGGAGGGCTTCCACTTCCTCGCCGGACAGGGCCTCACGCTCTACCAGCGCTTCCGTGAGCAGTAAAAGTTCGTCGGAATGCTCCAGCAACAGCGCGCTGACGCGCTCAAACAATTCGCCGAGCTTTTGGCGGCAAAGGGGTTTGGCATCGTCTCCACCGCCGCAGGCGCGGCTGAGCGCCCGCAGGGAAACAGCCGGTTCCCCGCCCATGCCCAAATCCATCACCAGGGCCGCGGCAAGTTCCGCCGCGCGGGAAAGGTCGTTGGATGCGCCCGCGGTCAGGGCTTCCTCTCCGCCAACCAGCAATTCCGCCGCGCGCCCCGCCAGCAATACCTGAATCTGGTTTTCGATATGCCGTTTTTCCAACATGGTGCGCTCGGGCGGGATTGAGAGATTGTAGCCCGCCGCGCCGCCGCCGGCGGGAAGGATGCTGACGCGCTTGAGGCGGTTTTCCGGCGTGAGCGCCATCGTGGCAATCGCGTGCCCCGCCTCATGCACGGCGATGACGCGCCTTTCCGCTCGCGTCGCCGTGCTCTTGCGGTCCGCGCCTGCCACTGTCTTGTAAAACGCGCCGCGGATATCGCTGGGTTCAATTTCTTCCGCGCCGCGCCCGGCGGCGGAGATGGCCGCCTCGTTGAGCAGGTTTTCCAAGGACGCGCCGGAAAAACAGCTCGTATCGCCAGCAAGCGTCTCCAGGTCTACCGAACGCGCCAGGGGTTTGTTACGGCTGTGCAGGCGGAGGATGCTGAGGCGTTCCTCGCGCCCGGGCAGTCCGACCTCGATCTGCCGGTCAAAGCGCCCCGGCCGGAGCAGCGCCGGGTCGAGCGTATCCAGGCGGTTCGTCGCCGCCAGCACAATGACGCCGTCCGTGGGCCGGAAGCCGGACATTTCGCTCAAAAGGGCGTTAAGCGTCTGGTCGCGCTCATCGGAGGACTGGTCGTCGCGCTTTTTGGCCATAGCGTCGATCTCGTCAATGAAGATGACGCACTTCCCCGCCTTGCGCGCGCTTTTGAACAGCTCTCGCACGCGGCTGGCGCCAACGCCTACGTACATCTGCACAAAGTCCGATCCGGACAAGGCGAAAAACGGCACCCCGGCTTCGCCCGCCAGCGCCCGGGCCAGCAATGTCTTGCCCGTGCCCGGCGGCCCGTAGAGCAGCACGCCGCGCGGCATCCGCGCCCCGTAGCGCGCGTATTTTTGCGGGTCTTTGAGGTAGTCCACCAGTCCTTCCAGGCTGCGGCGCGCTTCCTCGTTGGCGGCCACATCGCGAAAACCGCAGTCGGGCGCGGCGCTCACGGGATCCAGGCCCGCGACACGCCCCGCCGCCTCTGCACGAAGGGCACGCGGCCGCAACAGCGCCGAGGCGATAAACAGCGCTACCGCACCGGCCAGGCAGATGCGCGCAGCCGTGTCCACCGCCGCCGTCCCGCCGCCGGAGAGCAGCGAAAGGACAAGGCCGGTGAGCAGAAGCCACATCGAGCCAATAGAGATCATGTTCCAGGTTCGCTTCAAATCAATCACCTCAATGCGTTGAACCATATATATTGTAACGCATAAAGGCTGTGTGCGTCCACGAACAACTTTCGGCAAAAGCGGCTAATATACCCGTCTTTGGGAAATGCTAGATACGCAAACGCCTGTCGCGGCGGCGACTGCGGGAGGGATATTGGTGAAGCGAAAATGGGTACGTTGGGCCATATTGGGCGCTGTCGTGGCCTTATTGGCCGCGCTGGTGATTGTTTTGGAGCCATGGAATTGGGAAAAACTGGATTTGGAAAAGTTGACGCAGCTCAATCAGACGAGCATCATCTATGACGCCGGCGGCAATCGCGCCGGCAGCCTGTATGGAAGTGAAAACCGCGTTTATGTGGCACTCGGCCAAATTCCGGAACACGTGCAAAACGCCTTCATTGCCGCGGAGGATCAGCGGTTTTACGAGCATCACGGCGTGGATATCGTGCGCCTGTTCGGGGCGCTATGGCACGACATACGCACGATGAGCCTGGAGCAGGGCGCCTCTACCATCACCCAACAGCTCATCAAGCTCACGCACTTAAGCGGCGAAAAGACGCTTTCGCGCAAGGCGCAGGAGGCAATTTTGGCCCTGCAGCTCGAGCGGCAGATGAGCAAGCAGGATATCCTGGAAAGATACCTCAACGTGGTCTATTTTGGGCGCGGAGCCTATGGCATCGAGGCCGCCGCCAACGCCTATTTCGGCAAGCACGTAGGCGAATTGACGCTTGCGGAGGGCGCGCTGCTGGCGGGCGTAATCAAGTCTCCCAGCAACTATGCGCCGCATCTGGAGCCGGAAAACGCCGTTGAGCGGCGCAACCTGATTTTAAGCGAAATGGCTGAGTGCGGCTTTATTTCGCAGGAAGAGGCGCAAAGCGCGCAGGGCGAGGAACTTTCCCTGCATCTTTCCGAGGAGAGCGCGCAATTTGGCTGGTACATCGACCAGGCGGCGGCGGAAGCGCAGGAAATTCTCGGCGTGACGCGCGATGAGCTGTTGGCGGGCGGCTATGCGATTTATACCGCGCTGGATCCCGAGGCGCAGGCGGCGGCGGAAGCGCTGTTTGAAAATGGCGCGAATTTCCCCGATCCTGCCGCCGACGGCACGCCCGCGCAGGCAGCGCTGGTGGCGGAAAACGTGGAAAACGGCGAAATCGTCGCCCTCGTCGGCGGGCGCAGCTACGATGTGCGCCTGGGTCTGAACCGCGCCACGCAAATTCAACGTCAGCCCGGCAGCGCCATCAAGCCCGTTTCTTCTTACGCCGCCGCCATCGAAGGCTATGGCTACCTGCCCACCAGTTTTATAAGCGACGAACCGCGTGTGTTCGCGGGCGGCTATCAACCGGGCAACGCCGGCGGCAACTATTACGGCGAGGTGACGCTGCGCGAGGCGCTTTCGCGTTCGCTCAACGTAGCTACGGTCGATCTGGCGGACAAAATCGGCGTGGCGGCCCTGCGTGCGCAGCTTGAGCGCTTCGGCATTGTGCCCGCCGACAGCGACGCAAACCTCGCCCTGGCGCTCGGCTCCATGACCGAGGGCGTCTCCCCCGCCCAACTGTGCGCTGCCTACTGCGCGCTTGCCAACGGCGGCACGCGCGTGGAAGCGCATACGGTGCGGAAGATTACCGATCGGGACGGCAAGGTGCTCTACGAGGCGGACAATCCCGGTACGCGCTCCGTATCCGCGGAAACGGCCTGTATGATTACCGATATGCTGAAAACCGCCGCCGCGGGCGGCAGCGCCAACGCCCTGAGCGCCGTCGGCGCAAACGTGGCCGGAAAGACCGGCACGGTGGGCATGAAGGGCGGCGGCAACCGCGATGCCTGGACGGTGGCCTATACGCCGAAACTGGCCGTGGCTGTTTGGATGGGCTTTGACGAACCGGACAGCGAACACGTCATGCCCGACTGGGCGGGTGGCAGCAGCTACCCGGCGCGCCTGTGCGCCAGTTTTCTGTCCTCCGCAGGCGCGGAATGGCTGCGCGGCAGCTTTGAAACGCCGTCGACACTGCGCCGCGTGGTTGTGGACGCGCTTTCTCTGGAACAGGACAACGCCGTAACCTTGGCGGCGGAGCGCACGCCGCAGAGCTATGCGCAGACCGAGCTTTTCTACGCGGGCCGTGAGCCGCAGACCGTGAGCGACAAGTGGGACGCGCCCGAACCGGTGACAGATTTGGAGCTTGTCAGCGCCGCGGGAGAGACGCCCGTTTTGCGCTTTACCGCGCGCGATGAAAATGCCGAATACCTCCTCATCCGCCGCACGGACGAGCGCGCGGAGGAAATTGCAGCCCTGCGCGGCGAGGCGGGAGAAGTGGTTGAATATACCGACGCAGATGCGGATTTGTCGCAGGCGCATGAATACAGCATAATCCCCCGCCACGCGCTGCTCTACGAGGAGGGCGAGCTGGTGACGGGGGCGGAAAGCCTGCGGGTGCGCTATACACCCGGCGGGATTTTAGGGCGTGTCGAAGAATTCCTTACGCCAGCGGAGGCTACGGAGCCACCCGCGGAAGCGGAACCCATTCAATCATTGTTCTGGTAAGCAGGCTGGGCGGGCGGAAGCTCGCCCTCTTTGGCAAGCGGGGAAAAGACGAGCTGGTCATCCTTCGCGGTCATGAATACACGATCGCCCAGCTTGATTTTGCCATTGAGGATTTCCTCGCTGAGCGCGTCCTCAACCATGCGCTGGATGGCGCGGCGCAACGGACGCGCGCCATATTGCAGGTCGTACCCGGCGGCGCTGAGCAGCTTGATGGCAGACTCGTCCACTTCCAAATCAATATCGCGCTCGCGCAGGCGCTTTTGCACGTTTGCCAGCATCAGCGCGGCAATGCGGTCGATCTCGTCCTGTTCGAGGGCGTGGAAGACGATGATTTCGTCCACACGGTTCAAAAATTCAGGCCGGAAGATGCGCTTGACCTCGTCCATGATGTTTTCGCGCATGGTTTCATAGCCCTTTTCATCGTTGGCACTGCTGCCAAAGCCGAGCGAGCGCTGCTTTTTGAGGGTATGTGCGCCGGCGTTGCTGGTCATGACCACAACGGTGTTCTTAAAGTCCACCACGCGGCCCTGGCCGTCGGTGAGCCGGCCATCCTCCAGAATCTGCAAAAGCACGTTGAACACGTCAGGATGCGCCTTTTCCACTTCGTCAAAGAGGATGACGGCATAGGGCTTGCGACGCACCTTTTCGGTGAGCTGGCCGCCTTCCTCGTGGCCGACGTAACCCGGCGGCGAGCCGATCATGCGCGATACGGAGTGCTTTTCCATATACTCGGACATGTCGATGCGGATCAGACTGTCCTCGTCGCCAAACAGCGCTTCGCCCAGCGCCTTGCAAAGCTCGGTCTTGCCCACGCCCGTGGGGCCGAGGAAGATGAACGAGCCGATGGGGCGGTTGGGGTCTTTCAAACCGGCGCGCGCGCGGCGCACGGCCTTGGAAACGGCCTTGACGGCCTCATCCTGACCGATGACGCGGCGGTGGAGGATTTCCTCCAGGTGCATAAGCCGTTCGGCCTCGCTCTCGGTCATGCGCTTGACGGGGATACCCGTCCACGAGGAGACGATTTCGGCCACTTCCTCCTCGCCCACCGTCTCCACCTTGGAGGTGCGCTTCTGCTCCCACTCCTTGCGGCGCTCAACCATTTCATTTTGCAGCTGCTTTTTCTGGTCGCGCAGGTTGGCGGCCTTTTCAAAGTCCTCATGGGCCACGGCCTCTTCGGTTTCCTTGTTGAGCACCTCGAGGCGGGCCTCCTGCTCCTTCATATCCGGCGGCGCGGTGAACGCCTTAATGCGCACGCGCGAGGCGGCCTCGTCAATCAGGTCGATGGCCTTGTCGGGCAGGAAGCGGTCCGAGATATAGCGGTCGGAGAGATTGACCGCCGCGATGATGGCCTCGTCGGTGATGTGCACGCGGTGATGCGCCTCATAGCGGTCGCGCAATCCGCGCAAAATCTCCACAGACTCCTCGCGCGTCGGTTCGCCGACGTTGACCGGCTGGAAGCGGCGCTCCAGGGCGGAATCCTTTTCGATATACTTATGGTATTCCTTCAGCGTGGTCGCGCCGATGCACTGCATCTCGCCGCGCGCTAGCATGGGCTTTAAGATGTTGGCCGCGTCGATGGCGCCTTCGGAAGCGCCCGCGCCGACGATGGTGTGCAATTCGTCGATAAAGAGGATGACGTTGCCCGCCTTGCGGATTTCCGCCATGGCGTTTTTCAGGCGCTCCTCAAATTCGCCGCGGTATTTCGCGCCCGCCAGCATGCCAGCCAAATCGAGCGACACCACGCGCTTGCCTCGCAGGATTTCGGGAATGCTGCCCTCGACGATGAGCTGCGCCAGCCCTTCCACGATGGCGGACTTGCCCACGCCCGGTTCGCCGATGAGCACGGGGTTATTCTTGGTGCGCCGGGAGAGAATCTGCACGATGCGCTCGATCTCCCTGGCCCGGCCAATCACCGGGTCCAGCTCGCCCGCCTGCGCCGCCTTGGTCAAATCGCGGGAAAACTGGTCGAGAGAGGGCGTCTCCTGTTCCGGCGCGGAAGCGCTGGAAGCCCCTTCCTCGCCGCCGTTCAGGGCGCGCAGGAGTTCTTCACGGGCCTTGTTCAAATCCATGCCCATCTTAATCATCACATGCGCCGCCACTCCCTCGCGTTCGCGCATCAGGGCCAGCAGGATGTGTTCTGTGCCCACGTAGTTCTGCTTGAGGTCGCGCGCCTCGCGCACGCTCTGTTCAAGCACTTTTTTGGTGCGCGGCGTATAGACCATGGTTCGCACCGGCGAATTGTCGTCGCCGCGCCCCAGAATCTGGATTATCTCCTGGCGGACGGCATCCACCGTTATCCCCTTGAGGACGACGGAAGCCGCGCCCGGATCGCTGAGCACGCCCAGGAGCAGATGCTCCGTGCCGACGTAAGTTCTGCCCAGCTGCGCCGCCTCACGCTGCGCCGTTAGAAGCGCGCGCTGGCCGCGCTCTGTAAATTTCGCAAAGTAAGCCATGCGTTTCCTCCATAAACATTTAGTTGGCGACGAGCTGCAAAAGCTGCTCGCGCAAAAGACGCGCCCGCAGGATCTCGCCTTCGCGCTCGCCGATGAGCTTGCCAGCCTTCACGGCCAGCGAACCGGGCTGAAGATCCATCATCAGGCAGTCCAGCGCCCGCAATGGCGCGTGTAAATAGCCCATGCTGGCGGCATACCGAATATCTGAATAGCGCCGCATCCATTCCTTGGCGGACATCAGCCGTGCGTTGACGGTTTCTCCCCAGGAGCGCAACAGCCTGTCCTGCAAGGCGTACATATCCTCTTTTTCCGAGCGTTCGCGCATAGCGCGCTCGTGGCCGACGATCTGCTCCGTGGCCGCCTGCAGGGAGCGGATGACGTCGTCCTCGCTCCGTCCCAGCGTCACCTGGTTGGAAAGCTGATAGAGGTTGCCCTGTGCCTCGCTGCCCTCGCCATACAGGCCGCGCACGGTCAGGCCCAGCTTGGCCACAGCCTGCATAATCACGCCGATCTGTCCGTTTTCGGAAATGGCGGGCAAGTGCAGCATTGCCGAAGCGCGCATGCCCGTGCCCACATTGGTGGGACAGCTCGTCAGATAGCCCCACTGAGGGTCGAAAGCATAGACGCTCTGCGCCCCCAGCGCGTCGTCGGCGGTAAAGGCCAACTGGGCGGAACGCTCAAGCTGCATGCCCGGCAACAAGCCCTGAATGCGCAGATGGTCTTCCTCGTTGAGCATAACCGATACGGTTTCCCCGGAGGAGATCAATGCCGCTGAGCGTTGCGGGTATTTGAGCAGGTCGTAGCTGATGAGATGATGCTCCACCAGGCGGCGGCGCTCGTCGTCGCCGAGGTCGTTTACGCGCAGAAGCGTAAACGCTTCGCCTTCCGGGCTTTGCTTCATCGCTTCGTGCGCGCGGGAGACAACTTCTTCCGCCGCTTCGCGCGTCAGCTTCGGGGAAAACGGCAAATCCTGGTAGTTACGCGCCAGCCGCACGCGGCTGGAAATGACGACGTCCTGTTCAGGCGCCTGCACATAATCAGCCATTGTCCTTTTCCCCCTCTCCGGCGGCGTTATTTGCCGCCTCTGCTTTCTCCGCCGGGTCAAGCTGTTGCTTGAGGGAGCGAATCTGGTCGCGCAGACGCGCGGCTTCTTCATATTCCTCGGCGGCGATGGCCTTGACAAGTTCCTGCCGCAGCCGGTCGATGTTCATGCGGATGGATACGTCGCTTTTGACGCCGCCGGGAATGCGGCCAGCATGCTGGGTGTTGCCGTGCACGCGCATCAGCAGGCCTTCCAGCGGCTTGCGGAACGCCTGATAGCACTCGGCGCAGCCGAGCATGCCGCTTTTTTGGAAAGCGGCGTAGGTCGTGCCGCAGGCCGGGCAGGCAAGCTCCGCGTATTCATCGCTTTGCTCCTCGCCATCCCGCGTTGCCGCCGCGGATTCGAGAAAACCGCTGATTAACCCCGCCAGGTTGGAAAAGTCCAATCCCGGGATCTGCTTTTGATATTTTGCCATGCACACGGGGCAGAGATTCCGCTCTGTTTTTTCCTCCCCGGAAATGGTTGTCAAATGAAACTGCGCGGGCCGGATGCCACATTCGTCACACATCATTGCGCTCGCCTCCCTCCAGATTGCGAAATACCTGCTCCAGCATATTCTTCAAAACCGACGCGCGCAAAACATCCTTTGCGCTTACCGGCAACGCCAGAGCATTGCGCGCCACGGCCGCGCGCATGATTTTGGCCTCGTTGGCCGTAACCAGTTTGCGGTCGAGCAGGTGCGCGATAATGGCGCAGGCGCTATCCTCGGCGATGGAGTTGCCTACGCGCTTTAAAAGCATGTTGAGCAGATTGCCGTCGCCGCGTTCGCGCATGCGCACAATGCGCACATACCCGCCGCCGCCGCGCCGCGATTCGATGATATAGCCGTGATCCACAGAAAACCGCGTCGCCAGCACATAGTTGATCTGCGAAGGCGCACAGCCGAAATGCTGCGCCAGTTCGTTGCGGCGCACCTCGATTTGCGTCCCCTCGTCCATCAGCTCTTTGATAAATTGCTCAATGGAGTCGCTCAATTGAGCCATGCTGATCCACCTCTTTCCAAGATGGGCAATATAAATTGACCATCTCTGACTAATTATAGCGAAGGATGGTCAAAAAATCAAGGCTTTTTGCAGTTTTTACGGATCGTTCATAAATTATCCAACGATCGGATATACGCCAGCACCAGGTTGGCGGAATTTTTTGCCGCCAGAGGCAAAAATTCCTCATATGACATGGCTGCTTCTTCGTTGCCGCCATCGGAAATCGAGCGGATTACCGCGCAGGGAATATTATTCAGATGGCAGACCTGGGCAATGGCCCCGGCCTCCATCTCGCAGGTAGCGGCCGCAAACAGGCGTACAATTTCCGCCTTGCGCGCGGAGGAAGCGACGAACTGGTCGCCCGAGGCAATGCGCCCGGCCACGGCGCGAATGCCCAGCGGAGGCGCGGCGGCAAGAATTGACTTTGAGGCGGCCTGATCCAAGGGAAAGGCCAACTGGTTCACCGTGGAAACAAATCCCGGCGGATCGCCCAGGGCAGATGTATCGACGTCATGTTGTACCACATCCGTCCCCACCACCACGTCGCCCACGTTCAACGCAGGCGCAAGCGCCCCGGAAACGCCGCTATTGATGATGAGCCCAGGCTCGTAATACAGCGCCATCGTCTGCGCGCACACGGCGGCATTGACCTTACCGATTCCAGCGCGGGCGACGACAGCTTCCCGCCCCAACAGGCTCCCATGCACATAGGGCACGCCGCTTACCACGCGGCGCGTGGGGTGTTCCATTTGGGAAACCAGGCGCTCAATCTCAATATCCAACGCGCCGATGATCCCGATCATCCGTTACACACTTCCTTTCGCAAGCAGAACCGCCGCCTGCGCGGAGATCCCCTCTTCCCTGCCTTCGTACCCCATGCGCTCGGTTGTGGTGGCCTTGACGTTGGCGCAATCCGGTGCCACATCCAGCGCTTCGGCGATATTCAGGCGCATTCCCTCCAGATAGGGCGCGAGTTTGGGCCGTTGGGCGACGATGGTTACATCCGCGTTGACAATTCGGAAGCCGCGCTCGCTTGCCAGGCGCATGACGCGCGAGAGCAACAGCATGGAGGATATGCCCCGGTATGTATCGTCGCTGTCGGGAAAATGACGACCGATATCGCCTTCGCCCAGTGCGCCGAGTATGGCATCCATAAGCGCGTGAACCGCTACATCGGCATCGGAATGGCCGTCCAGTCCCCGCTGCGCCGGTACTTGCACGCCGCAGAGCACCAGCGGCCGGCCTTCCTTGAGTCGGTGCGCGTCAAAGCCCGTGCCAACGCGGAATGCCCCGCTTTCCATGCGCATAAAGTCCTCCCTTGTGGTCAGTTTGACGTTGCCCGGGCTATCCGGGGCGGTAAAGAGCGATACGCGACCATAGTAGCGTTCATAAAGGTCGGCGTCGTCTGTGGCCGTCCAGCCCTGCGCGGCAGCTTCCTCACAGGCGCGCAAGATCTCCGCGCACCGGAATGTCTGAGGGGTCTGCGCGGCGCGCAGGCGGGAGCGGTCCAGCGTGATGACGCTTCCATCCTCCCCAACCTGCTTGATAGTATCCACGACGTTGGCGCAGGCCACGCCGCTGCCCGTCTGCCGGGCAAGCTCAATGGAGCGGCGCAGGATATCCTCTGTCACAAAGGGGCGGGCCGCATCGTGGATGGCGACAATTTCCGCATCTTCCGGCAGGGCGCGCAGGCCGTTTAAGACGGATTCCTGCCGCGTTGCCCCACCCAGGGCGCGCCGCGCGACCAGCATACCGTGGCCTTCCCTGGCGCGCAGCGCCTCATAAGCCTCCAGATCGCGCTCAGCGAGCACGAGCACGGCGCCATCAAACAGAGCGCTTTCCTCCAGCGCGCGCAGGCAACGGCCAAGCACGCTCACGCCGCCGCAGGGATAAAAGACCTTGTTTTCCCCCAACCCGGCGCGTTCCCCACGCCCCGCCGCGACCACTACCGCCCAGACGCTCATGTTCTTACGCGGTACATATCTGCCGCGTCCTGTTTCAAGGCATGCTCTCCGATGGAGAGCACTTCGTATTCGGTATACTTTTCGCCAAAGCGCACGCCCAACACGTCTCCAACGCGCACATCGGTGCCCGGTTTGGCCTCCTTGCCGTTGACGGTGATATGGCCGGTGGAGCAAGCGTCGTTGGCAACGCTGCGGCGTTTGATGATGCGCGATACCTTCAGGTATTTATCCAGCCGCATCGAAGTGGCCTGTACGCGCTCCACAGGCTTTTTTGCTTCCATCGCTTTTCTGCTCATTGATGCCTCCTGCACAAAACAGGGCTGCCTTATAAAAGCAGCCCCATGCATGGATTTCCGCGCGCGAAGGGCGGCGGCAAATGCCCCGCGTCGCGCCTTGGGGAACAATCGTCCCCTTCCGTGACCAGCGAATTAGAACTCGTCGCGCAGGGCCTTGCCGGCCTTGAACGTGGGCGTCTTGCTGGCGGGGATTTCGATGGTTTCGCCAGTCGAGGGGTTGCGTCCCGTGCGGGCGGCGCGCTCCTTGACCTCGAAAGTGCCGAAGCCCATCATCTGCACCTTGTCGCCCTCTTTGAGCGCCTCGGTAACAGAGTCGATGAAGGCGCCGAGCGCCAGCTCGGCCTGCTTCTTGGAAAGTCCGGACTTTTCCGCGATTTTCGCCACGAGAGTAACCTTATTCATTGGTGCCACCTCCAAATATTCTGGGATCAGGAAAAACTCCTTGAATCCAAGCCAAGGCATCGGGTAAGCCAATGCTTTCCTTGTCATGATGCCTAACTTTTCAAAAATTCGCGCCTGGGCATCAAATTCCTGCTATCCTCAGCCATTTTCCGACAATTTTACGCGATCCCAATATGCGTCCATCTCTGAAAGCGTCATGCCGGCAAGTTTTTTGCCATCTGCCAGAATCAGGCGCTCCATTTCGGCAAACCGGGCGGTAAATTTGTCTGTGGCGCGGTTCAGGGCGATCTCGGGATCGAGCTTGAGCAGACTGAGCACGTTTACCACGGCAAAGAGCAGATCGCCCGCCTCCTCCTCGACGCCAGAGGCGTTCTCCACAGCGCGGGACAGCTCTTCCGCTTCCTCGCCAATCTTGTAAAACGCCGCCTGGGCGCTCTCCCAGTCAAAGCCCACATCCGCGGCGCGCTTTTGCACCTTCTCGGCGCGCATCAGGGCCGGCAGGCTCTTTGTAACGCCGCGCAGCACTTCCGCCTGCGTTTCCTGATGGCGCTCGGCCTTTTTGACTTTCTGCCAAAGATCAAGCACCTCGTCTGCCGTATCTGCCTTGGCACTTCCGAAAACATGCTGATGGCGGAAGATCATTTTGTGGGTGATGGCGGTTGTCACGTCCTGAATGGTGAAATCGCCGTGCTCGCGGGCGATCTCGGCGTGCAGCACGATTTGCAGAAGCACATCTCCCAATTCGTCGTAAAGGGCGTCCATGTCCTCGCGGTCGATGGCGTCCACGGCTTCGTAGGCTTCCTCGACGAGGTTGGTGCGCAGCGTCTGGTGCGTCTGTTTGCGATCCCACGGGCATCCGCCCGGAGCGCGCAGGATGCGTATGACGCGGTTAAGCTCGTCAAAACCGTAGCGTTCCAGCCTGGTCAATTCCCGCTGCGCCGGCACAAGGACGCTGAGGCGGTGGTCGTAGGCGGGCAGGCGATCCAGCTCCACCAACGTGGTTTTAAAAATTTCGCCCGCGCCGGTGCGCACATAGATTTCCGATTCCTCCGGGTAGCAGTCCATCAGCCGCAGCTTGACCTCCGCGGCCAATTCCCGCCTGTCCAGTTCGCGGATCAAGGCGTTGCGGTCGGCGTGCAGCGCGCACGTTTCCCACTCCGAAGCCGCCCAACAGTCGGTCGCGCCCACAGCAAGGGCCCAAAGGCCCTCCTCCACCGGCGGACCGGCGATGACGCGCACATTTTCCCCCGCCATGCGCGTCAGCTCGACAACGCTTACATCGCGCACGTCGAATACCGCATAGGCAACGCTGCCGTTTTGAGCGGCTTCCAGAACAGCCTGCGCCGCCAGGAGCGCGTGCTGATCGAAATCTTCCGCGCTTTCATAGAGGGCGTCCAGCGAAGAAAAACCGACGCCCTGCTCCTCCAGCCAGTCTTTGAGGCCGCAGCGCTGCGTATGCAGGATTACCCGATCCACGCTTTTAAGCGCTTCAGCGGCCTCCAGCGTAAGTTGTTCGCGGCGATAGCCGCATCCGATCACGATAATTGGCGACATATGTTTATTTCCTCCGCAAAAACCATGACCGGATTATACCATATTTGCCGCTTTCTTGCAACGTGCCCGCGCTATTGCTCCATCTGCCTGGCAATGATGCTGGTCGTGGTTTCCGCGACCTTTTGATCCACCTCGCCCATGCTGGTGCCGGAATCGCGGCTCAAAAGCATCAGCCCGCCGATAATCTCACCATCGGCAAGGATCGGCGCAATGAGTTGGGCGGTATAGGCTTCGGCGTGGTCGTCGTTGGTGATGGGGATCATTCGCGCGCCGGCAGACAGATTGAGCACCGATATCTGACGGCTTTGCAGTATGTTTTCCACCTCTGCGCTGAGCGGCTTTTCGATCAGTTCACGCTTGGCGCCGCCAGTGGCAGACACCACCGCGTCCCGGTCGCAGATGCAGGTAATGTGTCCAAGCGTGCGATACAGGGAATCGGTATAGTCCTTGGCAATATTGGCGATCTCGCCGATGGGCGAATACTTTTTAAGCACAACCTCACCATCATGATCGGTAAAAATTTCCAGGGGATCGCCTTCTCTTATGCGGAGTGTGCGGCGGATCTCCTTGGGGATCACGACGCGCCCCAGTTCGTCGATTCTGCGCACAATGCCTGTCGCTCTCATTGCAATCTTCCTTCCAGAATGTTTTGTCGGGTTCGGTTTTTCAAATCCATGGTTAGTATTCAAGGCCAGCACGGGAATTATGCGCTTTTGCGATACAAGGATGCAGTTGGCAAATCCAAACAGTTGCGCTTTCGAGTGCATTTTGCTATACTGAAAAAGAAAAATCTGTCATACGTCTGAGGAGGCAAAGCCATGAAAATCATGCTTTTGAACGGGCCGAACCTGAATATGACCGGCATGCGCGAACCGGATATTTACGGACGGACGGGTTACGAGGAGATGATGGCCCAGGTGGAAAAGGCCGCGCAGAGCCGCGGGCATCATCTGACCTGTTTTCAGAGCAACCACGAAGGCGCGCTCATTGACGAGATCCAACGCGCCTGGCGGGAAAACTATGATGGCATCATCATCAACCCCGGCGCCCTGACGCACTACTCTTATGCCCTGCGCGACGCGCTTGCATCCGTGCCCATCCCAGCGGTGGAGGTGCATCTGAGCAACATCCATAACCGGGAGGAATTCCGTCACCGCTCTGTAACCGCAGCCGTCTGCATTGGCCAAATTGCAGGATTTGGATATCAGGGATACATTTTGGCCATGGACGCCCTGCATGCCGGAAAAGCCGTCAAAAAGCGCTCCGGAGAGAAGTAACTGCATAAACACCGTTCAAAATAACCGAAATTTATCAAAAATTCGGTTAAAAACCACTGTACTTCTTGTGATTTGCAGTATATAATGGTTATATCCTGCAAATCCAAGGAGGAATCGCCTCATGTCCTACGCAAAGGAAGTTCTGAATCATTTGATCAAAAGAAATCCCGGCGAGCCGGAATTTCATCAGGCGGCCAGCGAGGTGCTTGAGTCTCTCGCGCCCGTAGTAGACAACGATCCCATTTATCAGCGCAACGCCATCCTTGAGCGCATGGTCGAACCGGATCGCGTGATCCTCTTCCGCGTCCCCTGGATGGATGACGAAGGCCATATCCGCGTCAACAAGGGCTACCGCGTGCAGTTCAACGACGCCATCGGCCCCTACAAGGGCGGCCTGCGCTTCCACCCCACGGTGAACCTGGGCATCCTCAAGTTCCTCGGCTTTGAGCAGGTGTTCAAAAACTCTCTGACCGGGTTGCCGATTGGCGGCGGCAAGGGCGGTTCCGATTTTGACCCCAAGGGCAAGTCTGACAAAGAAGTGATGAGCTTCTGCCAGAGCTTTATGACCGAGCTGTACCGCTATATCGGCAAGGATATGGACGTGCCGGCGGGCGATATCGGCGTGGGCGGCCGCGAAATCGGCTACCTGTTCGGCCAGTACAAGCGCATTACCCGCCTCTATGAAGGCGTGCTCACCGGCAAGGGCCTGCCCTACGGCGGCTCCCTGGCCCGCACGGAAGCAACCGGCTACGGCCTTGCGTATCTGATGGAGGAAATGCTCAAAACCGTCAAAGGCGAGTCGCTCGCAGGCAAGCGCGTGGTCGTTTCCGGTTCGGGCAATGTGGCGATCTACGCCAATGAAAAGGCGACGCAGCTCGGCGCAAAGGTCGTGGCGATGTGCGATTCCAACGGCTGGATCTACGACGAGGACGGCGTGGATCTCAAGACCATCAAGCGCATCAAGGAAGTGGAGCGCAAGCGCATCAAGGAATACGTAAACGAGCATCCCAAGGCCGAGTATCACGAGGACGGTTCCATTTGGGATGTGCCCTGCGACATAGCGCTGCCCTGCGCCACGCAGAATGAATTGAACGCCAGCCATGCCCGCACGCTCATTAAGAACGGCGTGATTGCCGTCGGCGAAGGCGCGAACATGCCCACCACCACGGAAGCGACGCAGATCTTCCAGAATGCCGGTGTGCTGTTTGCCCCCGGCAAGGCTGCCAACGCCGGCGGCGTGGCCACCTCCGCGCTGGAAATGTCCCAGAACAGCATGCGGCTGAATTGGACGTTTGAGGAAGTCGATCAGAAGCTAAAGCAGATCATGGTCAACATCTTCCACAACACCGCCGATACCGCCAAGCAGTACGGTCACGAGGGCGATTACGTCATGGGCGCGAACATCGCCGGCTTTATGAAGGTCGCCAACGCCATGTTGGCGCAGGGAATGGTCTGATCGAAAGAAAGATAGGCAAAGCGCCGTGCGGCCCAAACGCCGCGCGGCGCTTTTTGCATGGTGGAGCGCTTGAAATATAAGGAAGCGTATGCTATACTGCTGAGGGAAAAGGCGCGGAGGGAACGGCGATGCTGATCGGGAAAACGCTTTCGGAGAAGATTGAGCTGCTCTTTATCCTTCTCGCAATCGGCTGCCTGAATCTCCTCTTCATGCGCATGGATTTGAAAGTCGAACTTGTCTTCATCACCCACAAGCGCGTCTTTCGCCACAAGCCGAAGCGCAGGATACCATTTTTCCGGCAATTTTTTCTGCTCAATTACATAGACCAGTTCAAAAAGCGCTGGATTTGGCATTATGTTGTCTTTGTATTGACGGCAACTTTCAGTGCTCTGAGCTTTTTGCTGCACTTGTTTTGCATCTTTTTCCACGGAAATGCCGTGCTGGAACAGGTTCACTACGCGGTCTTTCTCATCTGCTGCCTGCTGTCTTGCCTGCAGCTCTTTTGGCCCGACACGCGCAAATGGCGCAGGAAAGGCGGTTGACATGGAAAATGGCATGATGATCGGGCGCATTGGCGGATGCGCCTTCAACGCCCTGTTTTTTGCCGCCATCGTGATGGTCTCGCGGCGCTTCTTCGTCACGCGCCTGCGCTTTGCGCGCGACCGCAGCGTTTTCTCCGTCGAATTTGGCCGCGGTATGTTGCGCAAGTTTCTTTTTCTTGGCTATGCGCGCAGGTTTCGCCAGGAACGGCTGCTGTGGCTGTATATCTTTTTCCTGGCGGACGTTGCCGCCGCTCTGTCAGCGTTCGCCGTCTCCTCCCTCTCGTTTTTCCTGCCGCAGTCGCTTACCCTGGCGAATGCCGGGCGCATATCCTTTGCGCTCACTGCCATCCTCACCATTGCGCCGCCGTTTCTGATCCGCCTGCGCGGCGGACCCGCGCGCCGGCGAAAGCGGCGGCGGCCTTCTTGAGCGCTGATAAAAGAAGCGCTGATAAAAGAAGCGTTGATAAAAGTGCCGTGGGTTTAATGCGCTTTATCCATCAACAAAAACCTGCGCCTCATAATTCCAGTGCAAAATACCGGATACAACAATCATCTGTACGGTAAATGCAGGCTCAACGCCATATTCTGTTTGAGCGATCTGTAGTAACTCGCGCAACGTTTGTGCTCTGTTCTCCTCAGTGCAGTTCATGCACAGATACTTTCCCTTTGGCAATACCTTTAACCCATCTATTTCCACATAGCGAACGCAAACGGCGAAAAGCCTTGATAATCCGTTTTCGGTGTATATGCCAGCCAAATCCTCAAAGTCAAACCGCTCTTTCAGGGCTGGCGTAACTTTATCATAGAAGTGTTCAAGATAATTCCAAAGATTATCCAGCGTTGGCACTTCCAAGGTGTCTGAAAGCAAAATAACACGCTCGGGAAGCTCCTTGACAAAAACGCCGTTGGGATTTTTGGGCATCAGCAATTTGCTTTCATAGTCTGCCTTGGCCAACTGGATTTTTGATTTGCTGTACTGAAGCGCCGCGATTTTTTCATCGGCGTTTTTTTCCGCCCGCGCCAGAAAATCCACGATTTTTTCTAGGTCATCATATTCCAGAACCTTTTTTATCTCCTGCAAGGGCAGGTCCATCATCTGCAAGGCCCGCACTGTATTGAGCCGAACGATATCCTGTTCGGTGTAATAGCGGTAATTCGTCCATTCGTCTTTTTTGCTTGGCTTCACCAATCCGATGCGGTCATAATGCCGCAGCGTTTCGGCGGTTGTATGGACAGCTTTTGCCGCTTCTCCAATTGAAAAAAATTTCTGCATTTTTCTTTTCCCCTATTGACCTTTGTGTAACACAAAGGTTTATAATCCATTCTAGCACAGGGCATTGCGAAAAGCAATAGGCGTTGGCTATACTGTTTAGGAGGAATGGCTGCATGATAGAGCTCAAGCAGGTAACAAAGCAGTACGGGCAAGCAACCGTGCTGAAAAACATAACCCTTTCTATTGACGAACCGGGAATCTATTGTTTGCTCGGCCGAAATGGCGCAGGCAAAACAACGCTTCTCAAATCAATCGCGGGGTATCAAAACATTACAAGCGGCACGATTCAAGTAGACGGCAAGAAGATCACCACCTCCGCTTTGGATCCTGGCGTCAGCTACATTGAAAACTTTGCGAAGCATTTTAATCTTCCGGTACGGAAGCTGCTGAAAATTGCTTCAGAAGTAAACCCCAACTACGATTATGACTTTGCTTCGGAAATGATGGAACGCTTTGAATTGGAGGAGAAGAAAAAGTTTAACCATCTTTCGTTGGGCATGAAAACGATGGTTTCAACGATCATCTGTTTGGCGAGCAATAAAAAGGTCATTCTTCTGGACGAGCCCGTCCTTGGCTTCGACGCAATCATGCGCGTGGAGTTTTACAATATGCTGACGGAGAGCTTTCAGAAACACCCGCGAATTATTATCGTATCCACCCACATCATCGAAGAAATCGCCAAAACGATTCAAAAGCTGATGATTATTGATAAAGGAAGCGTCCGCTTCTTTGGCACATTGCACTCGGTTGAAACAAAAGCATTCAGCATCAGCGGACTTCAAAAAGACGTGGAAGCTGCAACCCGAAATCTAAATGTCATCGGTCAAGATGCCGCCGGAGGCCTTGTAACAAGATATATCTTCGACAACCCGCCAAAGCAGACTGCTTCATTGGAAATTCATCCGCTGACTTTGCAGGATTTCTTTGTTCAAATGGTTGGACATAAGGGAGGGACAACAAAATGACCGCTATTTTTGCAATCGTAAAACGCTTGCTCGCAAGCAATAAAATTAGCTTCATCATTACGGCTCTTGCGGTATTTTGCGCCACATCTTCCGGCGAAACTGTTTTAAGCAACGGAAACTATACCTGGCTGCTTGCCACCCTGACCCCATTCTTTTTTGTGTTTTATGATTTCTCGAAGTTGATGCATTTGGGGGCGAGCAAAAAGGATTACTTTATCGGTTGCCTAATCAGCTATGGGATTCTGGCACTTTGTATTTCCCTTGTCAACACAGGAATACATCTATGGATTGATCCCGCATATTCGGCGCAAACAGTGGTCAATATGATGGATGTGTGCAAATGGACGGAAAACGGGATGCTCGTTGCCGGATTCCAGCAAATGTTCTTTCTACTGCTTGTAATGGTTTTTCTGCATATGCTGTTATCCATGCAAGCGCATTGGTATGGCTGGCTGGCCGACGCGGTGCTCGTCGCAATCATCTGCGTTTTTACGCCAATTGCGCCATTGCGCGCAATCCTGACCGGGTTTTTCCAGATTATCATGCTCAACAGCAATGCCGCGTTGCATATCGGCATCTGTCTGCTACTAAGCGCCGCATTATCCATCGGAGGGATTGCGGTCTTAAAGAAAAAGACTTTATAGATCTGAGGGATTGCCATGATACGAATCAAAGCAGTTGACGCGCAAAATATATTGGATGTATGCGAATTGTCAACAAATCAGGATCGCATTGGCACGACCAGGGAGAGCTGTTCTTGCTGCAACGCAATTTCCATCGCGGAAACAAAGTACAATGCAGAAATGCACCCCAATGCAATCTATAACAACAATGCGCTCATCGGTTTCTTTATGTATCAGCGCGCAGAAAATCAAACGGATACGGCAACCATTTACCGCTTTATGGTAGATGACAGATTCCAGCACAAAGGGCTTGAGCAAGAAGCTTTGGAGCATATCTTGCGGGGCCTGAAAATTCAAGGCGTAAAAAAAGTCGCCTTGATTATCGACAACGCAAACGAGCATGCAAAAGGCCTATATCTTTCTGCCGGCTTTCACTTCAGCGAAAAGATTGATCAAACGAAATGCCGCTATGCGTTGGAACTGTAAACCCAATCAACAAAACTATGGAGGGATCACCATGAAAAAAATCGTTTTGCTTGCTTTGTGCCTTGTGTCGTTCGTCTTCATTTTGTCGGGTTGTTCGAGCAGCGAGTCATTTGAGGAAAAAAGCTATACGCCCGATGTACAGATTGTCGGAATCAATCTTGACGTAGAGGATCGAGAAATTAAAGTGTCGTTGTCCGAGGACGAACAAGTCCATATTCAGTATTCTGAAAACAGCAAGGAATACTATGATATTTCCGTTTCTGACGAAAATGTGTTGACGATGACTAGCGCAAGCAATAAATCGTGGACGGATTATATTGGTTTCAAACCCGCTGCCGAAGATCGGAAAATATCGTTGCAGATCCCGAACGGGCTTTTGGAAAACCTTACGCTATCCACGACAAATGAGGATATAACCCTTTCCGCATTGGCCGTGACTGGAAGCATAAATATTTCTTCCAATGGCGGGAGTATTTCCTTTGAAAATCTGGATGTAGGCAGCGCCCTGTCCCTGACCGTCAAAAACGGGGATATTTCGGGAACGGTTGTTGGAAGCTATGACGATTTTGCCATTCAAACAGAAATCAAAAAAGGTGAGAGCAATTTGCCGGACAATAAAGATAGCGGAGAAAAAACGCTGAATGTTTCCAGCAACAACGGCGACGTCAACATTGAGTTTGTAAACGAATGAATGCGATTCTGAAAGCCGTTGTTTCGCGATTTTCGACCACTCCAAACGGCGGCTGTGAAACAATTGTTTCCACCGCCGTTTGGAGTTCCCAAAATGCGTTTGTTCAGAAGCGGCGGGAAGTTCCGCGATTGGATTCCCGTGAGGGATAATAAAAGGCAGAGGAAAAGCCATCAAGGATAAACTTCGCGTTTCTGCCCTTGACAGCCTTTCCCCGCTTTGCTATTTGGTAATACGCTTCTCTGCTTCGAGCATCAAATCTTCTTCAAAGTGTATTCACGGCTGCCAAGACCAATCTTTTCGCCCTGATCCAACGTGGCTTCCCATTCGATATTGGGGTTGGAATCTTTGAAATGATCATGGTGGCAATGCCAGTCCGCGCGGGCAAGATTCTCACCAAGCTGGCTGTTGGCGATCGGCGTCGCCTTCAGGCAGGCGTCCGCGCAGGCCTGATCCAACGCCACCGGGTCGAAACTGGCAAACATGCCGACGTCCGGCAGGATTGGCACATCGTTTTCGCCATGGCAATCGCAGTTGGGGCTGATATCCCGAACCAGCGCCACATGGAAACAGGGACGGCCATGGCACACGGCCTGCGCGTATTCCGCCATCTTGCGATCGAGCAGCTCATTGGCGCTGTCGTTGGGGTTGTAGACCGCGTCAAAGCTGCAAGCGCCAATGCAGCGGCCGCAGCCCTTACACTTATCGTAATCAATGACCGCTTTGCCGTTTTCATAGGAGATCGCGTCGCTGCCACATTCGCGGGCGCAACGGCGGCAGCCGCGGCAGAGGTTCTCATCAATGGCAGGCTTACCGCTTTTATGCTGATCCATCTTTCCGGCACGACTTCCGCAACCCATGCCCAAATTCTTGATTGCCCCGCCAAAGCCGGTGGCCTCGTGCCCCTTGAAGTGCGTAAGGCTGATGACGATATCCGCATCCATAATAGCGCGGCCAATCTTGGCTGTTTTGCAGTATTCGCCGTTCACAACGGGCACTTCCACCTCATCCGTTCCGCGCAGGCCATCGCCAATGATAATCTGACAGCCTGTGGTGATGGTGTTAAAACCATTGAGATTGGCGCAGTCCATGTGCTCCAGGGCATTTTTACGGCTGCCAGGATAGAGCGTGTTGCAATCGGTCAAAAAAGGCAAGCCGCCCTTCTCCTTGCAGAGATCGGCGATCACTTTCGCATAGTTCGGGCGCAAAAAGGCGAGATTGCCCAATTCACCAAAATGCATTTTGATGGCCACGAATTTGCCTTCCATATCAATATCGCGCATGCCGGCCGTAATGCACAGTTTGCGCAGTTTATCGAGCTGGCTGGTTCCCACAGGGCAGCGGAAATCCGTGAAATAAACGGTTGCCTTTTCCATGTTTTTTCCTCCTTGTATCTGCCGGTCAGCGCAAAGCGGCCACCGGCGGTGTGCCGCCGCGACCACGCGTGTTTAAAGAGTACCGCAAGTTTTTGTACAGCGTCAAGAGATTTCTTGTTATATTCTGTAAAACCGTTAAGCGTGCGCCTGCAAAGCGCAAAGGCCTTAAACAGCGCCAAGCGCTCAGCGTTCCAGGGCTTGTTCAAGCAAGGCGCAGCCTTTTTCGCGGGAGGCGCGCACTTCGGCGAGCATGCTCTGGTAAAACGCATCTGCCGTTTTTTGCCGTTCGCGGGTGATTTCCCGGCCACGGGACGTGAACAGGCGCTCGCGGATATTTTCCAGCTTGTACTTGTATTCGCCGAAAAACGTCTTGGCCTTATCCCCCGTTCCATCAGAGATGGAACCATCGGCAAGGCAGGCATACATGGGTTCTCCAAGCCTCCCCTGATAAAACAGAGTGCGGGCGATCCCCGTCGCGCCGCATACGTCGATCTTATCCGCATCAAAGAGTATCTTTGCTTCGATGCTTGATGGTTCGCCGCCTTTGCGGAAGCGGTGTGTGCGCACGCAGTCGGCAACATGGCGGGCAAAAGCATTGCCAAAGCCGTTCTTTTTGAGGAATCTTTTCGCCTTTTTCGCGCCGGCCTCAGCGTGGCAAACGCGGTGATCGCGCAGTTGGTCAGGACGGGCGATGTCGTGCAAGAGGCACGCGGCAATCAGGACGTCTATATTGACGTCCTGTTCGCTTTGTGCAATATCCAGCGCCACGCCCAACACGCGATAGACGTGTTCGCAGTCGTGCGCGCTATCGCAATCGCGCATGCGCTTGCGCATATAAGCATCCAAGAGCGCGTATTGGCCGCCGTTCACGCTTTCACCTCCGCGCTTAGCCGTTCGTCAGAAAATCGAGTATATTCCAACCATCCGACGAAGCGGCGCGGTAAAGTTCCGTATAACCACACCGCGCGCAGCTTATGGTAATGAAGCGCTTGTTTTGAATATCGAAGATCTTGGCAAAGTTGCCACCCGTGGCCTGGAACTGGTCGTGCTCAAATTCCGTGCAGCCGCATTTGGGGCATACATATTGCTGATGCTGATTCTCCATTGCCCTTCCTCCCTGCTGGTCCTGTCAACCTTTCAAGTCATTCCTGACGCAATTCTCCGATGGGAAATTGCGCGATGCGCAGATCCGTCCAACCAAAGGGCACCAGTTCAATCGTATAGGTTTCGCGGGCATTCAGGCGCGGCAAGATGGGCACAGGGGCGCTGCTTGCGCCACTTAGCTTCCATTCGACGGGCACAGCCTTTGCCAGCACCTTGAGCGGCGGCTCGCCGGTCTTGAACGGCGCTTCGGCTTCGCCCGTGCGCACCGCTTTCATCGGCTCATCGCGCACCAGCGCCCAGCCCCATTCCTCGGCCGTTTCGATGCAACCGCCTTCACCCTCATGCGTTTCCGGGGCCAAAGCCATCAGCAGCGGCCCCATTTCCACGGCTGCAGACTGGTGATACCAACCACGGCTTACATGCGGACTGGCGCTCAACTCCAGGCGAACCTCGTCGCCAGACTGCCAGCGGCGGCGCACACAGGCAGTTTCGCCCGCGCGCACCTGCATGATTTCGCCATCGGGAAGATAGATCATCGGTTGGCGCGCCCAGGCAGGCATGCGCAAATAAAGCGGAAACTCTACCGGACGCTTGACCGCCACTTCCAAACGCACCGTATCCCGGAAGGGATACCCGCCAGAAACATGCAAGCGCACCGGCACATCCATCAGGCGCGCGCGCACGCAGCAGGGCGCATAGCTCATCGCCCAAAGCCCGCCGTCGGACGTCGCGTACCAGAGATGGTTCACCAGCTTTGGCCACGCGCCTAGTGCGCGCACGGCCTCGAAGGAAAACGGCGGCTGATAAAGCAGCGCGTCCGGCTCAGCGTTATAAAACGCGCGTTCTTCCTCGGAAATAAGCATCTGATTGGCCTGCTCCAGGCGCTGCACGCGGCGCATATCCTGGGAATAGGCGGCCGGCAAGACGTTGAAAGCAATCTTTTCAAAGATGTCGGGGATTTCGCGGGACATTTCCCCCATTCCCGCCAGCGTTTCCAATGTGGAAAGCATTTCCGCCACGGCGGTGAGCGTCGTGCCCTGCGTGGGACTGGAGCCATTCAAGTGGTTGTCGGCGGTAAACATGCCATAGGCCACGCCATGATATTTCATCAGCTTTTCCCAACCGAAGCGGAAGCCCCCCTGCTCCTTGAAGCCGCTTTTGAACAGGTTGATGGCTCCCGGCGTGCGCAGGCCGACGGCGATATTTTCGCCGTTGGTGAGCTGATACTGGGTGTGGAAGTAAGGGCGGTGCTCTCCTTCCAACGGCTCGGCCTTTTCCTCATAAAGCGCTTCCTTGAGGCGCGGCCAACGCAGGGAGCGGCTCAGGGGCTGGGCATTGGGGAACGTGTGAAAATAGTTCGGCCAATCCAGCGTTTGCTCGCGCAGGCGGCGGCATAACTCAACTAGGTACGACTGGCCGGTGATATTGTATAGCCACAGTGCCAGAAGGATATTGTCTCCACCACGCGCCACCGCCAGGTCATTGAGCGGGTGCGTGGCAAAGGTGCGATACTGGTATTTGAAAAATGCGTCCATAAATTTGAGCACATTGCGGTCGGCCGTCGCCTCGAAATAGAGGCGAAGCGCGCGCAATGCCAGTATACGCGGCCAATAATCCCTATCCCCCTCCGGGCCAAACCAGCCTTCCTCATTTTGCGAAGAAAGGATGGCCTCGGCGCGGTACGCAGCTTCTTCCTTGAGCGCGTCGTTTTCCAGCGTCCACGCCAAGGCGACGATCGTTTCAAAGGCATATAATTCTCGTTCCCAGCCGCCTTCGCCCTGGAAAAGCCGCGGCAAATCCGCGCAAACGGCCGCTTCAAAGGCCCTGAGTTGCGCGCCCAGCCAGCCCTCGGGACGGATCGCGCCCGGCGAAAGCGGCGTACATGTGTTGGGAAGCAGCGGCGCGCGGTTGAAGATGGATTTCATCGGTTACACCTCGTCAATGGCGGTCTTCAAAAATGTGGTACTCGCATTCAATTCTGCCGTTATAGTAACGTCTGCGGCGCGTAGCGCGCCGGCCGTACATGCGTTCAAAGCCCATGTCCGCGGAAAAGGCGCATAGCGTCCAGCCCGGGCAGCGCTTTTGCAGGGCTCCGAGTTGGCGGGCGACGGCATGCGCGGCCCGCGTGTTGTCCAGCCGCTCGCCATAGGGCGGATTGGCAATGAATACGCCCGGTTCGCCGGAAAGCGTCACATCGCGCATATCCAGTACAGAAACATCAATGCGGCCGGCAAGCCCAGCCTGCCGGATGTGGCGGCGGGCCAGCTCTATGGCCTCAGGGTCGATATCCGAACCAGCGACGTGGAGGGGGCGCTGTCTGCATTCCTCATACTTTTGCCGAGCCTCGGCGCGCAAGCTCTCCAGCGCTTCATGCGGCGCGCATGGCCACTGCTCCATGGCAAAGGCGCGCGTAAGACCGGGAGCGCGGTTCAGGGCGATAAAGGCCGCCTCAATGAGGATCGTGCCCGTGCCGCAACAGGGATCGTACAGCCGTTGCCACGGATGCCATCCGCTTTGCAAAACCAACGCCGCCGCCAGCGTTTCCCGCAGGGGCGCTTCGCCATTCCAAGTGCGGTAGCCGCGCTTCGAAAGCGGTTCGCCGGAGGCGTCAATGCAGATAGTGACAACGTCGCTGCGAATGCCGACGTCAATTTGAAACAGCGCTCCGGTTTCGCTGAACCAGTCTTCTTTATAGACGCCCTTGAGGCGTTCGACCACGGCGCGCTTGACGATCTTCTGCACATCCGAAGGGCTCATCAGGGTAGAGCGCACACACTTGGCGCGCACCGGAAAGCGCGCGTCCTTGGGCAAAAACTCCTCCCATGGCAGCGCCCGGACGCCCTGAAAAAGCTCCTCGAACGAGCGCGCCTCAAACTGGCCCATGCACAAAAGCACGCGATCCGCGGTACGCAACCAGAGGTTGGCCTGAAAGGCGGTTTCGAAACCGCCTTCAAACATTGCTCCGCCAATGTCCATGACGCGCACATTTTCTGCCCCGAGGCGCTTCAGGTCGCGCCCTGTCATGCCTTCCAGCCCGAAGGCGGCGCTTGCGATCCACTTCATAGACGGCATTTATCCCTTCTCGGTTTCGCGTTTGATGGCGAGCGCTTTTTCGCCCGCCGCGACCACGGCTTCAATCACATCCGAACGGAACGCGCCTTTCTCCAGCGCGCGCACGGCCTCGATGGTTGTGCCGCCGGGCGAACAGACCATGTCCTTGATCGCGCCGGGATGCCTGCCGCTTTCGAGCATCATTTTCGCCGTGCCAATCAGCGTCTGCGCCGCCATTTGCATTGCCTGCGCCCGGGGCAGGCCAAGCAGTACGCCGCCATCGGCCATGGCCTCGATAAACATGGCGGCATAGGCCGGGCCGCTTCCCGCCACGGCGGATTCAGCCTCAATCAGGCGTGCGGGCAGGACGAACACGCGGCCAATAGACTCGAACATGCGGCGCACGAAAGCCATTTCTTCCTCTGTGAGCGTGTTTTCCTCGCACAGCGCGGTGACGCCTTCGTTGACCATCGCCGGCGTGTTGGGCATAGTCTGCAAGCAACGCGCGCCCGCCGGCAACTGACGCGCAAGCGCCGTACCGGTCAAGCCGGCAACGATGGAGACAACCGCCTTATCTTTCAAGCCGTCGCCGCAAGCGCGCAGTGCGTCCTTGACATAAACAGGCTTTACCGCCAGCACAAAAATCTGCGCCGCATCGGTCAGTTCCGCCGCGGTTTTGACGGCCTTTCCCCCGATATCGCGCGCAAGCGCCTCGGAGGCAGCGGGATTTACGTCATACAGGAATACTTCCTCCCCCTTGACCACGCCGCTTTTCACAATGCCGCGAGCAATTGCCCCGCCCATGTTTCCAGAGCCGATAAAACCGATTTTCATGCCTGTTTCTCTCCTTCCATCAAGGCCTCCCGCAGCCGCGAAAGCGCCTGTCGTTCCACGCGCGAAACGGTCATTTGGGAAACGCCGATGGCCTGCGCCACCTCGCGTTGCCCCTTTCCCTCAAAAAAGCGCATGCGAATGATCTTCTGCTGCCGCTCGTCAAGCGCGTCCATCGCCCGGCGCAGCATATCATTTTTTTCAAATTCCGCATATCCGGCCTCTTCCTGCCCCAAAAACGCACTTAGAGGCGCGCTTTCATCGTCCTCCGCGGGCAGCGTATCCAAGGATACGGGGCTGAGCGCGCCGCGCATTTCCAGCGCCTCAAGCACATCCTCAAGCGGCGCGCCCGTGCGCTCGGCCAGCTCTTCGGCTGTCGGCTGACGCTGAAGCTCAAGCTGCAGCGCGTCTTTTGCCGCTTCCAGCGCGCGCACCAGTTCGCTCCCACGCCGGGGCAGGCGAATCAACCGCGAGCGATCGCGGAAATAGTTTTTCACCTCGCCAACCATCGTCGGCGTCACAAAGCTGGCGAATTTTACGCCGCGCTCCGGATCAAAGCGTTCGATGGATTTGAGCAGCGAAAGCGAGGCTACCTGGAACAAATCGTCGTATTCCACGCCGCGCCCGGAAAAGCGACGGGCGATGATCGAGGCGATATAAAGATGCGCCTCTACCACGCGGTCGCGTATGGCAGTATTCCCGGTGGTGGCATATTCTCTGAGCAACCCCTCCGTGTCGATGGGAGGGCGCTGCGCCGCGTTGCGCATTGGCCAATCCTCCCCCGTCAGGGCCGCAGTTCTTTCGTGAGCAATATGTTGCGTATTTTTCCATCCTGATAGTCGATCTCCGCCGCATCCGCAAGAGAACACAAAATGGCGCGCACGACCTCAAGCTCGGCGGGATCCATGCCACACAGGCAGGGATGCTCGGCCACGGAGTGCACATGGATTTCCAGCCCCGCATCCTTGCGGAAGAACTCCACGCACAGCGCGCCGGGCGGGCACTGCTGCGAAATCATCAGCGTGCAGGCTTCTTCGACGGCCATTTTCATATCGTCGATTGCGTCCACAGTCAGCCGCGCGCGCGCAAGCACGCCCGCCGTTGTCAGGCGGATGACGAGCATCATGGACTTATCGGCCGGCACGGTCAGCGAAATCGCACCCTCAGGCAGAACCTCGCGCATCTTTGGATCCCTCCACACAAAATTCCATTCTCTATTATAATGGAAAACCGCGCGCGGGGCAAGGCGCGCCGCGCGCAATCCAGGGCGAAATTTGGGTTAAGGCGTCGTTGGCGCGCGAAGGACGGCCCCTATTTGCGCCCGCGCGGTTCGCGCATGGCGGCGATTTTTTGAAAATCGCGCTGCGTGGGCGTTTCGCGCTTTTCGCGGCGCGGGAAATCCTTGTCAAATGCCTCGGCCGCGCGCACGTCGGTTTCAAAGGCGTCGCTTTCAAAAAAGCGCCCATGCACGCCGTCCAGCGCCCCAGGATACAGCTCCAGCACTTGCAAAGCGGCCGCGTACATATTATCGGCGGTGCATATATCGAAATCTCGCGCCGCGCGGAAGCCGAAACGCCCATAGTAGGCAGGATTTCCATAAATAATTACGGCGCGGAACCCCATTTCGCGGCACAGCGGCAGCGTATGCCGCACCAGCGCCGAGCCCACGCCCTGCCCCTGATAGACCGGCAGGACGCTCAAGGGGCCAAATGTGACGGTGGGCACATCCTCCACCCGCGAGCGCGTGTACATGATGTTGCCAATGATCTCCGCGCCATGCACGGCTACAAAGTCCAATTCGGGCAGAAAATCCGCGTGCGTGCGCAAAATGTGCGCGAGATAGTGTTCCTCGCAGCCGGGGGTATTCAGGTTCCAAAATGCCTCTCGCGTCAATTCCTCCACGGCGCGAAAGTCCGGCTCTGTTTCCGTGCGGATCTCAAAGCGCACGATTTCCATCCTCCTTACATCAGACATTTTCTTCATTATACGCCATCTCGCGCCAAAAGAAAAGACCGGAGCGGAAAAGACACAACCTTCCCGCCCCGGCGCGCCGCCGCGCCTCAGGAACGCTTTGGCTTAAAAAGATGGATATTGTGTTCCGTAAAGTAATTGAGCACCATGACCAGAATCAGCACGCCGCCCCAGATCAGCGAGATATAATAGCTGGAGATCTGCGGGAAGCGGTTGATACCGGTTTGCAGCATTTGCAAAAGGCAGATCGCCAGCACGACCCCGGAAGTCTTGCCGCTGCCGCCGTTGGGGTTGACGCCGCCGAGCACGACAATGAGCACGCATTGCAGCGTATAGACCGTGCCATAGTCGGCGCGGGCAGAATTGTAATTTGCCAGCATCACCATGCCGCCAAGCGCCGCGCAGATGCCGGAAAGCATATACGTCTTGATGAGCAAAAGGCTCATGCGGATGCCGGAAAACTCCGCCGCCCGTGCGGAAGTGCCAATCATGTATATCTTCGTTCCATAGGTCGTGCGCGTAAGCAAAAACCAGAGGATCAGGGCCATCACTGCAAAAAATACAAGCTGCGTGGGAATGAGGCCGAAAATCTTGGAATTGATGGTGCTGGAATACACGCGCGGCAACTTACTGACCGCCTTGCCGTCGGTAAGAACGATGGCGATGCCTGTAAACAGCTCGGACGTACCCAGTGTGGCCAGAATCGGGGGAATGCGTATCCTGGAAATCAACAATCCATTAAACGCACCCGCAACCGCGCCCAAGGCAATTGCGATCACAAAGCATAGAGGAATCACATAGGCGGCAATTTCCCCTTCCTCATTCGCCATGCCCTTCATCAACATGGCTGCGCAGATGGAAACGAGGTTGGCCACGCCTACGGTGGAAAGGTCTATGCCGCCGGTAATCATACATACCATGATGCCCAGGGACATCAGGCCGAATTCCGGGAACTGGGAGGCCATTGTCTGGAAATTGATGAGCGTATAGAACTTGTCAAAGCGCGTAATCGCCATAAACGCCGCCCACACAACCATCATCAGGATCAGGCGGGAGATATGACGGTCGCGGCGGTAAATCGCGCTCAGCTTTGCGCCAATGCCCATTCAGGCCACCTCCTTTGCGGTTTTCCTGGCGGCGGCACGATTGGCCCTGGCCACCTGCAAGGCGCTTACGCCCGTGCCGATGATGATCAACGCGCCGACAAACACACTCTTCCAAACCGTGGGGATGCCCAAAAGGATCATCGAATTTTCCACAATTACAATCAAAAGCGTGCCCAGCATGCAGCCTGTGAGCGTGCCCGCGCCGCCGCTGATGGCCGTGCCGCCCAGCACCACGCCGGCGATGATATTCATCTCCATGCCCAGCATGTTGGTCGGGTGCATCTGCGTCATCATACAGGTGCGCATCAGCCCGGCGAGGCTGGCGATCATGCCCACGAATACATACATCCAAAACTTTGTTTTGCGCACGCTGAAGCCGGCCCGGTGGGCGCTGACCTCATTGCCGCCGATGGCGTAGATGCCACGGCCGAACATGGTGCGGTTAAGGATGAACCAGGCCACGGCCACCACCGCCACAAATACCAGAAACGCCATGGGCATGCGCGAAGTGAGGCCGGATTCCGGGTTGGTTGCCACGAAAATTGCCGAACGGCCAAACGCCGCCATACCCTCGGGGATAACCGCCAACTGGCGGGAGGCCAGCGTGCCCTGCATAAACCCCTTGAACACGCTGGAGGATCCGAGGGTAACGATCAAGGCCGGCAGGCCGAAATAGCCGACGAAAATGCCGTTGAAGGCTCCCAGCACCGCGCCAATCGCCAGCGAGACCAGAATCGGCAGCCAGATCCCGCCCGTATAGTTCGCATCCAGTAACATTTTGGTGGTCGCATAGGCGCTCAGGGAAGCCAGCGCCGGGAAGGACACGTCCATGCCCCCGGAAACGATTACCATGAACGCGCCGACCGCGAAAATGCCGGGCACCACCAGCGCCGAAAGTTTGTCAACGATATTGTTGGGCGTGAAAAACTGCCCGGAGCGGACTTCAATCAACACGCACAGAACCAGCAGCACCAGGAATATGTACGGCTCGTTGCGGCGCGAGAGCTTCTTTAAAAATCTCTGCATGTCCATCCCTCCTTAGAGCATGTGCGAGAGCACTTCCTGCTCGTTGGTTGAAGCAGGGAGGAACTCCGCCGCCACGCGGCCAGCCTTGAGCACCAGCAGACGCGAGCAGTTTTGCAATACCTCGGGCAGATCGTCCGAAATGATGATGATGGCCATGCCCTCGTTGGCGAGGCGCTGGAGGATGGCATGGATATCGTGCTTGGAGCCGATGTCCACGCCCACGGTCGGCCCGTTGAGCACCAGCACATCCGGATTACAGGCCAACCATTTGGCCAGAACGATGCGCTGTTGGTTACCACCGGAAAGCGTCGAGCAGGCATTTTCCGGATTGGGCGTAGCAATGGCCATGTCCCGAACCCAGCGGTAAATCTCCGAGCGGCGCTTTGCGCGGTCGATAATGCCCACGCCGCTGGCCAAGCGGTCAATTTCGGAGATGACCACATTGTCCGCGATTGAACGCGGCAAGAACAGGCCTTCGCTCAAGCGATCCTCCGGCACATAGCCGATGCGGTTTTTGATGGCGTCCTGCGGGCTTTTTAAGTGGATCTCCTCGCCGTCCTTATACAGCGCGCCCTTGTCCGCCGGGCGCATGCCAAACAGCGAAAGCGCCAGCTCCGTGCGCCCTGAATCCAAAAGACCGGTGATACCGAGAATCTCGCCTTTGCGCAGCGTAAAGGAAATATCCTCGAAAAAGCCCGTCAGGCCGAGGCCCTTCGCCTCCAGAACCGGCTTTTCGGACAGGTTTTGCGGCGTAAACAGTTCGTCCTCAAATTCCCGCCCGGTCATATAGTAAGAAAACTTTTTGTCGTCCAAGTCGCTGGTGTTGCCGCTTACGACCAGCTCACCGCTGCGGAAAATCGTAAAGCGCTCGGAAATTTCAAACACCTCGTTGAGCTTGTGGCTGACAAAAAGGATGGCGATGCCCTGCTGCTTGAGGCGCATAATGATCTTGAACAGCGCCTGTACTTCCTTGCGTGTCAGGGCTGTTGTCGGCTCGTCCATAATGATCAGGCGCGCGTTAAACATCAGCGCGCGGCTGATGGCGACCATTTGCTTTTCCGCAACCGAAAGCGTGCCCACCAGGCGGTCAAGCTCTACGTCGAAATTGATCTTCGCAATGGCCTCTTCAGCAATTTTGCGCATGCGCTTGCGGTTGACTAGCTTGTGGCCATCGGCAAGCTCGCTGTTAAGGGCGAGGTTTTCCATGACTGTGAGATTGGGAAAAATGGAAAAATCCTGATAGATGACCTGTATGCCGCTGGCGATGGCGTCGCGCGGCGTGATCTTGCCAAAGCGTTTTCCGTTAAACTCAATGTAGCCGGAATCCTGCTGATAGACGCCGGAAATGATCTTAATCAGCGTGGACTTTCCGCAGCCGTTTTCTCCGGCCAGGCAGTGAATCTCGCCTGGCTGGATTTCCAGCGACACACCTTTCAGGGCCTGCACACCGGCAAAGGATTTGCAGATATCCACAGCGCGCAACAAGGGCTGGGCCATGAGACAGACACCTCCGTTTGTCTCCCATTTGGAAGCCCTGCCGGTTCCAGAGAACCGGCAGGGATGGGATGGATGGGATTTGGGGCGTTGATTCGGCCGCCCCTATGGATTTGCGCGAAGCCCGCTTCATCCCGGCGCGCAATGCGGCGCAGCGCGGCGCTTTTATGCCCGCCTTGCCGCCATCCGCCTACGCGCCGGTGATAAGCCGTTCTTCCGCGCAAATTCCCTGGCTTGTGTTAGAAGCCGAGGCTGTCTACGTTCTCGGCGGTGATGACCATCCAGCCTTCGCCCTCAAGCACGGTTTCGCTGCCCTCTCTGAACTCAAGCGCCGTATAGCCCTCGACGCCAAGATCCAGAGGCGTGGTGATTTCCTCGCCAGCAAGGAGCTTCTCGGCCAGGGCGATCATCGCCTGTCCAGCCAGGGCGGGATCCCACAGGGTCAGCGACTGCACAGCGCCGCTCTTGAGCAGCTCGGCGTTATCGGCGGGCATGCCAGTGCCGGAAGTAAACACCTTGCCGGTCAGGCCCAGTTCCTCGATGGCGCGGGCAACGCCGGGAGCATCGAAGGAGGAAGTGCCCATGATGCCCTTGAGGTCGGGATACTTGTTAAACAGCTCCTTGGCCACGTTATAGGCCACATCGCCATTATCCTCGGATTCGACGCGCGGTTCTTCCTCGAGCAGCTTCATGTTGGGGTAGTTCTCGGTGGCATAGGCAACGCCGCCGTCCGCCCACTCATTGTGCGAGGCATTGGTCACATGCGCGACCATCGTGGTGTAAACGCCCTCGCCGCCCATGGCCTGCGCGAGGTTTTCCATAATGAAAGCGCCGTAGGCAGCATTGTTGAAGGCCTCGATGTCATAATCCACATTTTCAAGGGACGCGCCCTCGTGCGCGATGACCACGATGCCGGCGGCGCGGGCCTGCTCAAGCACCGGCTCCAGCGATTCGGGATCAACCGGGACGACGCAGATGGCGTCTACGCCCTGCGCGATCAGATCCTGCACGAGCTGCGCCTGCAGCGTGGCGTCAATCTCCGGGGTGCCGCGCTGATAGATCGTGTTTTCAGGGTGCGCTTCGGCGTATTCATTCACGCCTACCTCCATGCGCACAAACCAGGGGTTGGAGGCGTCCTTGGGAACGACGACGATCTCCCAGCCTTCCGCAAAGGCCGAAACGCCGGAGAACACCAACAGAGCCGCCAGAAGCAGAGTCAGGACTTTCTTCATGTTGTAACCCTCCATACCGTTTTTATTTCATCCGCACCCTTCGCGCGGATGTATATGCAACAAATACAGCGTTTCTTGCCTTTCCTGGCAGCCTTGCTACGCAGGCATTGGAAACAATTTCCATAACAGAATTTTACCATGGAATCATAAGAAAGTCAACGGTAGTTGCAAAAATCATTTGCTTTATATTTTGCAAAACGACAAATTTATTCTTTATTTGCGTTATAACATTATAAAAAACGGCGCATACGGAAAGTTGTCCGTTGCGCCACTTTGCAAAGGGGCCTAGTCCGGACGGACCACCGTCAGGTAATTGTGCTTATCGACAATAATATCGCGTCTTTCCTCAATATAGCGGGTGATGAGTTCGGCTACATCCGCCTGGATGTCCCGCTCCACGGGAAGGCCGGGCAGCATGTCATAGCCGCCGGTGCCCGAGGCGCGGTAGCTGTTGACGCACAGGAGCAGTTCCTCATCCGGAAGGATTTCCCTTCCCCCGCGCCGCATGGAAGTGACGCGGTCGCCTGTGGGCCTGCGCAGGTCGATGGTATAATCCATGCCGGAAAAATAGTCGTAGTTATAATGTTCGATCTTCGGGCGCAAAAAGCGGCTGTTGACGCAAACCTCGCCGTGCTCCACCGCAAAATAGGAAGCTGTGTGCTCCACATAGGCGCGCAGGGCGCGGCCGGTGATGCGCAATACTTTGAGCGTATTGGCGTAGACATACGTTGAAACCACATCGCGCACGGTCACCGCCCGATCCATGCCCTTGAATTCATTGGGCAGGGAACAGGCGGATATTTCCGCGCCTGAGGCTTCCAGTTGCACGGTATTGACAAAATTGGCTAGCAACGCGCCGTTCAAGGCGTTTTCCAGTGGTGTTCCCGGGGGCAGGGGCACGTCCAGGTGGCCGGCAGGCTGATCCAACCATGCCTGTACGCGCGATTCCACTGCGGACAACGCGCATACGGCGCTTTCCAGCGGCGCAGACGCCGGCGGCATCAGGCGCGAAGTAACGCTCCGGGCGCCACTATCCGCCACTTCGGCATCGACCTGTACAAAGCACTTTGCTCCGGAAGAGGGCTGCGCGGCGCGCGTACCGCAAATGTCTACGCCCGCCACCGCCAAATGCTGGTGCCCGGCCAACAGGATATCGAAATCCATTTCCCGGCAGATCGCACAGGCCTGGTTTTCCCCGGAATCGGAAAGCAGCGCCCCCGTTTTTAAGTCGCACTCAAAGCCGCCGTGGTAGATGAGCACTTTTACATCCACCTCCGCCTGTGCGCACATTTCCGCCAGGGCGCGGCGGATCGCCGCAAGCGGTTCGTCAATTTCCAGAAGCGCTACGGTTTCCGGTTTCTCCCAGCGCCGCACAAAGGGCGTACAAGCCCCAACCAGTCCGACGCGCAGGCCGTTTTCCAACACATGCACAGTCCAGGGACGAATGGGCAGTCTTCCGTCGCGGTCGCGGATATTGCAGCACAGGCAGGTTGCCTCCAGGTCTTCAAGGTATGTTCCCAACGCCTCCAGCCCCATATTGAAATCGTGATTGCCGAGGGTGACATACTGGTAACCGCCCAGATTCAGCGCCTGCGCGCAGGGATGCGGGCGCAACCCCTCCCGGGCGGCATAGGCGGCGAACGGAGAACCCTGCAATACATCGCCGCCATCAATCACCAGCGTGTTGCCGTCGCGCTCGTATGCCGCCTCCAGTTTGAAAAGGCCCATAGGCATTTCCTGCGTGGAAGCATAGTTGGTTGGGAAAAAGTAGCCATGAACATCCGATGTATAGAATATCTTCAGGTTGCGCATGCGCATCTCCTTTGCGAATTTGCGGAGCGCCCCGCGTAGGAAGCGCTCCGCGAAGTTTTCAATTTTGAGCTATTGCCCGCCCTTGGCAAGGGCGACGAGGATGTCAACGCAGGTTTCCATGCCCAGCGCGCCGCTGTCCAGCGCGATATGGTAGTTGTGCATATCGCCCCATTCGCGCATGGTGAAGGAACGGTAGTAGAGCTTGCGCCGCTCGTCCTTGTCGCGCAGGCGCTGTTCAGGCTTCTGGCCATTATCGCCGTAAAGGCGCACCACGCGCTCGGCGCGGAACTGCATATCCGCATGGATAAAGGCGTGGAGGCAATCCTCCCGGCCGCGCAGTATGTAATCGCCGCCGCGGCCGACGATGACGCAGGAACCCTTGTTGGCAAGCTCGGTAATGATCTTGGCCTGCGCCTGCTGCACCCTGCTGACGAAGGAGAGCGTGCCGCCCGCACCGGCCCCTGCGCTCAGGGCCAAAGCATAGAGCAGGCTGTTTTTGTGGGTGGCGTATTCGTCGTACTTTTCCACGATCTGCTCGGCCAGCCCACTCTCCTTGGCGACCTTGAGGATCAAATCCTGATCGTAGAAAGCGAAGCCCAGCTTTTCCGCCACGATGCGGCCGATGGTCCGGCCGCCGCTGCCAAATTCGCGGCTGATGGTGATGACGCTCTTTTGCATGTGGATACCTCCATTCCTTTTTGATGATCGTCCATCCAGCGCGCTCAACCGCCGCTTTCATCTTCCTTGCAGACGAGCGCGCGCAAAACCTTGACAAGATGCGCAAAATCAATGGGTTTGGACACGTGCGCGTCCATGCCGGCGGCGGTGGTCGCGGCCACATCCTCGGCAAAGGCGTTCGCGGTCACAGCGATGATGGGCACCGCGCGCGCGTCCGGACGGCGCAGGGCGCGTATTCTCCGGGCGGCCTCGCAACCGTCCATCACCGGCATTTGCATGTCCATCAGGATTGCGTCGAAGGCGAAGGGCTCCGATTCCTGAAAACGCGCGAGCGCCTCTTCGCCATTCCAGGCCTGCGTGACGCGCACGCCGTTCATGTCCAAAATCTCGGTGGTAATCTCCATATTGACTTCGTTGTCCTCCGCCAGCAAGATGCGGCGGCCTTCAAGCGAAAAATCGCGTTCCGCGACGGCCTGCGGCCTTTCGGCCTCGGGCGCGCGCACGATGACAAAGGGCAAGATGATGGTAAAGGTCGTTCCCTGGCCCGGCTCGCTTTCCACGTGGATTTCGCCATTCATCTGTGTGACGATGCTTTGGGTGATGGGCATGCCCAAACCGGTGCCCACCGCCTGCCGCTCGCCAAAGCGCATTTCACGGCTGTATGGCTCGAAAAGATGCGGCAAGTAGTCTTTGGACATGCCGATGCCGGTATCGGCGATCACCAGCCGGTATTTGCCGTAGTCGCTGGATTCCGGCTCCATTTGCGCAACGGAGACGCTGATGGAATCGCCTTCCCGGGTAAACTTGACGGCATTGGAGAGCAGGTTGTTCAGCACCTGACCGATGCGGAAGGGGTCGCCCAACACCATGGGATCGCGCAGGTCGATTGCAAGGTCAAGCGTTTTGCGGCCCGCCTCCGCCTGGAAGCGGAAGGTTTCCACGCATTCCTCCACGCACTTGCGCAGGTCGAACTCACGATTGGTAAGCACCAGCTTGCCCTGTTCCATGCGGGACATATCAAGTATATCGTTGATAAGCCCCAGAAGCTGACGGCTGGAAAAATTGATCTTTTCCAGATAGCCGGACACCTTTTCCGGATCATTTACATGTTGCCCGGCCAGGTTGGACAAGCCGATAATGGCGTTAAGCGGCGTGCGCATGTCGTGGGACATATTGCTGAAAAAGCTCTGTTTGGATGTCTCGTTTTGCTGAGCGATTTCCAGGGCGTTTTCCAGCAGGCGGCGCTGGCGCAGTTCGCGCTGTTTTTCCTCCTCCACTTCCTGGAAGCAGAGCACAACCTCCTCCGGGGCCAGCGATTCATCAAAGAGTATACGCACGCTGACCCAGCGCATTTCCTCCCCAAAGCGCCGGAGGAAATCCCCGCCAAAGTTACGCACGCGCTTGGCGACGAGGGTGCGGATGTTTTCCGAAGAAAAGCTCTCCAGGAAATCCTTGTAGGCTTCCGGTTCGACGACCTCTCCCGCCGTGCGCAGAAGGTCCTCATAGGGGCCGGAAGGCGGAATGCGGTCGCGCACATAATCCGAACCCTTGATCATCTCATAGGTATCCGCGCCATAATCCACGCGGTAGAGGGCATAATAGGAATTGCCCAACACGCGCACGGTTTCGTTGGTGCGCTCGATGCGCTCGCCAATGCGCATATCCCGCCACGTTATGGCGGCAAGGAAAATCAGAAACATGGCGATCAGCAACCCCAAGAGGCGCGTGAGGCGGGCAAAATTGCCCAGTATATTCGAATGCAGAATGGTAACAATGGAAAACCAGCCATTGTCCAGGCGCGCATAATAGACGGAGCGCATGTTCCCGTCCGTATCGCGGACGCTGGCGGCGCTGCCCTCCATTTCCCCGGCATTGATGCGCGCAATCAAGTCGTTGAGATATGCCTGGATTTCCTCCGTGGAATTGTCCATCTCGGTATTGCAATAAATGATCTGCCCCCGGCTATCGCACAGGAAAAAGGAATCGCCGTCCTCAAGCATCATGTTGTCCGCTTGCAACCGTATGTTTTCCGGCAGGATATCAAAAGCCAGGAGATTATCATTGTGTTCGCACTTTTGCGCGATGGTAATCACAGGAGTGCCGTAAATCGCGTCAATATACAGGTCGGTAAAGACTACTTTTCCATTCGCCTCAATTGCTTTCTGATACCATTCGGTGGCAAAAAGATCGTACGTAGCATCGCCATCCCATGGGTTGGCGGCAAGAATCTGACCGTCGATCACTGCATAGGGATCCACAGCCCCTTCCCCCAGCACAGTTGTCAAGCGTTCAAAATAAATGTCCATCCATTCGAGAATTTCCTCCCGGCTCTCCCCGGATTCCACACGCTTATCAATGGAGGCGGTGCCAAAGTTAAGCAATGTTTCATAAACGGTAAGTGCGCTCTGCTCCTCCGCCGCATAGTTGTTGGCTAGCGCCGTGCCCGTTTCCCAGGCGTTATGAAACAGGGTAGAGCGGATGAGCCACATGCCAACCACCGAAAGCACGATCAGCACGGCAAAGGCAATTAAATTAAGGCGCATGCCAACCAGCACGCGCTTGATTCGTGCCCGAGTAGAGCGCCTCTTGCTTTTTTTCATTGCTTTTACAACCCCCGAATGGCCCCGGACACCCGTTCATAAGCCGGGGCGATCTGCGCGAGCATATCTACCGCTTCCTGCCATTGCCCGGCGCGCAGCGCCGCCACCTGCCGCGTGAGCAGGTCGAACAGGGCGGTCATGGAAAGATTTCCGCAAACGCCCTTGAGCGTATGCGAAGCGGCAAGCGCCGCTTCCGCGTCGCCCGTTTCCAGGGCGTTTACGAGCTTTGCGTAGTTTTTATCTGCCAGGAACTTTTGCAAGAGCCGCAGAAACAGCGTTTCATTTCCCATCAGGCGCGCGAGCGCGCCGTCCACATCAATGCCAGCGGCCAACAAATCCCGTTTCTTCGACTCGTCCATGTGCTCCTCCCCTTAGTGGCGGTAGAGGGTAAACAGCTTGTCCTCCGCCGCGAAAAAATGCTCCAGCAGGCGCGGGCTGAACACGCCGCACGCCCCGTCGCGGATCATCTCCAGGGCCGTTTCGCGCGTAAAAGCGGCCTTGTATACGCGCTTGCTGATGAGCGCGTCATACACATCCGCCAGCGAAACCACCTGCGCCCATATGGTGATTTCATCCCCGCGCAGGCCGTCGGGATAGCCGCGGCCGTCCCAACGCTCGTGGTGGTGCCGGGCAATATCGGCGGCGTAAGAATACAGGCCGGTCTCGCGCAGCTGCGGAATGCGCTCGAGCAGCAACGCGCCCTGCGTCGTATGGGTTTTCATGATCTCGTATTCCTCGGCCGTGAGCTTGCCGGGTTTATTGAGAATGGCGTCTGGGATGGCGATCTTGCCCACATCGTGCATAATGGAAGCCAAGGCGATCTGGCGGACGGTCTCCGCATCCAGCCCGTCTCCCAACGGCGTGTATGTAAGCAGATGCCATGTGATATCGTGGATGCGGCGGACGTGGTCGCCGGATTCCTCGCTGCGGAACTCAATGGCGGTGGAAAGGGCTTCAATCATGCCCTGGTTCAAGCGGATGATCTTCTGCGCCTGCTCCAGAAGCTCCGTCTGCTGGCTGGCAACGGTGCTGCTCAAGCGCTTGCGGGCCTGATAAAGCTCGATAACGCTCTGCACCCGCTTCAAAACGATATAGGGCACAACCGGCTTGCTGATGACATCCATCACACCCATATCGTAAGCGCGGCGCATGGTTTCATCGCTGGCTTCCGCCGTGATGAGGAATACGGGCGTCCTTTCCGGGAAAGAGCGGCTATGCAGGCGCTCAAGCACCTCCAAGCCGTTCATTTCCGGCATAATCACGTCCAGAAGCACGGCGCAGTACGCATCCGGCCGCGCGAGGATCTTGTCAAGCCCCTCGCGACCATCTTCCGCTTCTTCCGTTTCGTAATACGGGGAAAAGATATTGTCCAAAATGGCGCGGTTGATCGCGTCGTCATCAATAATGAGCAGGCGGCCCGAGGCGGTAACTTCGCCCGGAGAAAGCATGTCCATCATGCGCGCCTCCTTTCGCCAACGGGCATCGCGGTTAAAAATCATCGAAGCCCCGCGCATCCGGACGCGCAAGGCTTAAAGGCAGGGAAATAATGGATATGGGCAGGCTTATGGCTCCGCCGCCAGCAATACGCGCATGCGCGCATAAACCTCGGGATCATCCGAGGAAGTCAAAAGTTCTGCGCTTCCTTCGCCCGAGGCGGCCAGCGCATCTGCCTGCGCCAGCGCCTCGCGCAGCGAAGCGATGACCGGCGTTACGCCGTCGAATATGGGCACGCCGGGGGCAACGGCGGAAAGCGCGCCGTGCAGAAAGATGAAATGCGTGCAGCCCATCACAAAAGCGCCGATCTCCTCCAATGGCCATGGGCGCAGCTTTTCACGGAAAAACACCTCCGGCTCCGCGCCGGAGAGCACGCCGCGTTCCACCATCATCACAAGTTCCGGCGCTGGGATGGAGATCGCATCCGGGCACAGGCGCTTTCGCAAGCCTTGATAGAGCGGCAGCGCCAACGTCGCCTGCGTTGCAAACACGACCACCCGCTTGCCCCCGGCGCAGGCATGCGCATCTTCCAAATCTGGCTCCACCCCCACCACGGGGATGGGCAGACGCTCTTTCAGCAGCTCCCCCGCCGCCGAATTTGCCGTATTGCAAGCAATAACCAGCGCCTTTACCCCTCGCTCCATCAACATATGCGCCGTGCGCAGCGTGAGCGCTTGAATCTCCTCGGGCGGGCGCGGGCCGTAGGGGGCGTTCGCATTGTCGCCAAAGTAGAGAAACCGCTCGTGCGGCATCGCCCTTCGCAGGGCGTGCAAAACGCCTAACCCTCCCATGCCCGAATCAAGCACGCCGATGGGGGCGTTGCGCATGCTATTCCTCCTCTTCCTCCTCAGGAAGCTCCGCGTCGTGGAACACATTCTGGGAATCGTCATAGTCCTCAAGCCAGTCTATGAGCTTGCGCACCTTCGCAAGCGTCTCCGGGTCGGAAATTTCGGTCGTGGTTGTGGGGATCATCTCGCGTTCGGCGGAAAGGAACGTACAGCCGGCACCTTCGAGATTGTCCCGCACGGCGGAAAAATCATTGGGGTCTGTGTAAATAACGGCTACCTCGCCTTCGCTTTCCACATCGGAGGCGCCCGCGTCCAACGCCAGCATCATCAGCTCATCCTCGTCCAACCCCTTGGAGTTGTCGATTTCAATGACGCCCTTGCGCTCGAATTTCCAGCTCACGCAGCCGGTCGCGCCCAGGGAACCGCCGCACTTATCGAAGATGTGGCGCACTTCCGAGGCGGTGCGGTTCAGATTGTCCGTAACCAGTTCGACGATCACAGCCACGCCGCCGGGCGCGTATCCCTCATAGGTGACCTCCTTATACTGGGTCGCATCGCCTTCGCCCGAGGCCTTCTTGATGGAACGCTGTATATTCTCGTTGGGCATGTTCGCGGCCTTGGCCTTGGCCACTACGTCCTTGAGTTTGCTGTTCGTGTTCGGGTCCGGGCCGCCTTCGCGCACGGCGATGGCGATCTCACGGCCGATCTTGGTAAATATCTTGCCGCGCTGCGCGTCGGTTTTTTCTTTCTTGTGCTTGATGGTAGACCATTTATTGTGTCCCGACATGGACAATCCCCTCCAAATGATTGGTGAATACACTTTATCATACCATATTTTCCATTCTTTCGTCAAGACGGCATGGCCTTCCGGGCCGCATTTCCGGGCGCGCAACCCTAAGCGTACTTTAATCCTTTTTCACTTGAATGCCATTCTTTTCGATGCTATAATCGGCGCGGGAGGGAGACACATGGCTTATGAAAAGATCGTCTTTGACGGCGAGGCGCTTTTCAGCGACGCTCCCCGCAAAGAATTGGAGGCGCTGGGAGCGGCGTGCACAGTCGGCGCGGCGCAAAGGGGCGCTCTGTTTGTCAGCGCGAAGCCGGAGGCGGTAAACGCGGCTTTTGACGCCGGGTTGGACTGTGCGCTGGCCCTGTGGCGGGGCGTTCCCGCGCGCCATGCCCGCGCGACATATTACCTGCGCGAACCCTATGATCTGGCGGCGCTGCTCACGCGGCGCGAAAAGCCCTATGATGGGCTGGAATGGATGCAGACCGCCGTGGAGATGCAGTTCATCGCCCAGGCGGGGCTGGCCTATTCCAAAGACCCATACGACCTGGAGCGCTTCGCCCGCCTGCGCGAAATGGCGGCGCAGATGCTCGCGAGGGGCAGCGGGTTGCCGGAAAAGACGGTGCGCGACGTGTTTTTGTGCGAAACGGGCTATCAAACGCCCAAAATTGATACGCGCGCAGCCATCGTAGAGGATGGGCGCATACTGCTTGTGCAGGAAAATACCGGGCTTTGGGCCTTGCCTGGCGGCTGGATGGACGTGGATACCACCATCTCCCAGAATACCGCTAAGGAAGCCTTTGAGGAAGCCGGGCTGGAGGTGCTTCCCCGCCGCCTCATCGCCCTGCAGGAGCATAACCTGCACAACCCGCCCACGTTGGCCATCGGCATCGTCAAGGTCTTTGTGCTCTGCGAACGGCTCGCCGGGACATTCCAGGCCAATATCGAAACCACGCGCAGCGGCTTTTTTGCCCCGGATTATCTGCCGCCGCTGGCCGAAAGCAAGACCACACCGGCACAGGTGCGCATGTGCCTGGCCGCGGCCGCGGATGAAAACTGGCGGCCGTTGTTTGACTAGGAGGGAAAGCGCATGGCAAAAACCGTTTTATTCGGCCTGCTCGCCCCATATGCCGACTGGGAGGCGGCTTATCTAGCCTCGGCGCTGAACATGCTCGCGCCCGGGGCGTTTGCAGTCAGAACTGTTTCCGTTTCGCGGGAGCCGGTGGCGTCTATCGGCGGCTTTCAGGTAATGCCCGATTTTGACGCCGCCTCCGTCCCGGACGATTATGCCGCCTTGGCGCTCATCGGCGGCATGGGCTGGCGCGGCGGGGCGGCGCGGGGATTCTTGCCGCTGGCAGAAGATTACTTCCGGCGGGGAAAGGTGCTGGGCGGCATCTGCGACGCGGCCGCGTTCCTGGCCCGCGCCGGCGCGCTCAATCACGTTCGTCATACGGCAAACAGCCTGGACGACCTGAAGAACCTGGGCGGCCCTGCCTATGCGGGCGAGGCGTTGTTTGCGGCAAAGCAGGCCGTGCGCGACGGCAATATCGTCACCGCAAATGGCACGGCGCCTCTGGAATTTGCCCGCGAAATGCTGCTGGCGCTGGAGGCCGCGCCGGAGGAAAAAATTCGCGGCTGGTACGATTTTCACAAGCTGGGCTTTTATACCGCGCCCATGCCGGAGATGTAAAAAGGAGGCTGTGCCTTGTCCACAGTAACGGAAATACGCAACTTTCGAGGCGTGGTGCGCGTCTTATTTGACGATGCCCCGGCGATGAAGGTGCGCCAGAAACACTTTCGCGCCCTGCCGCTTGCGGTGGGCGATGATGTAGACTGCGAGGCCTACGCCGGACGCTTGGCTGCCGCGCAGCTTGCCGACGCTTATGAGGCGGCGCTAAACAGTCTGGACCTGTGCGCGCGCACGCGGCGGGAGCTGGGGCGTTCGCTCGCGGCGCGGGGTTACGTGGCCCCCGCAGTGGAGGCCGTGCTCGACCGCCTGACGGATAACGGCCTCATCGACGACCGGCGCTATGCCGAACGCGCCGTGGAAACGCACGCAAACCGCGCCGTAGGCGTATACGCCGTGCGCCGCAAGCTGCGCGCCAAGGGCATAAGCGACGAGGACGCCGAAGCCGCGCTGGGCGCTTTGGACGCCGAACAGCAGGCTGAGGCCGCGCAAAAGGCGGCGCGTTCCCTGCTGCGGAAATACGAGAGTCTGTCCGCGCGCGAAGGCCGGGCAAAACTTTCGCAGGCGTTGGCGCGGCGGGGCTTTTCCTGGGACGCCGTGCGCGAAGCCGTGGACGCCGTGTGGGACGCGGACGACTGGGATGATTGATCCCGCCGGGCGGGAGACAAAGGACGATGGAGGAAAGACAATGCTGGAAATTTCACATGTGACCAAGCGCTATGGCGGCAAGACCGCGGTCTGCGACGTGAGCCTGAACGCGGAAGCCGGTCGCCTGGTGGCGTTGCTGGGGCCGAACGGCAGCGGCAAAACGACACTGATGAAGATGATTGCCGGGCTGGTGTGCCCCAACGATGGGGAGATTCGCTTCGATGGCGATCCCGTGGGCGTGGCAACCAAGCGGCACATCGCCTATATGCCCACCGAGGCTTACTTCTACAACTACATGACCGCCCGCGACGCGGGGCGCTACTACAGCGACTTTTTCGCAGACTTTTCCATGGAGCGTTACCTGCGCTCGCTGGAGGAGGAACATCTCGACCCCGCCGGGAAGATTCGCACCATGTCCTCGGGCATGGTGGCCAAGGTCAAACTGGCGCTGACATTTGCGCGCGACAGCCGCCTGACCATGCTCGACGAGCCGCTCAACGGCATCGACATCATCGCCCGCGAACGCACGCTGGCGCTCATTCAGGCGCACCACACCGCGGAGCGCACGCTCATCATCTCCAGCCATCTTGTGGATGAACTGGAACCGATGATCGACGACGCCGTGTTCATGAAAGACGGCGTGGTGGCGCTTGCGGGCACAGCCCAGCGCATCCACGAACAGTATGGCGTGGGCATCGTGGAAATGTACCGCAGGATCTATGGCGAAGGCGGGGTGGAAGGACATGCTTAAACTCATCAAATACGAATTGCGCAAAAACCGTACGGCGCTTCTGATCGTGCTGGCAATCCTTGTGGCGATTGAGGTCTACTTCCTGGGCAGCATGGCGGCGGAATCGGACAACGACGTTTTTGCCTCGCTGACGCTGATGTTCCTCGGCTTTTTTGCCATCGCTTTCGCCGTGTTCATCATTGGCGTGACGGCCTATTCGGGGGAATTAAAGCGCAAATCCAGCTATTTGATTTTCATGACGCCACACGGCACGTTGGCCATCGTCGCCTCCAAACTGCTGTTTACGCTGGTAATTGGTCTTTTGTTTTCGGCGTTGGTGGTGGCGATGCTGGCGGTAAATATGCCTTTAATTGCTGAACGCTACGGCGAATGGCGCGGGTACTACAACCTTTTTGACCAGATTCTCCTGCAACAAGGCGTTGACTTGGGGCAGATCATCGCCGGGCTGGTGCTTACGATCCTGCAGTTCTTCCTGAACATACTTTCGGTTGTCGGCGTCGCCTATTTTTCCGTGACGCTGAGCGCCACCATCCTGCAAAGCCGCAAGGGGCGCGGCCTGCTTTCGTTCCTGTTCTTCGCGCTCTTCAGTTATGCGCTGATGTACGTTTCCGGCCTGTATGTGAGAACGGAATTTGTAAACGGGACGACCACGGTTTATTTCGAGACCTTGGCGCCGGCGATTTTGCAAAGCGCAATCGTGCTGTTGGCAAGCCTTTTCGGCAGTGCCTGGATGCTCAAAAAACATGTAAGCTTGTAAATTTGTGGCATGGCAACGGCCCGTCTCCATACAAGGGAGGCGGGCCGTTTTGACAGAGAAAATATCAGTGCATCGCCGCGCGCATGGCCTTGAAAACCGCTTTTGAGAGTTCGTCTTCACGCAGCGATTTCTCCGGATGCCATTGCAGGCCAACGAAAAAGCGTTCGCCCGGCATTTCCATGGCCTCAATGGTGCCGTCCTCCGCCCAGGCGGTGGCAACCAGCCCGTCCGCCAGGCGGTCGATGGCCTGATGGTGATAGCTGTTTACGCGGGCGCGGTCTGTTCCGGCAATCTGCGCCAGCCGCGAAGAAGGATCAATGCGCACATCGTGCCAAATGGGATCATCCGAGGTTTCGGATACGCGATGGTTGGGAATATCCTGCTTGAGCGTGCCGCCCAGAACTACGTTGAGCATCTGGAGTCCCCGGCAGATTCCCAGCACGGGGATGTTGCGCCCCAGCACCAGGTCGGCAAGCGCCAGCTCAATCTGGTCGCGGCGCGGGTCAATGCGGCCACAGCCCGGTTCGCGGGCCTGCCCGTAGTGCACGGGGTCTACGTCGCAGCCGCCGCTGAAGATCATCGCGTCCAGGCTGACCACCAGCGGATAAAGCGTGTCCAGCGGCGTATCGTGCATCACGGGTACGACCTCCGCCCCGGTCATTTCGATGGCCTCGATGTAGTCCGGCGGGAAATACTGGCTGCCGTCCGCGCGGCTGTAAGGCAGCAGGCCGACGCGCGGGATTCCATAGGTGTTGTTCATATTTCCATCTCCCCTCTTTTGCGCGGACGGCCGCAGGAAAGCCGCCCTTCCGGGCAACGGCCCGTCACCAGGCAGCTTGGGCCGTAGCCGTCGAATAGGCCGCCCTCGCAGGCGCGCAGCTGAGCCAGCATCTGCCGGGCCACGGCGCGGATTTCCCACTGGGCGCGCTCGCAAGTGCGCAGCTTGAAAAAGTGCAAAAGCTCGCGCGCGTTCATGCCGAAAAGCAGATCTGCGGTGTGGCCACTGAGCGTACAGTACGCCGCGTCCTCCATGCGCAAGCCGCGCTGAATCATTTCGCGGACAAAGCCCGTCTGGGTACGGAAGGCATCTTCGTAAGCGGCCCTGGCTTCGGGAAGGGCGGCAATGGTTTCCGGAAGCACATAATTCCCGCGCGCAAGCGCGTCCAGCGTGGGCATGAACAATGGCGACTGCATGCGGTGGCGCGCGAAATGGGTCACGCAGGAAAGCGAGACGTTGCGCACGTTGAACACAAAGTTCAGAAGTTCCAGCTCGCGGGGCCGTTCGTCTGTCAAAAGAAACTCCGATTTGTTCCCGCGCCCAGAAAACTTCAACGCCTCCGCCAACAACAGACGGCAGTCTGGTTTTGAGAGCAGGCGGGCATCGCCAACAGAGGCGCTTCCCTCCGAAAAGGCCGTTGGAAGCGGTTCGGCGGCAGTTGTGGAAACGGCGGACGGGTCAATCACACCGGGATAGAAGCAATCGAACTGTTCCTTGAGCGATGCGCCCAGGGCGCGCAGCTCAGGATAGCGCGCGCCGCGCCCATAGAGCATGGCGGAGACGAAATGGACGAATTCACGGGCGTTGAGCGTCATATAAAAGTTGCTGCGGAAGCAATACGGCAGCACAAAACGCGCGTCCTCCCGTGGCACGCCCAAATCGAGCAAGCGGCCATAAAGGTCAAAGAGCGCCTCCATGCGCCGCGCAAAGCCCTCCGGCGCGCCCTCCGGCACGACGAAACCAGCGCCGGAAAAATCCACATAGCGGCGTGACTTGACCGTAAACGAGGCCAGGCGGAACTCGATGGCAAACTGTTCCACCAGCACTGAAACGTTGTCAAAGGCGATGGAAAGCGTTTGGTGCTCAAGCACGGAGCGATGGCCGGAGGAGAGCACCTTTCCCACCAGGCGCAAATCCTTTTCCCCGCCGTCGCTTTTGTCCAGCACTTCGAGCGCCGAACCCCCGGTGGTGGAAATGCGGCCTGCCGATGCCACAACCTTCAGCGCTTCGCGCTTGAACTGCAAAATCGTCGCCTTTCCCGCGTTCATCTTCAGACCTCCCGTCAATACAAATCCCATCATAGCGTTTTTCCTCTTGAAACGCAAGAGATTTTATGTTACAATACTCCGGCGCGCCGTCGAAACGGCGGCTTTGTTCTGTCGAACACAGTATGACAAAACTATGAATTTCCACATTTTGTGTTGACAGAAGCGTGCAAACCACAATATAATGTGTCTGCACGCTTTCGCGCGCCCAACAAAATACCGGAGGCAGGCCGAACCATGATTGACACAATCATCAAGCGCGACGGACGCAGAGTACCGTTTGACCCCCAGAAGATTTCTGACGCCATCATGAAGGCGTTCCAGGCCAGCAACAGCGCCAAGACCTACAAGACGGCCGAGGAACTGACGCGCCAGGTACTTGGGGAGCTTGAAAAGAACGAGTCGATCGGCGAGCCGGGCGTGGAAGAAGTGCAGGATACCGTTGAGCGCGTGCTGATTGAAAACGGCTTTGTGCGCACGGCCAAGAGCTACATACTTTACCGCGCCGAGCGCAGCCGCATCCGCGAGATGAACACCCGCCTGATGCGCATTTACGACGACATCACCAACAAGGCGGCCATTGATTCGGATATCAAGCGCGAAAACGCCAACATCAACGGCGATACGGCCATGGGCGCCATGCTCAAGTATGGCTCTGAAGGCGCCAAGCAGTTCAACCTCATGTTCGTGCTCAAGCCCGAGCACGCCGAGGCGCACCGCAACGGGGATATCCACATCCACGACATGGACTTCCTCACGCTGACCACCACCTGCTGCCAGATCGACCTCATCAAGCTGTTTGAGGGCGGCTTTTCCACCGGCCACGGCTATCTGCGCGAGCCGAACGACATCATTTCCTATTCGGCGCTGGCCTGTATCGCCATTCAGGCCAATCAGAACGATCAGCATGGCGGCCAGTCCATCGTCAACTTCGACTACGCCATGGCCGAGGGCGTGAAAAAGACCTTCCGCAAGCGCTACCGCGACAACCTCATCCGCGCCATGGAGCTGAAACTGGGCATGGAGGACGCGGAAAAGGAGGGCCGCGCCATTGTGGACGAGCTGCGCGAGCGCGGCCTTGTTCCCACGCTGGAGCAGAACGACGCCTATTGTGAGGCCGAGGCGGAGCTTCTGCGCGCGCGCGGCGCAGCCCCGGAAGAGGTCGAGGCCCTGCAGGCCTTCGCCCACAAAAAGGCCGTTTCCGAGACCGACCGCGCCACCTATCAGGCCATGGAGGCGCTGATCCACAACCTCAACACCATGAACTCCCGCGCCGGCGCGCAGGTGCCGTTTTCGTCCATCAACTACGGCATGGACACCTCGCCGGAGGCGCGTCTGGCCATCCGCAACCTGCTTTTGTGTACGGAGGCGGGCCTCGGCAACGGCGAGACGCCCATCTTCCCCATTCAGATCTTTCGCGTCAAGGAGGGCGTCAACTACGATCCCGGCGATCCGAACTACGACCTGTTCAAACTGGCCATGCACTGCTCGGCCAAGCGGCTGTTTCCCAACTTCTCCTTTCAGGACGCGCCCTTCAACCTCGAATACTACAAGGAGGGCTGCCCGGAAACGGAGATCGCCTACATGGGTTGCCGCACGCGCGTGATGGCCAACGTCCACGACCCGGACAAGCAGATCTCCAACGGCCGCGGCAACCTCAGCTTCACCACCATCAACCTGCCGCGTCTGGCGATCAAGGCCAACCACAATGTCGAACAGTTCTTCGAGGGCCTCGACCGCATGATCGAGCTGTGCATCGACCAGCTTTTCGAGCGCTTTGAGATACAGGCGCGCAAGTGCGTGCGCAACTATCCCTTCCTCATGGGACAGGGCGTGTGGCTGGACAGCGAGAAGCTCGGCTGGGACGACGAGGTGCGCGAAGTTCTCAAGCACGGCACGCTCTCCATCGGCTTCATCGGCCTTGCCGAGACGCTCAAGGCGCTGGTGGGCGCACACCACGGCGAAAGCGAGATGGCCCGCAATCTGGGCCTTGAGATCATCGGCCACATGCGCCGCCGCTGCGACGAGGCCTGCCGGAAGACCGGCATGAACGTCACGCTGCTGGCCACGCCCGCGGAGGGCCTTTCCGGGCGCTTTGTGAAGATCGACCGCCGGCTCTTTGGCGAGATACCCGGTGTCACCGACCGCGAGTATTACACCAACAGCTTCCACGTGCCGGTATACTACGACATCAGCGCCGTGGAGAAGATACGCATCGAGGCCCCCTACCACGCCCTGACCAACGCCGGGCACATCTCCTATGTGGAACTGGATGGCGACACCACGCAAAACCTCGAAGCCTTTGAGAAGATCGTGCGGGTGATGAAGGAGAGCGGCATCGGCTACGGCTCCATCAACCACCCCGTGGACCGCGACCCCGCGTGCGGCTACAACGGCATCATCGGCGACACCTGCCCCAACTGCGGCCGCTCCGAAGAGGATGGCCCCTTCGAGCGCATCCGCCGCATCACCGGCTATCTGGTGGGCACACTCGACCGCTTCAACGACGCCAAGCGCGCCGAGGAACACGATCGCGTAAAGCACGGCATCTGATAAAAACGCCAGCGCCGGCCTTTCTTTGCGAGAGGACGGCGCTTCTGCATGGAAAAAGCCCCCTCGATGGAGGGGGCTTTGATAAGAAACAACCTTACTT
>DVFZ01000084.1 GCA_018712945.1 Candidatus Pullichristensenella stercorigallinarum | reverse complement strand
GGAGCGGCCCAAGTGGCCGCTGCCAAAGGCAGCAAATGAGGGAGGGCTTTAGCCCGACTAGCGATGGCGAATAATGAGGGAGCGCTTTAGCGCGACTAGGGGCGCTAAAATCGAAGATTTGCGCCCCGTACCCGCGACGGCCTTCTGGCCGGGGCGGGCGATTCAATAATTCGCCGAGCGTACCCGGCGAAAGGCAAAGCCTTTTGACGGGCGACAAAGGAAAATGATGCAATTCATGAAAATGAAGAATTCATTTTCATGACAGCGTGTCGACTTTTTCGACACGCTGATTATAGGAAGCGAAAGCGGCCAGTTCGGCCGCTTTTTCCTTTGGCCGGAATAACGCCCAGGAAAATGGGCCATAACAGGGCTAAAGGGGGGAGATCGATGATTAAAATCAGGCAGCGCTATATTGCCGGCCATCCGGTATCCAAAGAAGAGGCCCTGAGCACGCCGATTCATTCCGGCCGCGCGGCACGCTTGGTGGCTGAAGTGCGCAGGCGGGCAGAGGATAAGTCATGAAGCGCAAGGTGGCCCTCTACATAAGGGTTTCCACCGATGCGCAGTTTGAGGAAGGCTATTCGGTGGAAGCCCAAAAGCAAATGCTGGAAGGATATTGCGCCTCAAAGGGCATCAAGAACTACGAATTTTATATTGACGGAGGCTTTACCGGAAGCAACATTGAGCGTCCGGAGATGCAGCGGCTGGTGGATGAGGTGAAGCGCGGGCTCATCAGCGGAGTGGTGGTGTATAAGCTGGACCGGCTCAGCAGGAGCCAAAAAGATACGCTCTATCTGATAGAGGATGTGTTCAACCCCCATCAAACCTCCTTTACCTCGCTGAACGAAAACATGGATACCTCGACGCCCATGGGACGCGCCATGCTGGGCATATTGTCCGCGTTTGCCCAGCTGGAACGGGAAACCATTCGGGAGCGCACCCGCATGGGCATGATGGAGCGGGTCAAGTTGGGCTATTGGCCGGGCGGCGGACGCACGCCCTTTGGATACGACTATGATTCGGAGCAGGGAATTCTGGTGCCCAATGGAGACGCGGAAACGGTCCGGCGCATTTATGAGCTCTATCTGCGCGGATATTCCACTGCGCGGATTGCCCGGATGGTGGGTCTGAAATATGACCGGCTGGTTCTGCAGATTTTGACCCGGAAATCCAACACCGGGGTGATTGAGTATAACGGCCAGGAATATCCAGGCCGCCATCAGCCCCTTATCAGCCGGGAAACCTATGAGCGGGCCATGGAAATGATGCAGCGCCGCGGACGGCAGCCCTCGGCGCCCAACGAGCTGTTGTTGTCCGGGCTGCTTTATTGCGGAAAATGCGGGGCAAAGATGCGCTATCAGAAATGGGGCAAGCGCGGCCACAGGATCTATTGCTATTCCCAGCAAAAGTCCAAGGATTATCTGGTGCGCAATCCCCAATGCGACAACATGCGGCTTTGGGCCGGCGAGGTGGAGCGGGCGGTGATAGAGGATTTGATGAACCGGGCGCTTGAGCCGATCCAGGGACAGGAGTCACCCCAGATGGTGGAACCCATGGAGTTGTTGAAATCCCGCAGGCAGGATTCAGCGCGGCGGCTGAGGCGGCTATATGCGCTGTACGCCGAGCGGGAGGATGAAATCTTGAGGGAGACCATTGCCGAGGAAAAAAAGCAGATGGAGGAGATTGAACGCCAGATTGAGGCCGAGCGGCAGAGAGGGTCGCTCAGCCAAAGACAGCGGGCCACCCGGGAAAAGATATCCGGAATCCGACAAGCCTGGCCCATGCTCTCGGCGCATGAACGGCAAGAGATCGTCCGGGAGTGCATTGAAAAGGTGGTCATAACCGATGGCGAATTGGACATTCACTATCGAATATAACATGGGATCAGTGGAATCCGAAGCGCCCGTCTGGTATAATGAAGCACAGCATTAAGACAGCCGGAAAGGTTGCCGAAGGGCAAAGGATAGGGGAGAGAATGCCCGGAGGAATGCCCGAAAGAGCGTCCGATGGGAATTTTATTTTTTCGCGCGGCAATCATGCCGGGCGTATTGCCCCTTGTACACTGAGGGTATATAAGGCGGAAATCGTGGGGGAGCGTTCCCGGATAGGGGCTAAACTCAGGAGGCGATCCTATGAAAAACCAAAGTTTGGATCAGCTGATAAAAAGTATACAGGATGACAAAGCCGGACAGTCGCGGGGCCAGTTGAGGATTTTCTTTGGGTACGCCGCAGGCGTTGGAAAGACCTGCGCCATGTTGAAGGCGGCGCATGCCGCCAAACGGCGCGGTGTGGACGTGGTGGCGGGCTTTGTGGAGACCCATGGCCGGCCCAGGACCCAAGCGCTGCTGGGCGGATTGGAACAGATTCCACCGCGGATGGTGGAACGAAAGGGCACGCGCCGCCTGTACGAATTTGATCTGGACGCGGCGCTCAAGCGCAAGCCGCAGCTGATCCTGGTGGATGAGCTGGCCCATTCGAACGCCAGGACCTGCCGCCACCTCAAGCGCTATCAGGACGTCAGGGAACTCCTGGATGCGGGGATTGACGTTTACACCACGGTTAACGTTCGTCATATTGAAAGCCTTAACGATCTGGTGACCACCATTACCGGAATTAAGGTGCATGAGCGCATTCCGGACGAGGTGTTTGACCGGGCGGATCAGGTGGAACTGGTGGATATCGAGCCCAGCGATTTGCTTGAGCAGTTTAAAGCAGGGGAGGTATATCGGAAACGGCAGGCCCAGCGGGCCATGGAAAAATTTTTCACGATTCAAAACCTGACAGCTCTGAGGGAGATTGCCCTGCGCCGGTGTGCGGATCGGGTGAATTTGCTGACCGCGAACGAGCGGACGAGCAGTCCACATGTGGACGAGCATATATTGGTATGCCTGTCCCCGGCGCCCTCGAACGCGAGGATCATTCGAACCGCCGCCAGGATGGCCGCGGCCTTCCATGGAGAATTTACCGCCCTTTTTGTGGAAACGCCGGATTTTCCCAAAATGTCGGAGGCGGACAAAAGGCGGCTGGACCGACATATTCGGCTGGCTCAACAATTGGGCGCCACCATTGAAACCGTATATGGAGACGATATTTCCTATCAAATCGCGGAGTATGCCCGGCTTTCCGGAATTTCCAAGATTGTTTTGGGGCGCGCTTCGCTTACGAACAAGCGGTTATTCCGCAAGCCCACATTGGCCGACCAATTGATCTATCGGGCACCGGCCATGGATATTTATATCATTCCGGACAGCCAGGCCGGCTATGCCTACCGGCCAAAGCGCAGGCGCACCCGGATGGAAGCGTTCTCCTGGCGCGATCTCATCAAAAGCCTGGGCATTTTCTTGGGCGCAACCGGCCTGAGCATGGTGTTCGCCACCTTAGGGTTCAGTGAGGCCAACATCATCATGGCGTATCTGCTGGGCGTGCTCTTAACCTCCATTGTCACCACGCACCGGGTATACAGCATTGTCTCTGCACTGGCCAGTGTGATTATATTTAATTTTCTGTTCACCGAACCCAGGTTTACCTTGCACGCCTATGGCACGGGCTATCCGGTAACCTTGGCCATCATGTTTGCAACGGCGTATATTACCGGAACCCTGGCCGTGCGGCTCAAGAATCACGCCAGGCAATCCGCGCAGGCGGCCTTTCGGACCAAGGTGGTCTTTGATACCGACCAGCTGCTCAACCGCGCCCAGGGCAGGGAAGAGATTGTCACGGCTTTGGGCGGTCAATTGGTCAAGCTGCTCAATCGGGATATCGTAATCTATATGGCCGAAGAGGGGGCCTTGGGCACGCCGCGCATTTTTACCCCCGAGGGCCAGACGGCGCCCCCAACCCTTATTTCGGAAGAGGAACGGGCGGTGGCTCGATGGGTTATGAAAAATAATAAGCACGCGGGCGCGACCACAGACACTCTGAGTGGGGCATACTGCCTGTATCTGGCCATTCGGGTAAACCAAAAGGTGTACGGCGTGGTGGGAATCGCCGCGAAGGGAATGCCGCTGGATGCTTTTGAGCGCAGTGTGCTGTTATCCATGCTGGGTGAAGGAGCGTTGGCGCTGGAAAATGAACAGAATGCCAAGGAGAAGGAAGCAGCGGCCATTATGGCCAAGAATGAACAGCTTCGCGCCAATTTGCTTCGGGCGATCTCCCACGATTTGCGCACCCCGCTGACTTCTATTTCGGGCAACGCCAGCAACCTGATATCCAACAGCGCAAATTTCGACGAAGCGACCAAGCAGCAGCTGTATACGGATATCTATGACGATTCCATGTGGCTGATCAATCTGGTGGAAAACCTGTTATCGGTTACCCGCATTGAGGAAGGGCGCATGAACCTTCATCCATCGGCAGAGCTCATGGATGAGGTCATCAGCGAGGCGCTGCGCCACATCCATCGGATGAGCATTGAACATGAGATCACGGTCAGCAGCAGCGAGGATTTTATCCTGGCGCGGGTGGACGCCAAGTTGATGGTTCAGGTCATCGTCAATATGGTGGACAACGCCATCAAGTATACCCCGGCCGGTTCACACATCCACATATCCACCGAAAAAGCCGGGAAATGGGTTGTGGTCCGCATTGCCGACGATGGCCCCGGCATTCCCGACGAAGCAAAAAAGAAGGTATTCGATATGTTTTACAGCGGCGCCAACCGTGTGGCGGACAGCAGGCGCAGTTTGGGGTTGGGGCTTGCGCTGTGCAAATCCATCGTAACCGCCCATGGAGGCACGATCTGCGTTCGGGACAATCAACCCCGCGGTACGGTTTTTGAATTCACGCTGCCGTCAGAGGAGGTTCATTTGCATGAATAAGCTTACAATTTTGGTGGTTGAGGACGACCGGCCGGTGCGCAATCTGATTACCACCACGCTAAAGGCGCACGATTACCGCTATATTCAGGCAGAAAATGGGGAAACCGCGATTTTAGAGGCCACTTCGCACAATCCGGATATTATTTTGTTGGATTTGGGACTGCCGGATATGGACGGGGTAGAGATCATTCGGAAAATCCGAACCTGGTCCAATGTGCCCATCATCGTCATCAGTGCCCGCAGCGAGGACAGCGACAAGATCGAAGCCCTGGACGCCGGGGCGGACGATTATCTGACCAAACCCTTTTCGGTGGAAGAGCTTTTGGCGCGGCTGCGCGTGACCCAGCGAAGGTTGGCCATGTTGAAATTGGACAGCGCGGCGGAAAACGTGTTTGTCAACGGAGATTTGCGCGTTGATTACGCGGCCGGATGCGCCTACCTGAAGGAGGAGGAGCTGCATTTAACGCCCATTGAGTATAAGCTGCTCTGCTTATTGGCGCAAAATGTGGGCAAGGTTTTGACGCATACCTATATTACCCAGAAAATATGGGGCAACAGCTGGGAGAACAATATTGCCTCCCTTCGGGTGTTTATGGCCACCTTGCGCAGGAAGCTGGAGGCTACGCCGGGATCCCCTCAATACATTCAAACCCACATTGGGGTGGGATACAGGATGTTGAAGGTTGGATGATGGCGCGGCGGAACGCGGCCTTACGGGCGCGGCTTCCTTTTGCGCATCTGTTCCGACAAGGTCTGATACAGGATGGCAAAGTCAATGGGCTTGGAAATATGGGCGTCCATGCCGGCCTCGGTGGTGGCGGCGATATCCTCGGCAAAGGCGTTGGCCGTGACGGCCAAAATGGGCACGCTCTGAGCGTCAGGCCGGTTCATGGCCCGGATGGCCCGGGTTGCCTCGCATCCATCCATTTCCGGCATCTGCATATCCATGAGTATGGCGTCAAAATATCCCGGGCTGGATTCGGCAAAGCGGGTTACGGCTTCCCGCCCATTCCAGGCCTGGGTTACTTCCATATCGTGCATCAGCAAAAGCTCTGTGGCGATTTCCATGTTCACATCGTTGTCTTCGGCCAGCAGGATGCGCTTCCCGCTCAGGTCCAAGGCTTCTGATACGGCCAGGGCATCCTCTTGCTTGTGGAATGCGGCCTGTTCTTCCGCGGTTTCCATGGACAACGTCACGGTGAAGGTGCTGCCCTCGCCCAGTTTGCTTTCCACGTTGATCTGACCATCCAGCTGGGATACAATGCTCTTTACGATGGGCATACCCAATCCGGTGCCAGTAACATTCTTTTCGCCGAAGCGAATTTCCCGCTCATAGGGTTCGAATATCTTCTCAAGAAAAGCCGGCGTCATGCCGCGTCCGGTATCGGAAACAATAAACTGATATTTTTTGATCCGCTGATCGCCCAATTCCCGAACCCGAACCGTGATGGTATCGCCTGGATTCGTGTACTTGACGGCATTGGAAACGAGATTGTTCATGATTTGGGTGATGCGGGAGGAATCACCCAGAACCATGGAATTTTGTAGCTCAAAGAACAGGCGAAGATGTTTGCCCTCCAGCTGGGCCTGGGCACGAAATACCTCCACGCAGGTTTCGACGCAGGTTTTGAGATTGAAGGATTCCTGGTTCAGATCCAGCTTGCCCCGCTCCAACCGGGAGAACTCCAACAGATCATTGATCAAAGTCAGCAGTTGACGGCTGGCCATTTTAATCTTGCCGAGATATTCTCTGCTCTTTTCCACATCTTCCACGCTTTTTTCGGCCAATTCGGTGAGTCCAATAATGGCGTTGAGCGGGGTGCGCATATCGTGGGACATGGAGGAGAAAAAGCTATGTTGAGAGGACTCATTTTTTCGGGCGTTGTCCAACGCGTTTTCCAACAGGCGCATTTGATGGAGTTGAGCCTGTTTTTCCGCGTTAACTTCCCGGAAGCACAGCACCACTTCCCCCTGGCTGAGGGATTCATCGAACAGCAAACGCACGTTTACCCAGCGGTACTCGTTGTTGAACAGGCGCAGGAAATCCCCGCCGTAATCCCGAACCCGCTTTTTAACCAGGGCGTGGATATTTTCCAAGGAAAAACTCTTAACAAATTCCTGATAAGCGCCGTCCTCAATGACAGCGGCGGCCACGGTGAGAAAGGTCTGATAATCCCCCTTTTGAGGGAGGCGCTCCCTCAGATAATCCGAGCCCTTGATCATATCATAGGTGCCGGTTTCATAATCCACCCGATAGATGGCATAGTAAGAATTGCCCAGCACGCGCACCGTGTCGTTGGTCCGCTCAACGCGTTGACTCAGCAAGAAATTTCGGACGCTCATCAATGCGGTAAAGCCCAGAAACAGCAAAAACACGATGGAAAATCCGATGGTGAATTGGAATAAATCCCCCAAAATGGTGCTGCGCGGTATGGTAACAATCGAGTACCAACCGTTTTCTGACAGACTATAATACACACTTCGGTTTTGATGATTCAGGTCGACAATGTAGGAATCCGGACTGCTTAGCGCGCCGGCCTCAATTTTTTCTATTATACCATTCAAATAGGCTTGCATTTCTTCCTTGCCCGCGGTGAGTTCGGTCTTGGCGTACAGCATCGCCCCATTCCGGTCGCACAGGTAATAGGAGCCCCCCTCCGGCAGGGCGATCTGGTGGTCGGTATGCTGAAATTCTCCGGGAAAGATGTCAAAGACCATGGCGTTTCCGCCATCGCCACTCTTGGCGGCGATGGTGATTACATTTTGATTGTAGGTTTCATTGAAATAGAGATCGGAATAGACGATGGCCCCGTCCGCCGCCATGGCTTGCTGATACCACGAGGCAGAGGACACATCTTTCACCGGCCGGCCGGTCGTTCCGATCAGGGTGCCGTTCAGCACCACATATGGTTCACCCAGGTTTCCGGTAATTTGCCGGATATCCTCGCAAAAGCTCTCCAGACGGTCTTGGATTTCCGTCTCGCTTAAGGAGTCTGCAGCCATCCGTTCCAGGCGGTGGGCGCCGATTTGAATCAGCGCTTCATAGGTGGATAAGCTTCGTTCTTCTTCCACTGCGAGGCTTCTGGCCAGAGAATTTCCGGTTTGCTGGGCATTTTCCAATAGATTATTTTGTAAAATATGCAGGCTGGATATGGCCAAAATCAAGAATATCAGAAGAGTCAAGATATAAAAGCGGATTTGCTTCCAAAGATTTTGACGGCTCCTGCTTCGCTCCTTTTTCATATCTTTTATGACTCCCTTCCTGTAGATTGGTCTTATGGGCACACTTTAATTTTTCAGTGAAATTTAGAAAATGAACCTTTGCAAGGTGCGCAACAGCTCCCGCATATCCAAAGGCTTGACGGTGTGGGCGTTCATGCCGCACGCCAGACAACGCTGAATATCCTCGGAAAAGGCGTCCGCGGTCATGGCGATAATCGGTATATCCGCATCATTCCGGCCACAGGAACGAATCGCCTTGGTGGCCTCATAACCGTTCATGACCGGCATTCGAAGATCCATCAGAATCGCGTCATAATAGCCCGCTTGGGATTTCTCGAACATTTCCAGGCAGATTTGGCCGTTTTCGGCCCAGGTCAGCTCAAAGCCATAGGACGTGAGCAATTCATTCGCGATTTCCCAATTCAGTTCATTATCCTCTGCCACCAGCAGGCGTTTGCCGGTAAAGTCCGGGATCACGTCTTCCACGGCTTCGGCCTCACCCTTCGCGCTGTCCGCAAAGCGGCTGAGCCCATAGTATAGGGTGGATTTGAACAGCGGTTTGGAAATAAAACCGCTGACGCCCGCGGCGCGGGCCTCCTGCTCAATGCCGGCCCAATCGTAGGCAGAGATAATTAAGATGGGCACGCCGTCGCCAATTCTTTCACGCATTTTTCGGGCGGTTTCAATGCCATTCAGGCCAGGCATCTGCCAATCCAGCAGGACGATGTGATAATCCCTGGATTCCCTATGGCGTTTTTCAGCCATTTCAACGGCGGTGGGGCCATCCAATGCCCATTCCGCCCGCTGGCCGATCTCTTTAAGCGCGTCCACGGCGCTTAGACACAACTGTTCATCATCATCCACCACCAGGATATCCCACATGGGGAGGAGCATATCCTCCTCTCGCGGTTCAAAACGCTCCAGATCCAAAGTAACATGGAATTCACTGCCCTTATCCAGCTCGCTTTGCACCTCTATGCTGCCTTCCATGGCATCCACAATGTATTTGGTGATGGCCATACCCAGACCGCTGCCTTCGATTTTATGGACGCGCTTGTTGTCCTCCCGCATGAAGGATTCAAAAATGCGGCGCTGGAACTCCTGGGACATGCCGATGCCGGTATCTTTGACCTTAAAATGGGTGCGGACATAATCCGATCCCTTGGGCGAAGGTTCCTGGGATACCGTTACCTCGATCCTTCCGCCGGAAGGGGTAAATTTCAGGGCGTTGGACAGCAGATTGATGAGCACCTGGTTGAGGCGAACCCCATCGCAATAGACTTGTTCCGCCTCAACATGCTGAATCAAGATATCAAAGGCCTGTTTTTTGGCATGAATCTGGGGTTGAACAATGCTGACGATGCTGTCTATCACCTCGCGCAGGGAAATGAGTTCCATGTTCAGGGTCAGTTTGCCGCTTTCAATCTTGGACATATCCAGCACATCATTGATGAGCCCCAGCAAATGCTTGCTGGAAAGGGTGATCTTGCGCAGGCAATCCCGAACCTGATCCGGCTTATCGAGGTTTGTGGTGGCAATGGCTGTCATGCCCACAATGGCGTTCATGGGGGTACGGATATCATGGCTCATGTTGGACAGGAATTCGCTTTTGGCCAGGTTGGCTTGTTCGGCCTCTTTCTTGGCCTTGTCCATTTCCACCATCTGTTGGCGGGAAAAATGAAAGTATATCGCAAACACCGTCAGCGCAGCGATAATCAGCACGCTGCAGCCGGCCAAAGAGGTCCAGATCCGCTCTTTGCCCAAAGTGGACAACGCTTCATCCAGGATGCCATGAGGCATAACTATGGTCATGGTCCACTCGGTATTGGGCATAGGGGCACAGTGAACATGGCGCATTTCGCCATTGATGGACACTATCATGCTGAACTCCTGGCGCTTACTCACGGCTTTCCGCATTTTATCCACCGTGGCGTCGATATCCTTCAAGCCATCCTGGCGTCCATTGGCGAGCAGCCAGTCGTAGCAATTATTGGAAGGGAAATCTGAATTTTTTACCACGAAGCTCCCGTCATCCCGGATAATATGGGTAAAGATAAGATCGCTGTTTACGCTTAGGGAGAGCGCCTCGTTGAGCCGGGCAATGGGAATGCCCACCACCAAGGCGGTGCACTGCTGTCCATCCGGCATGGGATAGCCACGGTCCTGAGGATATCCCACGGAGATTCCGTAGAGCAGCAGGCTGGTTCCATTCGAGGCGGTTCCGAGTGTTACCATCTGTTCACCGCGATTCAAGGCAGCCAAGAAGGCGTCTTCGCGTTCCACGGTCACGTCTTCACCGGAGATTACCAAGGTTTTGCCCTTGGTATCGTAGAGCGCAAGATAGACAAAACCATGAGCGGTTCCGCTTTGAGCCAGCTTCTGCCGGGTGGCCTGATCCAGGACGGTTACACTTTTGGGTGGGACCGCCTGAACAATCGCTTCCACCTGTCCAAGACGCAGGCTCACCAGGGTTTCGAAGTGACGCTGAAGCTGAGCGCTCATGCCCTCCATATAGGTGTTTACCACTTGATTCAAGGTCTTGGTATTCTGCCGGACCATAAATAGATTGATCAGCGCGAATACCCCCACACAGAGGATTAGCATACAGGCCAAGCTGATCCAAAGAAAGCGAATGGTTTTTTTGCTCATGGTTGCGCCTCCGCTCTATCTTTGCCGTTCCTGCCCCACAATCAGCGGTTTTGTGGTTTTTGTTATGCAGTCAGGGAATTGATCGCCTCGATAACCCGCAGATAGGCCGTAGTGATCTCCGGAAGCAGCCCATAGGCTCCTTCCGGATCACCGGCGCGGAACAATTCCACCTGACGGGTAAAGAGAGGGAGCAACGCCGTCATGGACAGGTTGCCGCACAATCCCTTCAGCGTGTGAGAAGCCCGCAGGGCTTCTTCCGGATCCTTTTGCTCCACCGCGGTCAAAAGACGGGCATAATTTCCGTCGGACACAAACTTTTTCAGCATTCGCTCCAGCAGGGACTCATTGCCCATAAAGCGCTCCAGCACGCCGTCCACATCAATGCCTGCGGAGATAAGTCGATCTTTTTTTATGATATCCATATTGACACGCTCCTTTGTAAGATTGAAAGGATTATTTTGGCTGATACAGCCGGGCCAGTTCGTTTTCCACCGAGAAAAAGGCGTTCAGCAGCTTGGGATTGAACACGCCGCAGGCCCCGTCCCGGATCATTTCCAACACCTTTTCACGCGGAAAGGCATCCTTGTAGACGCGCTTGCAGCTTAAGGCGTCATACACGTCGGCCAGGGACACGATCTGTGCCCATGGGGAGATTTCATCGCCTTTCAATCCGTCGGGATATCCCCGGCCGTCCCAACGCTCGTGGTGATGGAGGGCAATGTCGCGGGCATAATGGTAGGCGCCATTTTCGCGCAGATGAGGTATTTTTCCGAGCAGCTGGGCCCCCTGGGTGGTGTGGGTCTTCATGACTTCAAATTCCTCTGGGGTGAGGCGGCCCGGCTTGTTTAAGATGGCGTCGGGGATGGCGATTTTGCCCACATCGTGCGTGATGGAGGCCAGCGCGATTTGGTCAATGCTATAGGTATCCAATCCAGCGCCCCATTCCGTATGCGCCAACAGATGGCGGGTAATGTCATGGATGCGGCGGACATGATCTCCGGATTCCTCGCTGCGGAACTCGATGGCTGTGGAAAGCGCTTCAATCATGCCCTGGTTGAGATGGATAATTTGTTCGGCCTGTTTGAGCAATTCGGACTGCTGTTTTAGAACCTGGCTGGATAGTCTGCGCCGTGCTCTGAACAGTTCGACCACAGAGTTGACCCGCCGCGATACAATATAAGGGACAACTGGTTTTAAAATGACATCCATAACGCCCATCCGGTAGGCTTCCCTCATGACATCATCGCTGGTTTCGGCCGTGATCAGAAAGACTGGAATGGTTTTCAGCAATCCGGCGTTTTGCAGGTGGACAAGCACTTCAAGTCCGTCCATTTCCGGCATGATAACGTCCAAGAGAACCGCGCTGTATTTTTCCGGTGCCGCCATAATGTACTCCAGCCCGATTTTGCCGTTTTCAGCTTCTTCGACCGTGTATTGGTTGGCAAAAAGGTTATTCAAAATGCTTCGGTTGATCTCGTCGTCATCCACGACCAGCAGCGTTTGCGGATCAACATATGCGTTGATGGCCTGTTCCATTATACTCCCCCCTAAGAGCGGCGGTGGCCAGGGATTATGGCTTGGCTTACACCGTTTTTGACGCCAAATAGCTTTGCTAATTTAAGTATACAGGAAATTTTCAATTTGGCAAGATGACATTGGAAAGGATATGAAGTTTGGCGCCCCCTAAGGCCTCGGGGTGGGGGAATTCGCCTACATTTTTCAAAGAAATTGGGAAAAAGAAATACTGTGTATGGAGGAAATCTGCTCTTGAAGAAATAGAAAATATCATGAAAAGACAACGGTGAATATTGGAAGCGGGGATAATCTATGGATATGATTCGGCAAACTGACGCGGGCAGAAAAGCGGGTAACGGTCTTTATACGGCGGGACGGAGAAAAACAAAAACTACAGCAGCACATCAGCGAGCATTACGACGGTACGGCCCATTTTCTGTGCAGAGGCAGGAAAAAGTGGATGGCGAAACCGCACTAATGTACCTAAGTTACCCTCAGTGTACGAGGGACAATACGCCTGGCGGGGTTTGAAAGCGGCGCGGACTGTGTGAATCGCCCGTCCAACGGCTTCGCCGTTCGCCGGGTACGGCGGTACAAATATTCGATTTGCAACCGCCTGGTCGCGCTTTGCGCTCCCTGTGTGTCCTCGACTTGCCGCCAGCAAGCCTTCGTCCTGCGGCATTCGCCCCGGCCTCGGTTGCACCGGGCCGGAGTTCCGGGAAACGGAATAATCCGTTTCCCTCCAGGTTGGTGTTGCTCACGGATTTTCCCGAAATTTCCCGTATGCCAGCAGTGGAAGTTCTTTGCTCACGCCCAGAATATGGGTCTGGTAAAGCACCACCCCATCAAAGGGGGCGGTAATGGCCTGCAATATCCTGCCTCCTTCGCTTTCTATGCGGCCCAGCAATTCTCCCCTGGAGAAGGTCTCTCCGGGCTTTTTTTCGGCATACCAATAGCCCTGTGCCTGAGCGGTTTCATAGCGTGCGTCCTCCACCTCCCGAGGCACTTTTCTCTGGTGGCCATAGGGACGGATACCCAGAAAGTTCAGCAGCTGGAGGATATTTTCCTTGCAGGCTTCCACTTCGGCCCTGCTCCAGGTTCCACCGTTTCCCCGCTCCACCAAAATGGCGGGGATCCCCTGTTGGGCCGCCCAGCTGTACAGTCCATCCTTGGCATAGGACTGCACCAAAAAGCTCAGGGACATCCGCAACCCGGCCTGACGGGCCATCGATTCAACCCCGCTCCCTGCGTCAACGGGAAAGAACGCCAAAGGCTCCATGGTTTCATAGACAGCGCCGCCGTGAAGATCCAAAAGGAAGTCTGCCTCTGGATAGAGGGCATCTTCCAGAGCGGCAGCCATGTTCCAGGTATATGTATGCCCCTTTGTCCCCGGGAAACAGCGGTTTAAATTCTCTCCGTCCTCTGGGACACGGTATGTCCCGGAGAAAAAGCCGCTGGTGTTGACCACAGGCACAAAGAGCACCTGCCCTGACAGCTCCTGAGGAGAAAGCTGGGAAAGCAGCTCCCGCACTGCCTGGATGCCCACATATTCGTCCCCGTGAACGCCGGCAGTTACCACAAGGGTTTTTCCGGAACTGTTCCCCACCACACGTACTCCCTGGATGGGCTTTCCTCCCGCTACCGGTATGGTGAAGGCGTAAGACCCAGGGGCTGTTATTCTTGTCATATTTCCAATACCTCCTGATTGCGCAGAAGATGATATATCATGGGTCCCTCATCCTGCAGCCACACCAATAAGAAAACACAGAAGAAGAACCCTGGTCCAGAGGAGCTCACGGCAAAGCCTGCGCAGTGCCTCATGCTGGAGAATTTCTCCAAAGGAACGATTTCTACCTTATTGCCGGCATCATCTCAGCCGCCTATGGCGCCCACTTACCGGCTTTACATCCCTTCGCTCGCCACGGCCCTCTTGTTCTCCAACCGGACGATCCGGTCGCAGCCAGTGAGAGTGGAGGGCCGGTGGGAGACGATCAGCAGCATTTTGTCTCCGCACTGTTCCCGGAGAGTCAGCAGAAGCTCCTTTTCGTGGAGCACGTCCAGGCTGCTGGTGGGTTCGTCCATGACGATCACGTCTGGATCCAGCAGCATCACCCGGGCAATGCCCACCCGCTGCCGCTCCCCGCCGGACAGCCGGGCGCCCATCTGGCCCATGGGCGTATCATACCCCTGGGGCAAGGTCTGGATGAATGCCTCGAGCCCCGCCCGGCGGGCGGCCTCCGCGATCTCCTCCGGGGAGGCATCCGGTTTGCCCAGGGCGATGTTCTCCCCCAAGGTCCCGTTGAAGAGGAACGTGTCCTGCTCCAGCACGGCAATCCGCCGGCGGAGCTCAGCCAAAGAAACCCTTTCCAGGGGAATGCCGTTTACCCGAATTTGCCCGCTTTTTGCGTTCCAGAAGCGGAGGAGCAGCCGGAGCACAGTGGATTTCCCGACACCGCTTTCCCCCACGAGGCCTACCTTCTCCCGGCTGGAGACCGTCAGGCAGAAATCCTCCAAAATGGCCTTGGAGGAGTTTCCATAGGAAAAACCGACGTGGTCGAACTGGATGGAGCGTATGGGGCCGCAAGAGACAGGGTGTGCAGGCTCGGTGATCTCCGGAGGCGTGTCCTCAAGCAGGAACAGACGCTCCGCCGCAGCGTAGGTCTCCAGCAAACTGGACACCACCATCGTCAGGGATTGGGTAGAGGAAAAGGAGGCAGCCGCCACAAAGGAGAGCACCACCGTCCCCACCGGGTCAGGCGCGCCGGACACCGCCAGCCAGGAAGCTGCCCCAATCACTAAGATCCGGGCCAGGTAGACGAAGAAGGTTGGCGCGGTGGACACCACCTGCCGGTGAAGTGTCATGCCATGGGCCGCTTGGTTGACCTCCCGGTTCTTCTCCAGCACTTGCTCCAGACGGCGGGGGCCAAAGCCGAATATCTGGATATCCCGCAAGCCATAGACGCTCTCCAGCACCAGAGACTTCATCTCTCCCAGACGGGTTCGGTACCGCATCCCGATTCCCCGGCCTGCCTTCACTGCCAACAAGGGAAAAATGATACTGACCACCAGATACACCGGCAGCAGCACGGCGGCGAACAGGGGATGGAACCACAGGGCCAGCCCCAAGGTCACACAGGGCAGAAGGATCACGGTGAACATGGGACCAATGGTGTGGGCAAAGAAGAATTCCACTGTTTCAATGTCAGACACCGCGATGTTGAGAAGGTCGCCTTTCTTCCGCTCCATCAGGCAGGCGGGGGCCAGCCTTCGGATGCTCTCATACAGGTGCACCCGCATACTGGCCAAAAGCCGGTAGGCCCCTGCGTGGGAGACCACCCCTTCGATATATCTTCCAAGGACGATGAGCAGGGCGGAAATTCCCATAAGCCCGGCGTATACCCATGGAAGGCCTTTCACCATCCCCCCGCAGGATAAGAGCAGCAAGGCTCCAAAGCCCATCAGCCCCATTTGAGACAGGTTTCCCACAATGCTGGCTAAGGTGGAAACCCACAGGGCTCCCCTTACCGGCCTGGCGATTTTCAGCAGCCGCCTGGTCATGGTAGGGATGGAATAGGAAAAGCGTTTACTCATGACAGGACTCCTCCTCTCCCGGTTGTTCCAGCTTCGCTTGCTCTTCCACCAGGCGGCGGTAGAGCCCCGGCTCCGCCATCAGCTCCAGGTGAGATCCGCGCTGGGAGACCTGCCCGTTTTCCAGCACATAGATCATATCGGCGTCACGGATGGTGGAGAGCCGGTGGGAAATGATAAGTAGCGTGCGGGTCTGGGCCAGTTCGTTGATGCAGCTCCAGATCTCCTGTTCACTGTTCCGGTCCACGCTGGAGGTGGCCTCGTCAAAGAGGATATACTCTGCCCGGCACAGCAGTGCCCGGGCAATCCCCATCTTCTGCCGCTGTCCCCCGGAGAGCTTTCCACCGGCGTCCCCCACAGAAGCGCTTAGTCCCTCCGGCTGAGCAAGCACCCACTCCTTTAAACGCACTTGATCCAAGGCTTCCAGCAGCTCCTGGTCGGTGGCATTAGGGGCGGCCATGCGCAGGTTCTCCCGGATGGTTCCGCTGTACAGGCTCACCGTCTGGGGCACCAAAATGACACGCCGGCGCAGTTCCTCTGGGGTAAGGCTGACCAGATCCCGCCCATCCAACAGAATGCGGCCTTTCTCCCAGTCAGAAAAGCGCATAAGTAAGGAGGCGATGGTGGACTTTCCACTGCCGGAGAGTCCCACCAGGGCCGTCACCTTTCCCTTGGGGATCTCCAGGGAGATGTCCCGTAAGGCGGCGTCTCTGCCCGGGTAGCGGAAAGAGACATGATCCACGCGGATGCCGGAGGAATCCTTCTCTGCCGGCAGACTGGAGTCGTAGGGGCGGGTGGTGTCAATGGCAAGCAGCTTTTCCACCTTGTCCGCGGCGGACACCCCTGCCAGCGCTGAGTGGGTGGCGTTCATCAGCTGCCGCACCGAACCGAAAAAGCCAAAGGACAGCAACAGTACCATCAGACCGCTGGAAAAGGGGATGGTGCCTGCAAGCAGCTGTCCTGCTGCGATGCAGGTAGAAACGGCTACCGCCCCATAGATTAGTCCATCGGTGAGAAGGAAGGAGGAGAAGTTCACCCGCATCACGTCCATGATCTTGTTGTTGAAGTCCCGGGACTTCTCCGACAGCACTTCCTGCCTGTCGCCGTCTTTGCCGAAAAGCTTGAATGTGGTGAGCCCCTGGACGCTTTCCAAGTAGTAGCCGGTCAAGTCCTCCATGGAAGACCAGTACTGGGTCTTCAATGTTTCTATGTGACGGCGGAAAATGTTGTTCACCGGCAGTAACAAAAAGGAGACGGCAAACAGAAGCACAGCCGGCGCCAACGACACCTGCCACAGCTGGAAGAACAGGTAGACGGGCGCCAGCAGGCTGTAAAACAGGCCGGGCAGGTATTGACTGTAGTATACCTGCATGGACTCCACCCCATCCACCGAGGATGTGATGGCGGAGACAGGACCGATTTTTTCCACGTTGCCCACATCCAGTTCCAGAACTTTGGAGAAGATGCCGGCACGCAGGGTCTGCCTGGCCTTGGCTGTGCAGCGGTACTGGGACTCGCCGGTAAGCAGATCCAGCAGGAGCATAGCGGCAGCCGTGATCAAGGCGGACACAACAGCCCTGGCCCCGTCTCCTGCGGTCATGGCGGGGGAAACTAAATTTCCCAAGAATCCGGAGATGATCCGGGCAAAGGCCGCAAGGCCCATCAGCACAGCCAGCTTTAAGCCTGTGATCAAGAAAATCCACCCCCACAGGCCCTTGGCCATGCGGAGGAGCGTTCGGTTTAACAACAGCATAAAATGCCCCTTCCTCCCTTGGTGCCGCACCCCTGCGGCGGGATGGGACCCGGTCGGGGAGGTTCGCGGCAGTTATTGATTTCCATTATAGTTAGTCTAATTTAACTTGTCAAGAGTGTCTCATTTCATAGATTAAAGTTGTAAAACCAGGCAACTTTCCGGCGTGCTTTCTTAGACTGGGCACCGCTGACAAAGTGCTGTCATTTGCTATCAATCAAAATTCAGTTGACTCAATTTTCCAAGAGGGGCTTGACAAGTGGCAAACGGCTGAATATAATCTGATATGTGAATTATCGATAGTTGAATTATCGGAGGGAAGGAAGTGAATTTATGTCGTTGCCAGACGCCACCATAGACGGACGGTTGCTGGAAAGCGCCCGGAGGCATTTCCTGGAAAAGGGCTTTCTGAACGCGCAGTTAAAGGATATCTGTGATGACGCGGACGTGACGACCGGCGCGCTGTACAAGCGATACAGGGGCAAGGAAGAACTGTTTGACGCGCTTGTGGCAGACACCCTGCGCGAAATTGAGGAGAGCATCTCCCAGCGCGCAGGCATTGACCTTCACACAGTGAGCGATCAGGCGCTGGCAGGCGCGTGGGTCAACACCTATGACGGGGTCATGGAGTGGTTCAGTTTCTGCAATGCGCGCCGGGACGGGTTTGTGCTGCTGGTTCGCTGCGCCGCGGGAACGCGCTACGGAAACTTCCTCCACGATTTTTGCTCGCATATGACGGAGATTGATTACCAATGGCTGGTCGAGATGCAGCGCCGGGGGCTGTGCCGCACGGATATCGATGCGCGAGAGCTGCATGTGCTGCTGACCGCGTACTGGGAGGCCTATTACGAACCGTTTGTCCATGATTTTACATGGGAGGAGATCCATCGCCACGCAAAAATCATGTGTAAACTGTTCAACTGGAAAGAAGCGCTGGAAATAAAACTCTGAGACAGGGCACGAGAAAGTGCCCTTTTCAATGGATGCGTGTTAGCCAATACTAACTTATGGAGGCGATTCAATGTACGCAAAAGTGCTGGCATATGCGGGAGAACACAGGCGGTATACCGCCATGGCAATCGCATGCATGTTGGTGGGATTGACGGCAAATACGCTGCAATACATCTTTGCATACCAGTTGATACGGCCGCTGCTTGCCAACGAAGCGATGAGCTGGGGTTTTATAGGCGCACGGCTGGCCTGTATAGCTGTCTGCGCGGTGGCACACGCGCTTTTGTATGTGCAAGGGCTGTCGTTTTCCCACGAGGGCGCGTACAATACGCTGAAAAACATACGCGTCGCGTTGCAGGGAAAGCTGGAAAACCAGCCGCTGGGCACGATACAGGATATGGGCGTGGGCAGTGTCAAAAAGACGTTTATCGACGATATCGACAGCCTCGAGCTGCTGCTCGCTCACGCGCTGCCGGAGGGCTTTTCCAATGTTGCGGTTCCGGTGGTCGTATACATATTCATGTTCTTTATCGACTGGAAGCTGGCGCTTTTGTCGCTGGGCTCCTTGCCAATCGGTATTTTGTCGATGGGCGTGATGTACAAAGTCGGAACCGGCCGCATGAACGCGTACTATGCCGCGGCACAGAAAATGAACAACACGATCGTCGAGTATGTCAACGGTATGGAAGTCGTCAAGGTGTTCAATCGCGACGGCGACAGCTACCGGAACTATGAGCGGGACGTGATGGGATACCGAAATTTCACGCTGGCGTGGTACAGGGCATGCTGGCCGTGGATGGCCATGTATGCGAGCATACTGCCCTGCGTGGCGCTGGTCACGCTGCCGTTGGGCGCGTGGTTTGTGCTGCGCGGCCTCTCCACGCTGCCGGACCTGGTGCTGATTTTGATGCTGTCGTTTTCCATCGGCGTGCCGCTGGTCAAGGCGCTGTCCTTTGCCTCCACCATGCCGCAGATTAACTACAAGATAGACGCGCTGGAAAAAGCGGTCAACGCAAAGCCTCTGCAACAGACACAGGACGCCTTTCATGGCGACGGCCATAGCATACGCTTTGAAAACGTGCACTTTTCCTACGGGGAGGATGAGGTGCTGCACGGGGTGACGCTGGATATCCCGGAGCACAGCCTGACCGCGTTGGTGGGCGAGTCGGGCAGCGGAAAATCCACGCTTGCGAAGCTGCTCGTCCACTATTACGACGTAAACGAAGGCTGTATCCGCCTCGGCGGGCAGGACATACGGGAGATGAGCCTGGAGGCGCTCAACCGCGAGATCTCCTTTGTGGCGCAGGAACAGTTTTTGTTCAACACATCGCTTCTGGAGAACATACGCATCGGAAAGCCCGACGTCACGGACGCAGAAGTGCTGGAGGCCGCGCACAGGGCGCAGTGCGATGAATTCCTCTCGCGCGTCGAAGGGGGCATACACGCCATGGCGGGAGACTGCGGCAATATGCTCTCCGGCGGCGAGCGTCAGAGGATTTGTCTGGCCCGCGCGTTGCTCAAGGACGCGCCCGTCGTGGTGCTGGACGAGGCCACGGCATTCATGGACCCCGAAAACGAAGAAAAGATGAACGAGGCGATCGCGCAGATCATCCGGGACAAGACAGTCGTCGTCATCGCGCACCGGCTGCGCTCCATCATGCGGGCGGACCGCATCTGCGTGATGGAGAAGGGCAATCTGACCGCTGCGGGAACGCACGAGGAACTGCTGGAAAACTCGGCCGCCTATCGCGCGCTGTGGGAAGCCTCGGAGCGCAGCGCGAATTGGAGTGTAACTGCGCAGGGAGGTGTACGGGCATGATCGGGTTTATTCGCAAGATACTCGCGTTCTGCGAAGGTTACGCCGTTCGCATACGCATTGCGTTCGTGTTCTCGTTTTTCAAGTCGCTGTGCATGAAGGCGCCCGTTGTGCTGGCATATTACGCGCTGATCCATTTCCGCGAGGGAACGATGAGCGGCCAGGTCTGCGGACAGCTCGCGTTGGCGATGGGCGCCAGTGTGATCCTGCAGATTATCTGCGCGCACATTGCCAATGTGCTGCAGGCTGGAACCGGCTATCTGGTCATGGCGGAGAAGCGGCTCAGGTTGGGCGAACACCTCCGGCGGCTGCCGATGGGATACTTCACGGCCGGGAACATCGGCAAAATCAGCTCCGTACTCTCCTCGGACATGGTATTTCTGGAGGAAAATGGCATGACGGTGCTGGCGGACATCATGAATTACATCTTTTCGGAAGCCGTCATGGTGATCATGCTGTTCTGCATCCATCCGTGGCTGGGACTGGCCGGGCTTGCCATAATCGCGGTGATATGCTGCGTCAGCCGTGCAATGCGCGGCGAAACCATACGCGACAGCGCGGTAATGCGCGAGCAGAGCGAGAACCTTACGGAGGCTGTGCTGTCCTTCGCCGAAGGCATCGGGACCATCAAGAGCTATAACCTCCTGGGCGAGCGTTCAAAAGAGCTGACAGACAACTTTGCGCGTTCCTGCGAGAAAAACATTGCCTTTGAGCGGCATCAGTCCGTGTGGCAACGGTGGCTGCAGATGCTCTACGGCATCGGCGCGGCAGCCGTGCTGCTCGCCGCGCTGTGGCTGGAGAGCACGTCGGGGCTGAGCGCCATGATGGCGATAGGGCTCTTGCTGTTCGTATTCGACGTGTTCCAGCCCATCCGGCAGTACAACGGCGATGCGGCGCGGCTGGCCATCATGGGCAAGTGCATAGACCGTATAGAGGAGGTTCTTCAGGAGCCGGAGCTTCCTGATTTCGGCACGCAACGCATGCCCGCGCCGGGCGGCGCCCCGGAGATCGAATTCCGAAACGTGTCGTTCGGCTATGGCGAAACCGAGGTTCTGCATCAGGTCAGTTTTTCGCAACCCCGCAACACGCTTTTCGCGCTGGTCGGCCCCAGTGGAGGCGGCAAGACGACGATCGCGAATCTGCTCGCGCGCTTCTGGGATGTTCAAAAGGGCAGCGTGCTGGTTCGAGGCGTGGACGTCCGGCGGTTGCCGCTGGGCACGCTGATGGATCACATATCCATGGTGTTCCAAAACGTATACCTATTTCACGATACAATCTACAACAACATTGCCATGGGGCGGCCGGATGCTTCCCGGGAGGAGGTCATCGAGGCGGCGAAACAGGCGAGATGCTATGACTTCATCATGGCGCTGCCCGATGGATTCGATACCATGGTTGGAGAAGGCGGTGCAAATCTCTCCGGCGGCGAGCGGCAGCGCATCTCCATTGCGCGCTGTATCCTCAAGGACGCGCCCATCGTGATTTTGGACGAGGCCACCGCCAATGTGGACGCGGACAACGAGAGCTATATACAGGAAGCGATCTCGTCGCTCTGCCGTGGCAAGACGCTGTTGGTCATCGCCCATAGGCTCAACACCATTTTCCATGCCGACCGCATACTCGTCGTGGAGCGCGGCGCGATCGTGCAGGCGGGAAGGCATGAAGAACTGGCGGCGCAGGAGGGCGTGTACCGGCGCTTTGTGGCGGCGCGCTCCGGCGGCATGGGATGGAACCGGAGGTGAGCGCGATGGCGCGCGGCTTTGCCCGCAAGGCGTTCTATCTAGCGTTGATCCTTCTGGGCGTGTCCATACTCTGCTTTGCACTGTTGCGCCTGAGCGGGCGCGACCCGGCGCTGGCCGTCGCGCTGCGCGCGCAGAGCGCCTCGGAGGAGAACATTGCACAATTGCGGGAGGAACTCGGCCTCACGGGAACGCCTGTGCAACAATATTTTCGATGGCTTTCCGGGTTTGTGCGCGGCGATTTCGGCTATTCCATATACAGCGGCCGGAGCGTGGCGCTGGACATCGCGGAAAAGCTGCCCGTCACCTGCGCACTGATGGGGTTGGCGCTGGGCTGGATCCTGCTGCTGGGTACGCCGGTGGCGCTGTGCGCGGCATACAAACCGGGAAAGCTGTTTGACCAGATTGGCCGCGTACTCTCGATCCTGGCCATATGCGTACCGACGTTCTGGCTGGCCTATATGCTGCTGGTGATCTTCGCGGTAAAGATACCGCTGATCACGGTCGTGCCCAGGCCGGGCCTTGCGGGGCTGCTGATGCCGTCGCTGGCGCTGGCGATCCCCTCCGCGGGCAGCTATGTCCGGGTGTTTCGGGCGTCTCTGCTCCGGCAGATGGGCAGCGAATACTGCCTGGTCGCCCGCACGCGAGGGTTGAACCGCAGACAGATACTGCTCAGCCACGCGCTGCGCAATGCGCTGCCGCCCGCCGTTACGCTGCTGATGCAGTTCGTGGGATATTTGTTTACGGGCAGCGTGCTGGTCGAGAGCGTGTTTTCGCTGAATGGATTGGGGTCGTACATCCTGAACTGCGCGCTGGCCTCCGACGCCTCGGCGCTGGCGGCGTGCCTGATGCTGGCGGCGCTCGTCTACGCCGTGTGCAATATGCTGGGCGAGGTCATCAACATCCTGCTGTGCCCGTGGACGGGAAGGAGGGACACATGAGCGTGTTTGGGCGTCTTTTTCGGAATCCACAGGCCGTCGTTGGCTTTGCCATGATCGTGCTGTTTCTGCTGGCGGCGGTGCTTGCGCCGCTGCTCGCGCCCAACGACCCATATGAACAGGATCTGCTGCACAAGTACAGCGAGGCGAGCAGCCGGTACCCTCTCGGCACGGACCAGCTGGGCCGGTGCGTCCTGTCGCGGCTGATATACGGCGCGCGTTATTCCCTGGGCATCAGCCTTCCGGTGGTCGCGCTGCTCGGAACGATAGGGATTGTTGCGGGCTGCTTTTCGGCCTGCGCGCCGCGCGCCGTACAGATGGCGCTGCGGTATGTATGCGATGTATTCATAGCGTTTCCCGCCGTTGTGCTGGCGGCGGCGCTTACCGGGATCGCGGGCAACGGTGTCGCCACACTGCTCGCCTCCATTGTTGTGTCAATGTGGGCGTGGTTTGTGCGCATGGCCGCGGCATACGCGCGCGTGGAGATGGGAAAAGGTTATGCGCTCGCCTCCCGGATTGCCGGCTGCGGCACGTCGCGGCTCGTGTTCAAGCACATTCTGCCCAATATACTGCCGCAGTATATCGTATATCTGAGCACGGGCGTGGCTTCCATGATCATCATGGTGTCGGGCTTTGCGTTTCTGGGGCTGGGCTTCACAGCCGGAACGCCGGAATGGGGCGCGATGCTCAATGAGGCGCGCAAGAGCCTATACGCGCACCCGGAATTGCTGGTCTATCCGGGATTGTGCATCGCGGTGACCGCGGCGGCGTTCAACTTGTTTGGCGAAGCGCTTCGGGATGTTCTGGAACGAGGGGAGGCGCGCTGATGTTACTTGAAATCGAGGCGCTGAATCTGTCGCTGCGGGAGGGCGGCCGCGCGCTGCTGCGCGGGATCAACCTGTCGCTTCAAGAAGGCGATAGTCTGACGGTACTTGGCATGTCAGGAAGCGGAAAGACCATGCTGTGCAACACTCTGTTGCAAACGCTCGATGACGCCGTATTTTGCATGGAAGGAGCGATACGCTTTTGCGGACGCGACCTGTGCGCGCTGCGTGAGCGCGACAGGCTGGCGCTGTATGGCAGCGAGATCGTCTATATCCCCCAAAATCCAATGACGGCTTTCGACCCGTCCATGCGCCTGGGCAGGTATATGGCGCAGGTGCTCCGCCTGCATGAGAATCTGCGCAGGAGCGAGGCGAAACAGCGCGTTTTGGACGCGCTTGCGGAGGCGGGTTTGCCGGAATGCGCGAGGATCTATGCAAGCTATCCGCACCAACTGTCCGGCGGCATGCTCCAGCGCGTGCTGTTTGCCATGGCGCTGATGGCCAGGCCCAAGCTGGTCGTGGCGGACGAGCCGACCACCGCGCTGGACGCGCGATTGCGCACAGCGGTGGTGGCGTCGCTGGCGTCGCTGAAGCGCCGGGGCGCGGCGGTCTTCATGACGACGCATGATTTTCGCTCCGCCGTGCAATTGGGTGGAACGGCGAGCGTATTGCAGGCGGGCGAGCTGGCGGAGACGGGAGAGGTCCGCGCGCTGCTTGAGCATCCGGCGCATCCGTATACCGTGCGTCTGGCCGCCGCAGCGCGTTTGGAGGCGAACCAATGATTGAGGCCAAAGACGTAGTCAAAACCTTTCGCGGCGGCGCGTTTGCGCATCGCTGCGCGGTAGAAGCGGTGCGGGGCGTAAGCCTTGCGCTGGAAGAGGGGCGCACCTATGCGCTCGTGGGAGAAAGCGGCTCCGGAAAGACGACGCTGACGCACCTGCTGACCGGCCTGCTCGCGCCCGACAGCGGCAGCGTCACGTTGGACGGACGGGCGATCGCGGCGTCCCCGGCGCGCGAACGCTTTCGGGCCGTACAGCTTGTGTTGCAGGATGGAAAGAGCGCGCTCGATCCCCGAGTGAACGTTGGGCGCAGCATCGCCGAACCCATGATAAACCTGGGAATATGCGCCAAAAAAGAAGCGATGCGGAGGGCGGCGCTGCTCTTGCGCGCGGTGGATATGCCGGAGGACGCATTCCACCGGAAGCCGGCGGAACTGTCCGGCGGAGAGCAGAAGCGGGTATGCATTGCGCGGGCGCTCAGCGTGCAGCCCCGTTGCATCATTTTCGACGAAACCACCGCTGGGCTGGACGTCGTGCGCCGCAGGCAGGCGCTGGATCTTGTGCGCAGCCTTCAGCGCGAGCGAAGGTTTGCGGCGCTGTTTGTCACGCACGATCTGGTGGTCGCGCGTTATATGGCCGATACGCTGTGGGTGATGAAGGACGGCGCGATTGTGGATACGCTTGAGCGCCCGTTTTCCTCGCAAAGCATCCATCACCCGTATACGGCGCTTCTCATGAGCGAGGCCGATTTAGGGATCACTGCGCCATAAAGGCGGAATGATACAATTATCAAGCAACAGAAAGGGGATTGCGAAAAATGAAACCATCCATCCGAGTATTGACGTTGGCATTGGCATTTGTCATGATGCTGGGCCTGAGCGGGGTAGGCCATGCGGCCGCAGAGGCGGACAGGAGCATCACCGTGACCGAAAACTGGACGTTTGACGCGGGCTTTTATCCGGTGCTCAGCCCGAGCACCTCGACCAATTACGGCATTGCTTACTGGACGCGCAACTTTTATCAAACGCTGGTCGCTTATGACGAAGCCGGCGAGATCGCCGGCGAGCTCGCCGAAAGCTGGACGGTTTCGGACGATGGCCTTACCTACACTTTTACGTTGCGGGACGGCGTGAAGTTCTCCGACGGCTCAGATCTGACCAGCGAGGATGTGAAGGCGAGCTTCGAGGGCGCCATAGAGAACCTGGGCGCTTACAATGGCTCCTATGGAAAACTCAGCGCCATTATCGCCAGTATGGATACGCCGGACGACGCCACATTCGTCATGAAGCTATCACAGCCCTATTATGGAGTGCTGAACGACCTCACCATGTGCGTCCCCATGGCCGTCGTCAACAGCGAGGCCTTTGCGGACGGCAACGCGGGCGCGTTTGAATACTGCATGGACAAGACGGCGGGCACGGGGCCGTACATGTTCGAGAGCGTTTCCGACAACACCTATACGTTCGTTCAGAACCCGTATTTCTGGGGTGAAGCGCCGGATGTGGAGAGCTTCCGGGTCAAGGTGATCGCGGACAATGACGCCAAGATACTCGCGCTTCGCTCCGGGGAGATCGACGCCATACTCGGCACGTCGCGCATCAGCTATGACGGCTTTATTGATCTGATGGGGACGGACGGATTTGGCGCGACGATCGGCGAAGCGACGCAGCAGACGCGCTTCCTGGCGCTGAACGTAGCCAAAGCGCCGTTTGACAACCTGGCCGCGCGGCAGGCCGTGGCGTATGCCATCGATCAGGCGCTCATCAGCGAGGCAATCTTCGGCGGCGTCGAGACTGCGGCGGAAACGCTGTTCGATCCGTCCAAGCCTTACTGCGATGTGGAGGTAAAGACCTACCCCACGGATGCCGAGACGGCCAACGCGCTGCTGGACGAGGTGGGTTATGCCGACACGGACGGCGACGGTGTGCGCGAAATAGACGGCGAGCCGATTGTGCTCACGTTTATCTACAGCCAAAGCTTTGCAACGCTAGACGACGCCGTGCTGGCAATCGCCGGCGAGCTGGAGGATATAGGCTTTGGCGTAAACGTCGTGGGCAGCGATATGATGACATGGTACGGATCGATGATGACCGGGGAATACGATGTCAATCTGTACTACACCTATGGCGGCTCATTCGACCCGTATTCGCTGATCACAAACATCCAGCCGGATAACTCCACGGATCCCGTTGCGATGCTGTGGGCGCCCTGCATGGAGAACGGCGCGCTGATCGACCGGCTGAACGCCGAAACGGATCAGAATAATGTGCAGGCGTACTACAATGAAATCCTCTCCACAATCGCCGATGAATGCCTCGCTGTACCGGTTACAAACGCGCACGACCTTGCGGTCTACAACACGGACAAGATCGCCGGCTACAGCGGCAACGAGTCCGACCCACAGTATGTGCTGATATACGGCGTGGAGCTGAAGTAAATAGAAATACCGCCTGGGCGAAGCCCATCTGCAAGCGATCTGGGTTAAAAGGAAACATGCTAATGCTGTGGCTGCAATGGAAAATTGCAGCCATTGCGTTTGCAGGATGGCATCCCCGCGCGGCAGGAGAACAAAAGATATGAAGGAATAAGTGGAGTATCCATCCAGCACCGCCGGATGCGATCGCGAGGCAAATTCGTCGTTGTGGACATACCCCAGTTTCGTCCAGTCGATGGCGATGTTTTCGGCCTGCGCCCAGGCGCGATTGCCGCGGGAGAAGCGCCCGTCGTACTCCTTTGTGATCACCGAGTTGGCGAGCACCCAAGACACACGCTCCGCGCCATAGGCGTCAAGCACCTCGCTGGCCGCGCGGCTGTCCAGATGCGCGCCGTCAAAGTATTTGGCGATTGCCCCGTCGATGGCCTCGCGGCAGGCGACGTTCTCTTTGTGCGATGCGCGCCATGCCTCCAATTCGCCGGCCTCGCGCGCATAGGCCGCGCTGTGCAGGTAGACCGGCGCATAAGCCTGCGCCCTGGCGTCCTGCATTTCAGCCAGCGTCCTGTCGAGCGCTTCCCGGCTGTAGCAGTAGGCGTATACGTTGTGTTCGCCGCGGTTGGGCGTCAGGCGCAGGAGCACGGAATATTCGCCGCCATCCACGCGGAAAGCGTAGCTGTTGTCTTCGTCCGGGATTTTGCCGACGCGATGACCATAACAATATCTGCTCAGGGCCTCCCGGCTTTCGAGCATTTTGTCAAACGCGGGATTTGTGCGCAACGTTGAGATCAGCGCGTCGAGATAAGCGTTAAAGCCCTCCGGGAGCCCGCTGGCGGCATGGTCTGTCCAATCCGCATAAAACTCCTCGCCGCCCTGTCCCATATCGACCCGCAGATGCCCGATTGCGCCGCTTGCGGCGAGGGTGGCGTCATCCTGCGTGTAGGCAAAGTTCTGCTCGTCTCTGGCCGCCCTGCGGACGGTTATCAGCATCGTCCTGGGTGGTTCCTGCGTTTCCTGCGCCGGCAATGTTTCCAGGATGTGCCGGCCTGCAAATCCCGGTATTTCTTCAATGCCGAAGCTGTCTACAAAATAAGCGTGGCTGCCGTCGTTCTGATGCAGAAGAATGACATCGCCGACCGACAATGACCAGCCGTGAAAATCCTCCGGCCTGTCAAGATTGAACCGGGCGAAAATATCGTCCGGCAATACGTCCGGCGGGCAGACGCCGCTGTACACCTGTCTGTACTGTTCCGCGTTGACAGTAAAGCCTTTCTGAGATAATTCCCGGAGACCTCTGAACCGCCGCTCTCTGAATTCGTCTTTTAGCTGTAAGATTTCAAAACGGATTTCTTCCAAACTTCTTCCCTCCCGAAAAACAGGGCGGCGCGCACAGCGCCTGCCCCGGTGTCGGTATGCTTTGTGATGATTGTTGTTTCAGCGTCTATATGACGGCCTGACAATGCCTGCCGGACTGACCTTGAACGGCTTTCTCCGGCGCGTCCGCGGCATCGGCGGTCTCCGGCGCTTCGGATTTTTCCTCCAAGGCGTCTCCGTCGATCAGCGACGCCTCGGATGAGCGCTCGTCAATGTTCAGGCGGGCGTTCAGTTCTATAAGCTGTGCCTGTTTCTCCGCGAGTTCCTGTTCCTGCGGGAAGGGGCGGTTCACTTCACGCTTGGCGTTCTCCAACTGCTCCTCTGCCGTGGCAAGCCGTTGCTGCGCCTGTTCCAGCTTGCCCTGCAAGCCTGAAAAAACGTTGTTCAGGCGCGTGAGATTGCCGAACGGGTCAGCGCCGAGTTCAAAGGCGTAGGAGCCGTGCCCGTGGACGGTCAATTCGTACTTATGGGAAAACAGATCGTAGCTGCCCGTCAGCCGGAAGCCGCCGTATTCGCCGACGGGAAACTCCCGCGCTCCCTGCCCGGAAGACGTGCAGGCTTGAATCAACGCCGTGCCTGCCTCCTTGCGGCCCGTATAACTTTTCCCGGCGATGGTAATCTGGAAATGATCCTTTTCCCGTTCCAGAATGGGCTGGCAGGCGGCAATGTCCCGCGATAGATTTTCTATGCGCTCTTTTTCCGCAGTGATCTGCGACGGATAGGTTCTCGCGATGTCGGTTTCCAGCCGGTAATGCTGGGAAACATGGTTCGCTTTCAGCATTTTCAGCCGCGCGACCTGAATATCCAAATCCATCTTTTGCTTGATCTCAGGGTTGCCTGTCGCCAGCGCCTTGATCTCCGCGTAGGACAGCGCCGTGTCGTCCACGTCCTGACAGGCGCGCACAGGGCTTTTGCTCGTCATAACTTGCGCAATGAACTTCTGCTTGGTTTCCAATATTTGCCACATATAGGCGTCGAAAGAGCCTTCCGTCACATAGCGGAAAATCTGCACTTTTGGATTCATATTGCCCTGACGCAGAATCCGGCCTTCCTGCTGTTCCAGATCGGAGGGCTTCCAGGGCGCGTCCAGATGATGCAGGGCGATCAGGCGGTCCTGTACGTTGGTCCCCGCGCCGAGTTTTGCCGTAGACCCCAGCAGGATACGCACCTGTCCGGCGCGCACGCGGGCAAACAGTTCCGCTTTCTGCGTTTCCGTCGCCGCTTCGTGGATAAAGGCGATTTCCTCTCTGGGAACGCCCATCTGGACGAGTTTGTTGCGCACATCGTCATAGATGTTGAAGCGGCCGTCGCCCTTGGGCGTGGACAAGTCGCAAAAGATGAGCTGTGCCGTCCGTTTTTCTATGCCGCTCTGCCAGATGGCAAAGGCGTTCCGCACGCAGGCGTTGACCTTGCTGCCTTCGTCGTCCGGAAGCATTTCCTGCATCAGCCGCTGATCCAGCGCGCATTTCCGGCCGTCATTGGTAATACGCAGCATATTGTCTACGGAGGGATCGACCGCGCCGCTGCGCACCCTGTCCGCGCGTTCCGAGAAGGACGATACATATTCCCGTTGGATTTCGCTGGGCTTCAGGGTGACATTCACAAACTCCGCCTCCGGGACAGGCAGCGACAGCATATCCGCCGTCTGAATATCCGCTGCCTCCTTGAATACGGAAATCAATTCCGGCAGGTTGAAGAACCGGGCGAAGCGCGTCCTGGCGCGGTAGCCGGTGCCTTCCGGGGCCAATTCTATTGCGGATACAGTATCGCCAAACGTCGCCGCCCAGGAATCGAAATGCCGCATGCCCATGCGCTCCAGCGTTGAATATTGCAGATAGCGCATGATGGTATACAGTTCCACCATGGAATTGGAGACGGGCGTTCCCGTGGCGAAGACAATGCCGCGCCCACCGGTAATTTCATCCATATACCGGCATTTGAGGAACATATCCGAGCTTTTTTGCACGTCCGTCTGCTGGATGCCGGCCACGTTGACCATCTTTGTGTATAGAAACAGGTTTTTGAACGCATGGCTCTCGTCCACAAACAGGCGGTCAACGCCCAACTGCTCAAAGGTCACTACATCGTCCTTGCGGCTCTGATCGTTGAGTTTCTTAAGCCGGGCCTCCAGACCCTTGCGCGTGCGCTCCATCTGCTTGATGGTAAACCGCTCGCCGCGCTGCCGCTTCGCCTCTTCAATCGCCCCGGCAATATCGTCGATTTGGTTCTTCAGCATCGCCAACTGGCGTTCCCTGGAAATGGGTATCTTTTCAAATTGCGAGTGTCCAATGATGATGGCGTCGTAATCCCCTGTGGCAATGCGGGAACAAAACTTCTTTCGGTTCGCCGGCTCAAAATCGCGCCGCGTCGCCACCAGGATATTTGCGCCGGGGTATAGCCGCAGGAAATCCGCGCCCCATTGTTCTGTCAAGTGGTTGGGAACAACGTAGAGGTTTTTCTGCGAAAGGCCCAGGCGTCTGGCCTCCATGCCCGCGGCGATCATCTGGAAGGTCTTGCCTGCGCCGACGCAGTGCGCCAGCAGCGTGTTCCCGCCATACAGGATGTGCGCTACCGCGTTCTTCTGGTGCGGCATCAGCGAAATCTCCGGCGACATCCCGACAAAGCGGATGTGGCTGCCGTCATACTCCCGCGGCCGCACAGAATTAAACAGTTCATTGTATTTCTTTACAAGGGCTTCCCGCCTGTTCATATCCTTAAAAATCCACTCTTTGAAGGCGGTGCGCAGCATTTCCTGTTTCTGCTGGACAAGGATCGTGGCTTTTTTGTCCAGCACGCGCTTTTCGCCGTCCAGCGTCTGTACGGTCATGTAGATTTTGGTGTCCTTCAGGTTCAGCGCGTCTTCCAGCAGATGCAGGGCGTTGGCCTTTTCCGTGCCGTAGACCGTATAGATCAGGGCGTTGCCAGAATTGCTGCTCTTGCCGCTGATGTTCCACGCGCCGGAGACAGGCGAATACTGTGTACGAATCGTGCGCCCTGCCATCCATGCGGGCACGGAAAGCACGTCGCGCAGAAACCGGTCGATGTAAACGGGGTCTATCCACGTCGCGCCAAGGCGCACTTCGATCTCGGAGGCATCCAACTCTTTGGGCTGTACCCGCCGCAGCGCTTCCGCATTGACGGCGTATTCCGGCGCGGCATTGGCCGCGTCTTCTGCCTCGCGCAATTTCCGGCGCACATCGCCGGACAGATACTCGTCGCTGGTTTCCCATACATGGGTGACAGGATTTTGAAAGATGACGCCCCGCAGTTCATCTGTGATTTCCCGTTCTGTTTTGCCGCACAGCGAAGACATGAATTTCAGATCGACGCACGCTTTTTCCCCGATGGACAGCGCCAACGCTTCGCTGGCTGTATCCACGCTATCCACAGGCTCAGGCTTGCGGATTGTCCGCTTGGTGAAAATATCCGCCTTGCGTTTGAGTCTCCCATCCTCATCCAGTATTTCCAGGGAAGATAGCAAGCTGTAGCCGCTGTCCTGCTGGAAGGCGCGCCGGTTGGCCGTGGTGTTGATCAGGCCGTAAGCGCGGGTAAAATTGTCATACTGGGCGTCAAGCCGCCGCTGCATGGCTTCGATTTGCGCGTCCGAAGCATCCGCAAGCTGCGCGTCGAGCAACTGCCGCACGCTGTCGCGCATCTGGATCAGCGCCATGACCCTGCCCGCCGTATTTTGCGGCAGATCCACAAGGTTCATGACGGAGTTCTCCCGGTAATAAATGCGCCCATTCACAACCGTGTAGCTGAAATTTCTGACTTCGGGATCAGCGGGAAGCGACTGGATGTTTTCCTCCAGGTCGGTATCAGAAAGCTCCGTTTCCAAGATGGTTCCGTGGATATTCTGCATGGCTTTGCGCAACTGCTCCGCGAGATCTGCGCCGGGAATGGGTTCCACGGTAAACGCCTGCGCCGCGTATTGCGTATTTTCAGAAGAAAGCGTGCCAAGAATCATCTCAGGATGGCGGACGAAGTAGGCGTTGATGTCAAAACCTTCCGGGGTTTTGGCCAACCCCACCCATTCCGGCTGTTCAATGGCCGCGCTTTCACGTTTTTGGAAGAAGAGGACATCTGTAACGACACTGGTGCCCGAATTGCGCTGAAAAGCATTGCGCGGCAGGCGAATGGCCCCGAGAAGATCAGCGCGCGCCGCCACATACCTGCGCATGCCGTCCGATTGCTTGTCCATGGTGCCGCTGGAGCTAATCACCGCGACAACGCCGCCCGGACGCACCAGGTCTACAGACCGCGCGATAAAGTAATCGTGAATCAGGAAATTGTGCCGGTCATACTGCCGGTCTATCACCTTATACGCGCCAAAGGGCACGTTTCCAATGACCACGTCAAAGAAATTGTCCGGGAAGCTCGTATCTTCAAAGCCCTGTACGGCAATGGTATTGCGCTGGTACAACTGTTGTGCGATTCTTCCAGTGATGCTGTCGATTTCTACGCCGTACATGCGGGCGTCCCGCATGCTCTCCGGCAGCATGCCCATGAAATTGCCAACGCCGCAGGAGGGTTCCAGTATATTGCCTTTGCGGAATCCCATATTTTCCAGTGCTTCGTACATCGCTTGGATGACGGTGGGAGAGGTGTAAAAGGCGTTCAGCGTGGTCGCCCGCGCCGCGTCAAATTCCTCCGGGGTCAGCGCGTCCAGAAGCTGCCGGTGTTCATTTTTCCAGGCGGGATTATCCGCTTCAAAGGCTTCCTGCACGCTGCCCCAGCCAACATAGCGCGACAGAGTTTCCTGTTCTTCCGGCGTCGCCAGCCGCCCCTCCGCCTCAATGCGTTTGAGCAGAAGGATGGCTTCCATGTTCATGCGGAACCTGGCCTTGGGGCCGCCCGCGCCGAGGCCGGCGTCGGTGATATGAAAATTGTGGCGCTCCGGTTCCGGCGGCGATGAAATCTGTTCCTCCTGTTCCGAACGCGGCGCAAGGGTGATGACGGTTTCAACGAGTTTGAGCGGCGAATCTTCGCCGGGTTCATGGCCGGGAATCCACGGTTCGGCTTGCTCCTTCAGCCAGCCCTGAACAACGGAATAAGGTTCCACGCGGGAGATGGGATAGCCGTTTTCACGCTGGAAATCCAGGTCGCGAAGGTGGACTTCTTTGGAGAGCGTGCTGATGGATTCGATCTCGTAAGAGCGGCCGTCCACATGAAGGGTCTGGCCAATGGCCGGAGCATTTTCAGGAAGCTGTTCGCCGCTGTCTTCCTCTGGCGTTTCTGCCGTATGGATGGCTTTTTCATCCGCGGCAGACGGTTCTTCATCGGGCTGCGCGTTTTCCGACAGCGTCCCGCTGGTTTCCGGCGGGGAAGAACCTTCAACGCCGGTTTCTTCCTGCGCTTCATTGCCCACAATCGAAACGCCTTCCGCTTCTGTTTTGACCACGTTTTCATCCGGCAGACCGCCGGGCAGTTCAAACTGGTCAAACATGGATAGCTGCCGCGTCTGCTCCCTTTCGGGCGTGGCTTTCCACGGCGGTTCAGGAAAAATCGTGTAGCTGCCGTCCACATAGTCATAAAACTGGAACAGCATATTGGAGATCCGTTCAAAGGCTTCCGTTTCCTCAGGTATCCCGGTCATCGCCTCCGTCATGGCGCTGAGCAAGGATATGGCGCTATCCGTATTTTCCAGCATACGGGCGATTTCCGGGCGCGGATCGTATGCGCCCTGAAACGGCCTTTGCACATCGGAAGGAAGCTCCCTGTAAAAGTGCAGAATCCTTCCGGCCATAACACCCCTTTCGTACTCAGGCATCTTCGCATGATCGCTGGCGGTCAGGTAGAGATCGTTTCGGATCAGCGCGTCGATGCGCTGGACAACATTGGGCCATGTCAGCCGGTATACGGCGGCGCCTTTGCGAAGCGTTATGCCGCGGGCACCGTGCATTTCATCAGATTGATCCGCGCCGGACACGGCATGGGAGCGCCCGCCTTCGCCGTAATGCTGGCGAAGAAATGACGCGCGCTCTGTTCTGCTCTCTGTGGTCAACCAGTACGCATAGATTGTCAGACGGCTGTTTTCGTATAGAGCGCCGCCTGTAAGCGCCGCGTCCACCTCGTCTTCGGTAATGAACGTAGCCGGTTCCTGCGGATGAAAGTCCTCCCTGCTCTGATAGGCTGCCCATGGCCTTGCAAGGCGCTCGAACACGGCGGACATGCGGGTGGGGTTATAGGTGGGAGAGCGCATCATTTCGCGGTTCTGGGCATACTGATCCGCGAATGTTTGCAGCCGGGCGGTCAGCATACCGATATTTTCCTGTACCTCCAGAAAGGCCGCGCCCCTCTCAACCGCTTCGGGGAAAGTCCCGGCAAAAAGATCAGGATCGTCAAACAACAGGGGCTTGTATTCCTGTTCGACATCCCTCTCCATATAGACCAGCGCCTGTGCGCAGGCTTTGAGAACGTAGTCGCGCGCGCCTTCCAACGTTGCCTGGGGCGCAAATTCGCCCTGCTGAAGCAGTTGATGAATCCGATCCGTTACCTGTTCCCAGGACAAAAACGCGGTGTTGTGCGGCGCGGTATGCACCGTGCGGCCCCGCGCGATCTGCATGCCGGAACGGTCAAACCAAACGGCATAGTCTGCGCCGTTTATGGTAAAGCCCTTGCCGCCTGTGCGGTATTCCTGCCGGACGTATTCTACCCGCTCATCCCGCGATTGGCCGACCATGAAATTGTACGTCAGACGATACAACGTTCCTGAGCGGTTGCCGCCGGTGCGAAGGATTTCGTCCACAACATCCGCCGGAAAAGGCAGCGTTCCCGCGTAGACCGCCGCCGCGCGCTCTTCAATTTCGTGAATTTGCCGCTGAACGGTAGGCAGTCCGGGCAAAGCAAAGGCAGAAGCTGCTTCCGCTTCTGCCTCGCGTATATCTTCGGTTGTTTCCTCCGGCTGGCCGTCTGGCGCGGTTTCGATCAGTTGTAAATCAACTCCGTCAGCACGATCTCCTCCGCCCGGCTGCGTATATTGTTCATCCGCTGCACCCACTCCAACTGGTTCGTCTCTTTCAGGGCTTCCGTCACGTCCTCCCGCTCTGCCATCTGGCTTGTCAGCAGTTCCATCCGCGCGTTCGCGCTCCGGTCGATCTCCAACAGGTGCCCGTCCAGCCTGCCCGTCAGCAACATGCTCTGATACCAACCCGGATGATGCTCCTTCAGATAGGCCTTCCGCTGCATCCCGAACCGGCCGATGGGTTCCGTCACGCTCGATTCGATCTCCAGATTCGGAAACAGGTAATCTCCCTGGCGCTGATACGTCAATTCCATTTTCATTGCCTCCTTCAGATGTATCACTTTCGCGCTTTACCACATTAAAGTCATTATATACCATGTTTTCTCTTTTTGCAAGAGGGATACGCAAATTTTCCCTGTCAATGGCGCGAATTTCCCGCCCAATATCCATGAGGATATTTTCGCAGGCATTGCTGACCGCGCCGCCCAGCACGCCAAGTATGCGGGGGCGGTTAAAATAGCGGATGTTATTAAACGTCCGCTCTGGGAGCGCCGTTTCAGGGTTGAGGCCGCAACGCCGCATCGTTTCATAGAGGATGCTGCTTTCAAACAGGTCGTGAAAGATTTCTCTTCTTCGCGCCTCTGGAAGTTGGGCGAGCCGGGAGCCGGTCATTTCCTGCTCGATACCATACAGGGCGTCGTCGAGATAGTCTTCGGCGACCTGATTTGCGATCTGGCTGAGCATGGATTCCAGGGAGGAAGCGTCCGGCAGGCTGTAGGTATACGCCAGGTGCGCCAGGAGCGGCGGGATGTGCCGCCCCTCCACACGCCAGATATAGGGAAGCCGGTCGCCATATCGAGCATGGGTATCCGCCACATCGAAGACGTAGCGCAGCTTTGCCGGCTGCTGGTTGTCGTCTATCAAAGCGATGCCCTTTGCGCCCCGGTTGACCCAGCGGTTGAGCCTTGTGTTCCATGTTTCAAGAGACGCGCAGGCCGTGGCGTTCGGACGTTGGGCATAGATCAAAAGCTGATCCGGGAAGGAATACCGGTACATGCGGGAGGCCGTATCCATAAAGCGCATCCAGTCCGCCGGCGACTGGCTGACCCAGCCGGCCCAACGCCCGGCGAGAAAGCGGATACTGTCCAATTTTGCCATTTGCCTCACCTCCTCGGCGGCGCGGCGGACGCCTTACTCACCGTCGTCCGTTTCGTCTTCACTGTCGTCGAACTCCATACCCTCGTCGTCATATTCGCCTTCTTCATGCCTGGGCTTATAAACCTTGAAGTAATACGCGCCGGCAATGAAAACCAGGGCCGCGACGCCGATCAGCGCGTAGGAGCCGGTGTTGCCGCCAGTTTCTTCCTCCGGCTCCGTCACGATTACCTGGGGCGTGGGTTCGGGCGTAGGCTGCTGAATGACGACCTGCGGCGCGGGCGTTGCGGTGGGCTGCGTGTATCCTTCGATGAATCCAGCGATATCCGTTTCATCGACGCGCGCCAGCATATAGACATTTTCCGACGCGCGCGCCTTGTCCACAACGATGAAAAACTGATTGTTGTTCTGCGTGGTGATGGTATAAAATTCTTTATCGCCATCCTCAATATCGTCGAGGACTTCGCCGTTTCCGGCAATGGAGAAGGGCTGGGAGGTACCCTCCGGCAGCGGCTCGTAGAGAATATCCGGCGTGGGTGTGGGTGTTGGCGAAACCTCGATGATTTCCGCCGGTTCGGTATCTTCATCGGCCTCGCTGGGAACGATGGCGTGCGCGGGCATGCCCACGCACAGGGCGGTCATGGTGGTCAACAGGGCGATGCGCCTGATGATGCTCAAAATCGTGTGCTTTTTCATGTTCTTCTCGCTTTCCGGCAGGATGTGCCTGTTTCTTGCATGGTGCGGTATTTGCTTCAAACGTCGTGTATCAGTTGTCGTAGAACGGGAGCCGGCCAAAGCACAGGAAGTGCTGTTTGAAATAGCGCGTATCAATGCGCCCGTACTTGATGGGGTTTCCGCAGTGGATCATCGTATTGTTGCCCACATAGATGCCTACATGGGATGCGCCATCCGTATCATAGGTCTTTTCAAAGAAAATCAGGTCGCCGGGCCGGGCTTCTTCGGGCGTAACGTAGATGCACATGCGGCAGAGGTCTTTGGCGCGCTTCGAGCCGACATCCCAGCCATTGCCGCAGTGGTTGATCACCCAGCAGACGAAACCGGAGCAGTCAAAACCGCTTCGGGGGCTTTTTCCGCCCCAGACATACTCCATTCCCAGGTATTTTTCCGCTTCACGGAGCATGTTCATGAATTTTTCATCGGACAGCGCTTCCGGCGGAATCTTATATTGTATGCCTGCGCCGTCTGACAGGGAAGAAAGGTCAAACAGATAGGGCCTGTTGCCATAGGTACGGTTCAGCGCATTGTACAGGATAAGTTCCTCATCGGTCATATTTGCGCGGGCAACGCGGTCAAAGCTATGGTTGGTCAATACGGTGTACAGCGTGCGGTGCTGATATTCAACTTCCCGCTCATATTCAACCGGTTCCACGCGCGTTTCTCCGGTGCTTGGATCGAAGACCGTTTGCATTTCCGTGACGGTTTCCATGCGTGTCCGCGTCTCGCTCTTTTCGGAGACAGAAAACGCATACTGCTGCTGGAACAGACGGCTGATTTCTGCTTTCACCGTATCGTCGTATGTGAACCCTCCGTATTTCACCTGAATGTAAGAGATCAAATTATAGGGATTGTGCTCGATCTCGTCGATCTGGTATTCGTAATCGTCATACCCCGGATGCGTGGACGGAATCGCGTTTACCTGGGCGTTCAACCCATCCTCCAGGGCGCAATAGGCGTTCTCCGCGGCATAGATGTCATCATCCGTACTGACGTAGGTCGTTGAGATCACCGTCGTGCCGCTGCCCTGCACCAAAGACGCGCCGCTGGACAACGCCAGCGCGAACAGCCCAAAGATCAGCCCGGCCACGCATATTCCCAGGATCGCCCCCTTATGCTCCGAAAAGAAGGACTTCGCAGCTTCCTTGGCCTTTTTCGGCGCGGTAAACATGCTGTTGGGTGAGGCGGCAAAGCCGCCCGCGGTGACGATGGTTGATCCTTTCCGCTTCGCTTCGTCAATCGCGCGCTGGCGTTTTTTCTTTTGAAAAGAAAGAATCCGTTCCTTTTTTCGGTGCTCGGCCTGCGCCGCGTGTTCGGATGATTTCATAAATTCGGAGCGAACGTTCTCCTCGCTGCGAATCGTGTTTTTGTGGAGGCTAGCCGCCCGTTTGGAATTGGCCACTGTTTTGCTGGGAGGGGAGTGATAGCGTGCCGCGTTGTATACCGCAGCCGTACCGCTGTGAACCGCCTCCACAGCGGCGTTGTCTTCCTCCGCCTCAGACCGCCTGCGCTTCGCCGCCTGCATAGCGGCAGCGCCCATCATCGAGGCGGTCTTGCGGGCCAGACGGCCAGCGCCATGCGCCATGGCGCTTTCCTCGTCGCTGTGATTCAGGCGCGTGCGTTTTTGAAAAGAGGCGATCTCCGAAGTCCGTTTGATCTCCGTGTCTGTGATCCTCTCAAAACTTTCGGCGGCTGCGCTCGCGTCCTTCTCCGCCTGTCGGAAAGACCCGGCCTGCTTGCGCTGGCGCTGTTTCCGGGCATTGCCAGATTCAACCTGCGCCGCTCTCCCGCGGACAGCCGGAGCGCCGGCAGTTTGACGGCCAGGTTTGGCCGTTCTTTCCCCAGCGCCGTTTCCCCCAAAAGTGTCAAAGGTTTCTTCGGTTCTGGAAATACTCCGCGTTTCCTCCGCGCCATGCCGCAGGCGTCTTCGATGCTTTTGTGCCTTAATTGAGCCGGTATGCGCTTCAGCGGCCTCCGCCCGATGGGAAAGACGCCTCGAAGCGCCCTCTTCCGGCTCCTCAACAGCCGGCCTGTCTCCGCCGCGCTCTGCAATGGCGCTGTCTTCAACCCCCTTTTCTCTTGCGCGGAGGCGTTCGTGTTCTGCGTCCGTTTTGCCGGTGCGCCTGCGCCTTGATGGGCGCGCGTTCTCATCCGCGCGCCCGCCGCGGATACCCCCGCGGAGAGGCAGGCTGCGCGCCTTATATACTTTTCGTGCCATGTGTTTCCCTCCGTCATGCGTCCATTCTTCTGGCGACCACCACCATGCGCCCGTTCTTCTGGCTGTATTCGCAGGTGGACAGCGTGAGCAGCTTATCCCCATACGAGGCCGTCTTCCCGGTATCATAGAGCGCGCGGGCCTGACAGTTCGCGATATAGGCGTTAAACTCAGCTTCATTGGCTGCGCGGGCAAAAG
>DVFZ01000083.1 GCA_018712945.1 Candidatus Pullichristensenella stercorigallinarum | reverse complement strand
TGGCCACCCAGACCGCCGAGGAGAAGAACTGGGAGTACGCCCAGACGCTGCCTGAGTTCAAGGGCGAGGCGCATCCCAAGACCATCAAGGACAGCCAGCTCAAAAAGCCCCTGTTCGAGTTCTCCGGCGCTTGCGCGGGCTGCGGCGAAACGCCGTATGTCAAGCTCATTACCCAGCTCTTTGGCGACCGCATGATCGTTGCCAACGCCACGGGCTGCTCCTCCATCTACGGCGGTTCCGCGCCCACCTGCCCCTATACCACCAACCAGGAAGGCCACGGCCCCGCCTGGGCCAACAGCCTCTTTGAGGATAACGCCGAGTTCGGCTTCGGCATGAACCTGGCCGTCACCCAGCGCCGCAAGAAGCTGGCTGACACTGTAGAAAAGCTCATCGCCATCCCCTACTGCGATGAGGAAATCCAGGCCGCGGGCAAGGAATGGCTCGAGGGCATGGACGACGCCGAAGCCTCCAAGGCCGCCGGCGCGAAGCTGCTGGCTGCCTGCAAGAAGGCCACCGACCCGGCCCGCGACATGACCGGCACGCCCGGCGAGGCCGCCTGGCTGGCCAACGGCAAGGTTTGCCCCTGCGAGGCCTGCACGCTGGCGCGCGAGGTCGTCGCCGACGCCGACCTGCTGACCAAGAAGTCCATCTGGATCTTCGGCGGCGACGGCTGGGCCTACGACATCGGCTACGGCGGACTGGATCATGTCCTGGCCCAGGGCGAGGACGTCAACGTGCTCGTGCTCGATACCGAAGTCTACTCCAACACTGGCGGACAGGCTTCCAAGTCCACGCCGACCGGCTCTGTCGCCAAGTTCGCGGCCGCCGGTAAGCGCACCCGCAAGAAGGACCTCGGCCTGATGGCCATGTCCTACGGCTATGTGTACGTGGCGCAAGTGGCCATGGGCGCGGATATGAACCAGCTCCTCAAGGCCGTCACCGAGGCCGAGGCGTACAAGGGTCCGTCCCTCATCATCGCCTACGCGCCCTGCATCAACCACGGCATCAAGATGAACCAGGCGCAGGCCGAAATCAAGAAGGCCGTCGCCGCTGGTTACTGGACCATGTACCGCTACAACCCGGATCTGGAGAATCCGCTCACCGTGGATTCCAAGGAGCCGACCGGCAGCTATCAGGACTTCATCAAGGGCGAAAACCGCTATGCATCCCTGCTCAGGCAGTTCCCGGATGTAGCGCCCGCGCTCTTCGAGGAATCCGAGGCCGAGGCCAAGAAGCGTTTGGAAACCTACAAGCGCATGGCCGGGAAGTAAGCAAAAACAATTTCTGCCTGGCGCTGCGGCGCGGGGCAAAGGCCGTCTCCCCCAAGCGGGGGAGGCGGCTTTTTCACCGGGCATGGCTGCAAAGCGGGCCTGGCCCAGATTCGGCCGGAAGCGCATAGCCGCGTCCGCACATAGATTGTATGGCCCGCTGGCGCAGGGCTTTTCGCCAGGAAATGAGCATGTTCACTAATTTTTTCATCATTTTTTAATCATTTCCACGGGCGTATCTGCATCCTTTGTGCTATAATATACGGGCAATCATGGGATTGAGGGAGGAAAGAGCGTGAGCGATACGTTGCTACTGATCCTGAATATACTGGGCACGCTCTATATCGTCTATTTTGCCGGCGTAATCGCGCTGGGCGCGTTCCGTAAATGGCGGGGATTTTCCGCCGCCGCGCCGCAAAAGCGCATCGCCGCCGTTATTGCCGCCCGCAACGAGGCGGGTGTGATCGGAGAGGCCGTGCGCACGCTGCTTGCGCAGGATTACCCGCGCGAGCTGTTCGACGTATGGGTGATTCCCAATAACTGCACGGATGATACCGAAGATGTGGCGGCGGCGGCCGGGGCGCGCGTGCTGCGCTGCACCGAGCCGGTGAGCTGCAAGGGCGATGTATTGCGCTTTGCCTTCAAGCATCTGCTGGAAATGGATTACGATGGCTTCTGCATCTTCGATGCGGACAATCTGGTGGATCCGGGCTTTTTCCAGGCCGCCAACGACGCCCTGTGCGCGGGCGCACGCATCGGCCAGGGCTTCCGCGACAGCAAGAATTCCCGCGAAAGCTGGGTCGCGGGCGGCATGAGCGTGTTTTATTGGTTCATGAGCCGCTTTTTCAACCGTGGCCGGGCGGCGCTGGGCATGTCGGCTATCCTCAACGGCACGGGCGTGCTGCTTTCCGCCGGCCTCATCCGCGATATGGGCTGGAATACGTGTACGCTGACCGAGGATTTGGAATTGACAGCGCAGTGCGGCCTGCGGGGCGAGAAGATCGCCTATCTGGAAAACGCCGTCACCTACGACGAGCAGCCGGTGGGCTTCTGGGTGTCCTTTGAACAGCGCCGGCGTTGGTTCCGCGGCTCCATCCAGTGCACCTGCCGTTACGGGCCGAAGCTTTTGTGGCGGGCTATCCGCCATCACAGCCTGCAAGCGCTGGATTTGTCGGTGTTTTTCTTGGGCAACATTATGCAGTTTGTCTGCCTGGTGCCGGGCGCGGTGTCGGCGATGCAGGTCGTGCGCCTCGTGGCTGGCCTGGGCGGCGCGGAGGTTGTGGCCGCGCTGGCGGCGGCGGTGGCGCTGGTTTACGTGGCCGTCATCAGCGTCGCCGCGGCGCTGGTCTGCCGCTTCGCCGGGAAGCGTTGGCAGCGGGAGATGCCGGGCGTGCTGGGCTTCTGGCTGATTGCGCTCACCTGGTTCCCGGCCAACCTTTCGGCGCTGATCGTGCCCCCGCGCTGGCGCGCCATCCCGCACACCAGCCGCGCGACGCTGGCCGATGTGACGCTCGGCCGCCGCAACAAAGGCCGGACCGCTTCCGAAGAAATCAGTTGAACCAAACGCACGGGTTGCAAACACGGCCCGTGCGTTTTTTGCCGCCGCGAGGGCAAGTATTGCGCCCCAAAGGGAGGGCGGTCGCCTTATGCGCCGCCCTTGTCTCCATCCGGCATTTCGCCCCGCTCCACGGCGCGCGCGTATGCCTCGCGTTTTTGCTGCCATTCCTCATGCATTTTTCGCACCTTTTCGTCGATGATGCGCGCAAAGGTTTCCGGCTCGTAGAGGCGGCGGGCGCTGGGACGCTTATACCATTCCTGCCAGCTTTCGCGCTCGCGGGTTTCCGCCTCCAGCTGGTCTTTTTCCGAACGGGGAATGTCGAAGAAGTTATAAAAGCGCAGGCCGTGTTTCCGGCACCATTCCCGGGCAAGCTCGACGCTGCGCCGCTCCTCGAATTCGTCGTATGTCTCCGCTGTGCGTACCTGATCCGGCAGATCGTATTCAGTGCTTTCAAGCCTCATGAGCTCGCAGAACTGGTGCGCTCTGCAAACATAGTCGACTATCGCCGCGGAAAGCGCTTCGTCGTATTCCAGCGGAAAATCGGGAAAGCGCGCAAACAGGGTCATGTTCGCGTCCGACAAAATGCCTTTCGCGTGCATTTCCCGCATGAACTGCTGGCGCAGGGAGGCGACAGAATAGCGCGGCAGGGGCAGATAACGGCCTTCGTCCCACGCCTGCGTCGCGTCCGCGGCGATGATTTCGCCGGTTGTCCGGTCGAGGCAGAGTGGGTTCTTGCCGTAGCAAAACATGTGCTCTGCCAGATCATTGATTTCTACCATCATGGACAGGCTCCTTCCCTGCCGTCAATGCGCCGCTGCGTCTGATTTTTGTATGCAGTATAGCACAATCCCAACCGCGCCGCAAGGTCTGGGGGATGAAGAAAAGCCCTGCCCGCAGCATTTGGTTGAAAGAATGCCGAAATGCTTGACAGGGGAATTAGAACGGCATATAATACATATAAATATGATAATTCATATTTATATGAAAGGAGAAGGGCCATGGAAATCCCGAAGGGACATTATATTTTTGGCACGGTAAAGGTAGGCGAGCGCGGGCAGATTGTCATTCCCAAAGAGGCGCGGGAAGTATTCGGCATTCAGGCGGGCGACACGCTGATTGTTCTCGGGGACGAGAAGTGGGGCATCGCGGTGACGAAGGCGGACGTTTTGCAAAAGCACGCGGCCGACGTATTTGCGAAGATTGCGGAGGGAGAGCGGCATGAAGATTTGTGAAACGACGTTAGGGTTTCTGGAAGCGGACTGCAAGCAGTTTTTCGGCGAGGAAGCGGGGAAGGAGATTGCCGGGCAAACGGAAGCGATTTATCAGGATTTGTTGCGCGGTGCGGACGACCGGGGCAGCGAAGCGATTCGCGAACACCTGCGGCGCAAGTTGCTTCCGCCGCTGGCGTACTACAAGGCCCTGCGCGCGCGGGGCCTGGGGGAAGGCGAGGCTTTGGAATATGTGCGCCGGGAAACGCGCAAGGCGGCGCAAATCAAGCGCGCGCAGATGCAAAAGCTGGCCCGGATGCCGTTTGCGTACGGCATGTACCGCCTGGGCGTAAAAAAGTACATGCAGAAGAATTTTCCGGCGGCGGGCTGGCAGACGGAATGGGTGCGCTGCGACGGGCGGGAAATCCACTTCAACCTGCGCTCCTGCCTGTACTGGGAGATGGCCAGGGCGCACGGTTGTCCGGAGCTGTGTCCGGTATATTGTGAAAACGACGATATTTCCTTTTCCGGGTTGCTGCCGAAGATACGTTTTGAACGCGCCGGCACGCTGGCGGGCGGCGCGGACTGCTGCGACTTTCACTTTATCAGGGCGTAGGAGCTGTGGGCAGGCGGAAAGTGCAGGGGAACTGCCGTCCCGAAAGGACGCTGCGGTGGAAGGGGTAAGTATTCCGGCGAAAATGGGTATGCCCTGCCGTGATATGACGCTGCTTGCCCCTGGTGGGGCAAGGGTGCTGCGGTGGAAGGAATAAGTATTTCTGCGAAGATGGGTATGCCCTGCCGTGGTGCGACGCTGCTTGCCCCTGCGGGGCAAGGGCGCTGCGGTGGTTTTGGGAGGCGTGGGGCGCGCCGGGAGAACGAGGGAACGCTGGGCTCTGCCCAGACCCGCCGGGCCAGCCCGGACCCGCTTAAGAACCTGAGGTTCTTAAGAATCTCCCAGTTGCCTCCGGCGGGGGTCAGGTGTTGGCACGGAGCGTATTCTCCCAGAGGATTTCCGCCAGCTGTTCCGGGTCGGCCCCACGCAGTTCGGCCACGCGCGCAAATGTATACTGCACAAACGCCGGTTCATTGCGTTTCCCACGCATCGGCACGGGCGCCATATACGGGCAATCCGTCTCCACCAACAGCCGGTCTATGGGCGTATTGCGCGCCACGTCCAGCAGCTTATTTGCGTTCTTGAACGTCGCCACCCCGGAAAGGGAGATATAATAGCCCATGTTCAAATACGCCTTCGCCGTCTCCCAGCTCCCGGAAAAACAGTGCATGATGCCGCGCGGCAGGCGACCCTGTTTATATCTTGCCCGCATGATATCCATGGCCTCGCCATGCGCCTCGCGGATATGCAGCTGCACCGGCATATCCAGCTCCAGCGCCAGGTCGAGCTGGCGCTCGAACACCTCGCGTTGCGCTTCGCGCGGCGAAAAATCGTAGTGGTAGTCCAGGCCGATTTCTCCCAGCGTGGTGCATTCGCAAAGTGCCAACAGCGCCCGCAGCGTCTTTTCCAGATCCTCCGACCAGTTGCGCGCGTTGTGCGGATGCACGCCCGCGGCCAGGCGAAAGCCGGGATTGGCGCGCACGATTTCCAGGGCGCGCTCGTGGTCGGGTTCGTCCTCGCCGGGGTCGCACACCACCACGCAGCCCAGTACGTTCGCCGCTTTCATGCGCGCCAGCACGTCCGGCAGGTCGTCCATGAAGCGCTCCGAGGCCAGGTGCGCGTGGGAATCAAACAGTTTCATAGCTCCTCCAAATACGCCGCGCAAGGAATTTTCCCTGCGCGGCATTGTCTGTCAAAAGGGGAATGTCTCTAAACAAAGCAGCCTGCGGTGGCGCGCTGCCAGCCGAAAAAAACGAAGATGGAAGCGCGTCAAACAGCCCGCGGAAGCCTCAAGCCTACCGCATCAACTGCGGGCGCGGGATCGCCTGCATGGGAATCACGGTCATCCTGCCGCCGCATTTGCAGTGCGCGGCGGCAGGATGGGCGCTTTCAGCCCGCCAGAGCCGGGAAAGGCGACGCGCTGCGGCATCCCGTCCTCCGCGCTCAGCCGATTTCCGAACCGGGCGCGAACTGGCCGCCCTCAACGGTGACGAGCTTCAAATTGCCGTCCTTGTCCGAAGCGCACAGCAGCATGCCCTCGCTGACGACGCCGCGCATCTTGCGCGGGGCGAGGTTTTTCACCAGCACCACGGTCTTGCCCACCATTTCCTCCGGCGTATACCACTGGGCGATGCCGCTGACGACGGTGCGGGTCTCGCCGCCCACATCCAGCGTCTCCTTGAGCAGTTTATCGCTCTTGGGCACACGTTCGCAGGCGGTCACTTTGGCGGTGACGAGCTGCACCTTGGCAAAGTCGTCGATGGCGATGGTGCCAAAGCCCTTTTCTTCTTCCTGCGGCTTCTTTTCTTCCGCTTTCGGCGCGGCGGGGGCTTCGGCCTTGGCCAAGGCCTCCAGCTCCTTCTTGATGTCGATGCGCGGGAACAGGGCTTCGCCCTTGCAAACGCGCGTGCCGGGCTTGAGCTGGCCGAAGGTCTGCACGCTGTCCCATGTTTTCAGAGCCTCGTCCTCCACGCCGAGCTGGGCGAACATGCGCGCCGGGGTGGAAGGCATGGTGGGGCCAATGTATACGGCCACGGCGCGGCAGCACTCGGCCAGGTAATAAAGCACGGTCTTGAGGCGGGGCTTGCCTTCCTCGCTGCGGCCGAGCACCCAGGGCTGGGTGAGGTCGATATAGCGGTTGCAGTCGCCAATCAGCTTCCAGATTTCGGCAAGGGCGACGGAGAACTGCAAGGCGTTCATCTCCCGCTCGACGATGGCGGGCAGGGCCTCGAAGCGCTCGCGCAGGGCCTTGTCCACCTCCTGCTCCTCGCCGGGAGCGGGCACTTCGCCGCCGAAGTATTTTTCAATCATCGCCACAGTGCGGCTCAAGAGGTTGCCCAGATCGTTGGCGAGGTCGGCGTTGGTGCGGTTGAGCATGGCCTCGTTGGTGTAGTTGCCGTCCGCGCCGAAGGGCATTTCGCGCATCAGGTAATAGCGCAGCGCGTCTACGCCGTAGCGCTCCACGATGGGGCCGGGATAGACCACGTTGCCCTTGGATTTGGACATCTTGTCGTTGCCGAACAGCAGCCAGCCGTGGCCGAACACCTGCTTGGGCAGCGGCAGCCCCAGGGCGTGCAGCATGATCGGCCAGTAGATGGTGTGGAAGCGCACGATTTCCTTGCCCACCAGGTGTACGTCCGCCGGCCAGTACTTCTGGTACAGCGAATCATCGTCGCTGGCGTAGCCCAGGGCGGTGATGTAGTTGGAAAGCGCGTCGATCCACACATAGACCACGTGGCCGGGGTCGAAATCCACCGGCACGCCCCACTTGAACGACGTGCGGCTCACGCACAAATCCTGCAGACCCGGGCGCAGGAAGTTGTTGAGCATCTCGTTGGCGCGGGACGGCGGCTGGATGAAGTCCGGATGGGTTTCGATATAGTCAATGAGCCAGTCCTGATACTTGCTCATGCGGAAGAAGTAGCTTTCTTCGCGGGCGGTTTCGGTGGGACGGCCGCAGTCCGGGCAGAGGTTGCCCTCCTTGAGCTGCGTGGGCGTCCAGAAGGATTCGCATTCGGCGCAGTACTGGCCTTCATAGGCGCTCTTGTAGATGTCGCCCTGCTCATAGAACTTCTTGAAGATCTTCT
>DVFZ01000082.1 GCA_018712945.1 Candidatus Pullichristensenella stercorigallinarum | reverse complement strand
AGATGTATGACCGGCTCTTGTTGTACTTCCTGCTTGCCCTTGCTACGCCATATTTTTCTGCATATTGCATTATGGAGTAGCGGTATCGCGCATCTTGTGTTATACTGTTCATGAGACTTGAGGCTCCTTTCCGTTTGTTGTTTTCGCATCTCAACTATAACAGATTTCTGCTCTCAAGTCTCGCTCCTTTTCCCTACCTCCCCTGTCCAATATGTATTGTAGCTCTACAGCGATTTCCTGTGCGGATTTTTCGGGAAAGGTTGCGCCGTTTTACAATTTGATGTATAATATACGCATGGATTGATAAAGGAGGGAAACAGCATGAAGCTGATTATAGCAATCGTGCAGGATGAGGATTCTGCCCGCTTGGTGCGTGGATTGATGGACGCGGGCTACGGCGTGACCAAACTGGCCACCACCGGCGGCTTCCTGCGCGCGGGCAATACAACGCTGCTCGTGGGCGTGGAGGACGATCGCTTTGATGGCGCGATGGAGGTCATCGAAAAAATCTGCAAGAGCAGAAAGCAAATCGCCACTTCGCCCTCGCCGATGTCCGGCTCTGCGGGCGTGTATGTGCCCTATCCGGTCGAGGTCGTGGTCGGCGGCGCGACGGTGTTTGTTCTCAACGTTGAGAAGTTTGTCAAGATCTAAGCGGGCGCGGCGCGACGGGGGTTGCTATTCTCCGCCCGCCGCGTTTGGGCATGTACCCGGCGGAAAGGCGTTTTGCGCGGTTTGAAGGTTTTGGATTTTAAGGGCCATGGCCCGGAAATTGAACATCTGGTGCGTTCGGCACGAGCCGGGCGCATTGTGCATGCCTATCTGCTGTGCGGGGCGCGCGGCTGTGGCAAGAAAACGCTTGCCCGGCTGCTGGCGCAAACGCTTTTGTGCGAAGAAACGCCGGATCAACGGCCTTGCGGCCAGTGCCCGGCCTGTAAGCGCTTTTTGAGCGGAAACCATCCGGATGTGCGCTATGTGGCCCCCAAGGGGCGCTCCATCGGCGTGGATGACGTGCGGGAGCTGATTGATTATCTCGCCCGCCGGCCCTACGAGGGCGGGTGGCATATCGCCATTATTGAGCGGGCGGACAAGCTGACCCCGAGCGCCCAAAATGCCTTGCTCAAAACGCTGGAAAACCCGCCGGAGGATACGGTGTTTTTCCTGCTTACGGACGCGCCGGGAGCGCTCTTATCCACCGTGCGTTCGCGCGTGCGCATGGTGCGCGTGCCGCCACTTTCGCGTGAGGCGTGCGTAAAGGAGCTTACAGAGCGCGGCCTGTCCCCGGAGCAGGCCGGCCGGCTGGCGGGGCTTGCGCACGGCTCGGTGGGCCGGGCGCTGGAACTGAATGCGGACGAGGGCTTTGAGGCGCTTCTTTCCCGCGCGCTTGCGTCCCTTTCGGCGTTAAAGGGCGCGCCTTCCGTTGCGGAGGCCGCCGCGCCCTTTTACGAGGAGCGCGAACGGCAGGATGATTTCCTGGAAATCCTGGAGATCATCGGGCGCGACCGCATGGCGCTGCAAAACGGCGCGGAGAGCGAGGCGCTCAGGGCAGAGGAGCTGGCGGGCGTGCGCGTGGATGGCCGTGGGCTGCTGCTGGCGGTGATGGAGGCGCGGCGAATGCTTTCTGCCAACGTCGCCTGGCCAAACGCGCTGGACGCGCTGTACTTTTCCCTTGTGGATGGGAAAAGCTGAAGCGCGATTGAATTTTCGGTGGATTCTTTCTGCCGGGTAAGCAATGCGGCGGCGGGTTCGCCGGCTTTTGAGATTGCCAAAACCATCTTTTCCGCGGCCAGATCTTCCGCAATCGAAATTCCCTTATGGCGCAAAGGACAGCCGATGGGGAAGAAGGGCGGTTGTGTGAAAATAGGTCTTGGGCAGGCAGCGGAAACGGCCCTTTCCCACGGGGCAAAACACGGAAATTCCGCCCGGGCGAGGTTTCGCCGGGCGATGATATAAACAATGGGAGGAAACCAAATGGCGACAGTGATCGGCGTCCGGTTCAAAAAGGCCGGAAAGGTATATTATTTCGACCCAAGCGACGTATGGCCGCGCCCGGGCGACAACGTGGTGGTGGAAACGGCGCGGGGCGTGGAGTTCGGCGAAGTCGTCACCGGCGCCCGCGAGGTGGCCGATGAACAGATCGTCGCGCCGCTGAAAAAGGTGGTGCGCGTCGCCACCGAAGAGGACGTTCGCCGCGCGGAGTACAACGCCAAGCGCGAGGAGGAAGCATTCCGCATCTGCTTGGAAAAAGTAGCCAAGCACAAGCTGGAAATGAAGCTGGTCAGCGTCGAATATACCTTTGACAATTCCAAGATCATTTTTTACTTTACGGCCAATGGCCGCGTGGACTTCCGCGAACTGGTCAAAGATTTGGCCAGCGTATTCAAAATGCGCATCGAGCTTCGGCAAATTGGCGTGCGCGACGAGGCGAAAATGCTCGGCGGCCTCGGCTCCTGTGGCCGGCCCATCTGCTGCGGCACATTCTTGGGCGACTTCCAGCCTGTGTCCATCAAGATGGCCAAAGAGCAGAACCTTTCCCTCAACCCCACCAAGATCTCCGGCCTGTGCGGGCGGTTGATGTGCTGCCTGAAATACGAACAGGATTATTATTCCCAGACGCTCAAAAAGCTGCCCAAGGTGGGGAAAGACATCGTCACCCCGGATGGCGTGGGTGTGCTTTCCGAGATCAACGCCATTCGCGAGTGTGTAAAAGTGCGCATCAAGGCAGACGACAGCTTCGACGTGCGCGAATATCCCATTTCCGAGGTGCGCAAACCTGGCCCGGATGATTCCGCCGCCGTGCGCGAGGCTCCGAAGCCGTGTCCGCGCCGGCCGGAACCTGAACCGGAGGCGGCCGAGGAAGAGCAGCCCAAGCGCAAAAAGTACCCGCATCAGAAAGCGCCCAAAAACCTTTCTACCGACCAGTTCCTGGAAAAGCTCAAGACAGACGCGGAGACTGGCGGCAGAAAAAAGGGGGACAGGCCGAAGAAGGAGCGCCCGCCGCGCGAAAAGCGCCGCGCAAAGGGCGAAGCGGCCGTTGATGGTGCGAACGCGCCAGCCGAACAGGCCGCGCCCGTCAAGGCACAGAATGCGCCCGTGACGGCGGGTGGACCAGAGCCGTCCGCGCCGTCTCCGGAAAAAGCAAATTAAAATTGCGAGTGAAAAATTTCGAAAAAACACTGTACTTTCCGGCTGCATTATGCTATAATACGTCCAGCCCCGATAGAACGATCTTCGAAACCGTATCCCTCCGTTGGTACCCCCTACCGATGACAGGAGCCGGCATCAAGACAGGTCATCGTATGGGCACATCAATTAGGAGGGTTTTTTCCATGTTTGAGGACAAGACGTTGGTTTGCCGTGAGTGCGGCGCGGAGTTCGTGTTCACCGCTTCCGAGCAGCAGTTCTACGCCGAGAAGGGCTTCCAGAACGAGCCCGGCCGTTGCCCGGCCTGCCGTGCCGCCCGTCGCCAGAACAATGGCGGCGCCCGTGGCGAGCGTCAGATGTACGATGTGATTTGCGATGGCTGCGGCCAGCCCACCCAGGTGCCCTTCCAGCCGCGTGGAGACCGTCCGGTCTACTGCCGCGCCTGCTTCGAGGCCAACCGTCAGAGCCGCTTCTAAGAAGCGCCGCGCCTTCTGGCAAACTGAAAGCCAGCGTTCCCCCGGTGGGGCGCTGGCTTTCTTGTGCCCACGCCGCGCAATCCGGCGCCGCCGCTGGCGGAGGCGCGCCATCCACCATCGTGTTTCGCGGTCGCTGGCGGCATCTTTTCTCTGATCTTTGTGACAAACGTGTGTGGACAAACGGGAAAAAGTGTGATAGAATATTTTCCGAACCGTGAAAAGCATGAAAGGACTGATCCACATGGCGAAGAAGGCCAAGACCTCCGCCCGCTCCAAGGGCTACCGCAAAACGGTCAAAAAGCAGCCGTTTTTGACCAAGAAGGAAATCATCATCCTGGTGGCGATCATCGCGGTGATCGCGCTGGCACTTATATTGTTCAGCCTTCTCTATGATGACGGCTCGCTGGATGTGGTCGATGGCGTTGCGCAGATGGACAATCCCGAAGTGAGCCTTGTAACGTCGGATATTGTCGGCGAGGAAACCAAGTACTTCAAAGTCGGCGAAGTGGGTGAAATCGACGGTTATACGCGCGAGCGTGTGGAAAACAGCGCCGACGCCAATCTTGCCACCTACAATTATTATTCAGAGGATGAAACTGCGCCGATTGATTATCTGCACGTCGGAGCTGGCAGCGGAACGCCGGAAAACCTGATGGCTACAGCGCTTTATAGCTATATGATGAGCGGGATCTCTGTCGATAGCCAGAGCGAAACAGAGGTCAATGGCCATGACGTTCAGTATGCGGTCATCTCCTTTGAATACCCGATGACTGAGGATACCGAACAGACGGCCGAGACGGATGCGGAAGCGACGCAGGCTCCTGAAGAGGGCGTGGCCGACGCTGCCGAGGCCACCGCTGAACCGGAAATGACGGCTGAACCTGAAGCCAGCGTCGAACCGGAGGAAACCGCTGCGCTGGAAGCTACTGCTGCACCGGAAGCTGGCGAAGGAACGGAGGATACCTCCGCTGATCCGGCCAGTGATTCGACAGCCGGTACGGAGACGGAGCTGTCGCGGTATAGCTGCCAGCAGATGTTGATAGCGTATGTGCAGTCTGAAATGAATTCCAATTATTCCATTTCCCTGAACGTTACCCTCTCCGGCGAGACGGACGCCGCAGTGGACGCGGAAGGTCTCACGGCCTATACCGATGAGCTGTACCTGAGCGAGGAAGAATTGCTTTCCTACCTCGAACAGGCCATGCAGGCCGTCTACCCGGCTGCCGAAGCGGAATAATCGAATAATCCCCGTGCAAAAGCCCCGCCTTCTCCTTTTCCGGAAGGCGGGGCTTTGCTTTGCCCATGCCGGACGTTATGCGTTTTTAAGTCGCTGGGCAAAATCGTCCATCAGGCCGAGATCCCACAAAAGCGAGCTGCAAAGGTACTTATCGCGGATATCGCGCGATCCGACAAAGGCGTCGGCCACGTCCTGCCGGGAAATGCCGATGGCCTCGGGCGTGAGTGGCATGCCCGTCGGCTCCAGGACGGCGCGCAACTCGTCCAGCGGCGGGATTTCCTCGTCGATGGCCTGCATGATTTCATCCCAGCGCGCCAGAATCGTTTCCAGCCGCTTCCCATGGGCGGCGGGATCGTTCTTGCGGTACTTTTTCTCGGCGCGCAAAATCTCATCGGCGGTCTTGCCGAAGATGCGGCGGATATTCTCCGCCCAGGCCGCCTCGTCAAAATTGCGCATGTGCGCCTCAGCCACGGCGCGATCGGGCTTTACCTGCCTGAGCCAGGCGAGCACCTGGAAGGTCAGCATCGTGCCCACACCCACCTGGATGCCATGCAAATCGTAGGGCACGCCGCGCTCCAGCGCCTGCATCTCCCATACGTGCGAAAAATAGTGTTCCAGCCCCGAGGCCGGACGTGAGACCTGCGCGTAGGCCATGGCCAGCCCCGCCGTCACCAGCCCCTCGGCGATGGGTTGTACGGCGTCGGGGTCGCGGCTCATCAGGCGCGGCGCGGCGGCCATGATTTTTTTGAGCGACACGCGCATCATATCCGCCACTTCTTCGCAGTAGTACTCGCCGATGACGATGTTGGCAATGCGCCATTCGCAAATCGAGCAGTATTTCGCCGCCATGTCGCCCAGTCCCGCCCAGAGCATGCGTTCCGGCGCCTGGGCGAGAATTTCCGTGTCCAACAGGATGAAGGCAGGGCAGGCATTGTAAAGCGTGAGCTTGACATTGTTGACTTCCATGGAGGCCGAGTTGGAGGCAAAGCCGTCCATCGACGGCGCGGTGCCGATGATGCCGCTCTTGCGCCCGGTAGCGTGGGCATAGACCTTGCAAAGATCGTTGATCACGCCCGAGCCTACGCCAAGGATAAAATCGCAGGCGGGGTCAAAGTGCATCATCATTGAGCCAAGCTCCCACTCCGAGGGAGCAATGCGGTCGTGCCGGCAGGGGATGACGTAGCACTGGAACGGCACGCTTGCCTTGCCAAGCACTTCTTCCACGCGCGCGCCCGCAGCCCGGTAGGTGTTGCCGTCGCAGACCACAAAGGGATGTTTCGCGCCCACGGCTTTGAGCGCCTCGGGCAGCGCCGCCAGCGCCCCGCGGCCGATGCGCAGCCAGGGCAGGTCCACGGCGTGATGTTTGCCGCACGCACAGTCGTAGCCGCCGGGCCGGGTCAGTTCTTCAAGGCTCATCGCGGAATATTTTGGCATTTGTGTTCCCCTCCTGAAAAGGCCCGCCCCGCACGGGCGGGGCGAGACAGATTTAAGATTTATGCGCTTATTGGCCAATGACCGCCTTGATGCGGCGCACACCGGCGGAGGAGCTTTCCTCCTTCTTGATCTTGAAGGACTTGAGGTCTGCGGTGTTGCTGGCATGCGGGCCGCCGCAGATTTCCTTGGAGAATTCGCCCATCGTGTATACTTTGACGCGCTCGCCATACTTGGAAGTGAACAGGCCGATCGCGCCCTGCGCCTTGGCCTCGTCCACGGTCATTTCCTCGCAGGTGACGGGCACGGCCGCCTGAATCGCTTCGTTGACGAGGCGCTCTACCTCTTTGATCTCCTCCGGCGTCATCTTGCGGCCAAACGAGAAGTCAAAGCGCAGGCGCTCGGCGGTGATGTTGGAACCCTTCTGCGCCACTTCGTTGCCCAGCACCTTACGCAGCGCCGCGTGCAGCAGATGCGTGGCGGTGTGCAGTTTGGCGGTTTCCTCGGTGTTGTCGGCCAGGCCGCCTTTGAAGCGCTGTTCGGCGCCGGCATGGCTGGTGGCCTGATGCTGCTTGAAGCGCTCCTCAAAGCCCTTCTCGTCCACTTCCAAGCCCTTCTCGTGCGCCATTTCCATGGTCAGTTCGATGGGGAAGCCATAGGTGTCGTAGAGCTTGAAGGCGCTGCGGCCATCAATGGTGCCAAACACACCGGCATACTTCTTGACCTTTTCGCCAAAGGCCAGTATGGTGGATAACGCCTCGCGGAACTTCTTGACATCCTCAATGATTTCGACCATTTCCGGCGTCGGGCGCAGCGTAGAGCCGACATTTTGAGCTACCTGCATGGCGTCCGCCAGCTTTTTGCCCTCTTCGCCCTCAAAAATTTCATGGAATTTTCCTTCAAGCGCATTGAAGGCATCCGAGGCGCGCTTGATGTTGTTGAATACCTTTTCAAATTCATTGGTGCCTTTTTTCAGCGTGCGCTGGAAACGGTCTTCCTCCAGCTTGAGCTGTTCAAGGATATGCGCTTCATTGCGGCGCAGCTCGGGATACACGTCGCCGTACTGGTCGATGATGACCTTGGCAATCTGCGGCGTGGAGCCTTCGGGCAGGCCAATCTGCATGCCGTGGCGCACGGCGCGGCGAATCAGGCGGCGCAGAACGTAGCCCTGGTCGACGTTGGAGGGCGTCACGCCGCGGTCGTCGCCGATGATGAAGGTAGCGGTGCGCATGTGATCGGCGATGATGCGGAAGGATTTGGTGACCGGTTCGCTTTCGCCGTAGCTCTTGCCGCTCAGTTCGGCGATTTTGGCGAGAATATCCGCGAAGATGTCGGTATCGTAGACGGATTTTGCGCCCATCAGCACGCAGTAGGTGCGCTCCAGGCCCATGCCGGTATCGACGTTTTTCTGCTTGAGGGGCTGGAAGGAACCATCCGCCTGCTTATCGTACTGCATAAACACGTCGTTCCAGATTTCCAGATAACGTCCGCAGGAGCAGGCGGGCGAACAATCCGGGCCGCAGGGTTCCTTGTCGGTGATGATGAACATTTCGGTATCCGGGCCGCAGGGGCCGGTCAGGCCAGCAGGACCCCACCAGTTGTTTTCCTTGGGCAGGTAGAAGATGTGATCGTCCTTCACGCCCATTTCCCGCCAGAGGGAGGCGGCCTCCTCATCGCGGGGGCAATCGCCGTCGCCGGCAAACACCGAGAAGGCGAGGCGGTCTTTGTCGATGCCCAGCCATTCGGGGCTGGTCAAAAACTCCCAGCTCCAGGAGATGGCCTCCTTCTTGAAATAGTCGCCCAGCGACCAGTTGCCCAACATTTCAAAGAAGGTCAAATGGCTGGCGTCGCCCACGTCGTCGATATCGCCGGTGCGGATGCACTTCTGTACGTCGGTCAGCCGCGTGCCCATGGGGTGCTTCGCGCCCAGCAGGTAGGGCACCAGCGGGTGCATACCGGCGGTGGTGAACAGCACCGTGGGGTCGTTTTCGGGGATCAGCGAGGCGCTGGGAATGACGGCGTGGCCCTTTTGCTGAAAGAATTTCAGAAACAGACTGCGCAGGTCGTTGGCGCTTTTGATGTTGACGTTCATGCGTATCCTTCCTCCAAGTTCCAAAAAATGAAGCGCCTTTTGCGTTCAAGGACGAAAAGGCGCGTTTCGCGGTACCACCCTGATTGGCTTTCCAAGAGAGAAAGCCCACTCGCAGCCTGCTAACGGAGGCGAACCGCCGCGCCATTTCCTGCGCGGTGCCGGCGCTTGTGCGCCCGAGGCGGCATGTTCGCGTTTCCGGCACGGGCTTGCACCGTCCGCCCGCTCTCTGAAGCCCAAGCGCGAACTTCTTCCCCTTGGCAATTTCTATTTGCAGAGCGATTATAGCAAAACATGCCGCCAATGTCAACGAAAAGCGCGTGAATTCTTGCAATCCGCGCCGGAAATTGCTATAATAGACCAGCGGAAAACAAATACTTTGGGAGGATTTTTAATATGGCAAGAGGTGGATTCCCCGGAATGATGGGCGGCGCAAACATGCAGCAGCTTGCCCGCCAGGCGCAGAAGCTCCAGCAGCAGATGACCAAGATGCAGGAAGAACTGGACGAGCGCGAATTTGAGGCCGCTTCCGGCGGCGGCATGGTGACGGCCAAGGTCAATGGCAAGCGTGAGCTGCTTTCCATTTCCATCAAGCCTGAGGCAGTCGATCCCGAAGATGTGGAAATGCTTGAAGATCTGGTGATGGCGGCCGTTAACGAGGCTTTGCGCACCGCGGCCGAGACAGTCGAGCGCGAAATGGGCAAGTTGACCGGCGGCATGAATATGCCCGGCCTGTTCTAAGCCATGGCCGAGGTCGAGGCCATTGCCCGGCTGGCCAACCAGCTTTCCAAATTGCCGGGCGTCGGGCGCAAAACCGCCCAGCGCCTGGCCTATCACATCGTCGGCATGAGCGAGGCGCAGGTGCGCGAACTGGCGGTCGCGATCTTCGAGGGCAAAAAAAAGGTGCACCTTTGCCCAGTGTGCGGCAATTACACCGATGGCGAAAAGTGCTCGATCTGTACGGATTCCGCGCGGCGGCGGGACATCGTCTGCGTCGTGCGCGATCCGCGCGACGTCAATGCCTTTGAACGCATGCGCGATTATAATGGCCTTTACCACGTGTTGCATGGTGTAATTTCGCCCATGGACGGCGTAGGGCCGGATGATATACGCATCCGCGAATTGATGTCCCGCTTGGCTGAGGGCGAGATCAAAGAGGTCGTGCTGGCCACGAATCCGGACGTCGAAGGCGAAGCTACCGCCGCCTATATTTCGCGGCTGGTCAAGCCCATGGGCGTCAAGGTAACACGCATCGCGCATGGCGTGCCCGTGGGCGGGGAACTGGAATACACCGACGAAGTGACGCTTTCACGCGCCTTCCAGGGGCGGCGCGAGCTTTGATGGTTGAGGAGGGAAAAGGATGTACGATGTAGCGATCATCGGCGGCGGCCCGGCCGGTTTGACGGCGGGGTTGTATGCGGCGCGCGCGGGCTGGAAGACAGTGCTGTTGGAACGCGGCCTTCCCGGCGGGCAGGCGGCAACCACGGACCGGCTGGAAAACTATCCCGGCTTTCCTGAAGGCATCGGCGGCCCGGAGCTGATGATGGCCTTTGCCGATCAGGCGGCGCGCTTCGGCATGGAAACGCGCTATACCGGCGTAAACAAAATTGCTCCCGGCCTCAAGCGCCTGACGCTGGACGATGGCAGCGAGATTGCGGCCAAGGCGTTGATTGTTGCCCTGGGCGCAACGCCGCGCAAGCTGGGCGTGCCGGGCGAAGCGGAGAACATTGGCCGCGGCGTGAGTTATTGCGCCACCTGCGACGGCGCCTTCTATCGCGGCAAGCGCGTAGCGGTGGTGGGCGGCGGTGATACGGCGGTTGAGGATGCGCTGTATCTGTCGCGTTTTGCGCATGTCACGCTCATCCATCGCCGCGACCGCCTGCGGGCAATGGGCGCGCAAGTGGAAAAACTGCGTGCAGATGAAAATGTGGACATGCTGCTCTGCGCTACCGTTTCAGGGATTGAACGCGCGGAGGATGGCCTGGTTTTGCATCTGTCTACGGGGCGGGAGTTGGCCGTGGACGGCGTGTTTGTCGCCGTGGGCGTCGAGCCGCAGACTGGCTTGGTTGCGGATGTGCTGGCACTGGATGAAGCGGGTTATATATTGGCCGGCGAGGACACAAAAACATCTGTCTCCGGCATCTTTGCGGCGGGCGACTGCCGCAAAAAGCCCCTACGCCAGGTTTCCACAGCCGTAGGTGATGGCGCGACGGCGGCATATATGGCCAGCGCGTACCTGGAAGCGGCCGAAAAAACAGATTAAGCAAAAGAAAATCTCCGCCTGGACGGCAATTCAGCGCTTTTCTGCGAGATTTTCCCATTTTTCAACTTGACAAGCGCCTGGTTTGCGTGTATAATAGCTCTTGTCGCTTGAGACAAGCGGTCAAGTAGTTTCTGGGTGTAGCGCAGTTTGGTAGCGTGCTTGAATGGGGTTCAAGAGGCCGGAGGTTCAAATCCTCTCACCCAGACCAATCTTAAAAGCCTGGTATGACGGCAAAAAGCCTGAAATACCGGGTTTTTTCATGTCCATAATCGGCTCTATATGCCTTTCAAAGACCGCTTTTTTTGACCTTTACGCCCGCATAGAATTTCCGCTGCGTGGTAAAACCGTGGTAGTCTGTGGTAGTTCCAATCCAGAAATAGGCAGCAAATACATCCCCCTGCAATGTAAAATTTTCCTGCGCGGCTTTCGGCTATCTTTTTGTCATGCCCACATGGGCATCGCTGTGAAGCCCACAGAGGGCGATTGTAGCCGTTCTAAATGCTGGATGCTAAATTCTCTACCCATCAAAATTGAGACGCTTTAATCAGCCTTTTAACTCGTTAAAAACGATATGAACATTTGAGAAGTATTTTCAATTTCCGGCACCAAATAGAATCCTTGGTTTAACTGAAAGGCAGATCGTCATACCAATTTTTTAGTTTTACAAGATTTACATATTATGCTATAATATCCGTGATATACTGAGAGGTGGGAGAGAGTATGACATGTCCAAGATGTGGCAGCACAAATGTTTCTGTACAACTCATTGAAACATCAGCAAAAACTCGCACAAAAAAGATGGGATGTCTGTGGAGGCTAGGACGCTGGTTTATGATTCTCTGCACATGCGGCTTATGGCTATTGCTTGGTCGGCGCAAGGCTACCAGCAATACCAGCTTCAGACATGACAAAAGAGCTATATGCCAATCTTGCGGTCATTCTTGGGGTGTATGAAAGCATATGCCGCGCAAATAACAAGCGCGGCATATGCTTTACCTATTTTCTTGCTTCCTTACCATGTGATACGCTTGGAAAGCGACTTAAACCTCCCGCGAAAACCCTTTATCCATTGAGCATCTTGTCTTTCCAGTAGTCTGCCATTTCGATATCTTTAAGCTGTATTGCAAATCCAAGCATAGCCGTTGCGATCGTTTTATCGCAAAGTCTGGCCGCATGGCCGGGGGCGCATGTTTTATTCAACCACCCATTCGTTTCCATGCCTCGATAGGAGAACCATATCTCGACCTGACTGGCGTTCGCCTTATCTATAACCTTTACAATTTCCATCCCCTCCGGTAGACGTTTCTTGAGAACTTCCAACATGGTCTTGTATTCCTCCATTCTCTATTGCCCGGCCATTTCATCTTGTAGAAGCGCTTCTATGCTGCAATCCAAGGCAACGGACAGCTTTGCCAAGTATGATGCGCCGGGCTTGCATACCCCATGTTCCCATCGGCTGACATCCTTATTTAAGCATCCTATTTTCTGGGCAAGTTGCTGCTGTGTAAGTCCTCTTTCCAGTCTTAACCGGGCAATCGGGCTGTTATTTGTCTTACGCGGAGCTTTGTAAAAATCAGGCATGGTGTGCAATCCTCCACTATTCCCAGTCCGGGTGCAGGTCTGCTCCAACGGTATACTTTGTTTTTTCGCCCCACTCGTCCGTGGCACCTACACGGATGATCTTGCGTACACCGTGGGCATACTGCGCCACGTCATTCGTCGTGCCGCGCCAGCCGTGAAAACGCTTAATCGAAGAATCCATATTACCACTGATTCCATCGCCAGTATATGGAATCGCGTCAAAAGTGGAGTATCCGTCATTTATGTAACTCCGCTCAAGCAGAATCACAAGATCACCGACCTTAAATTTCTCATCACTTTTAAAAGTTTTCTGCTTCATTGTTTTATCCTTTCTCCCCACCTTTAGCCGGGCAGGGGCGCGGTCGGGTTTTTACTGGATTTCGACGCCAAGTTTTTCGGCAGCAGCAATCAGTACAGATTCAAAAGTTTCATCGTCTGCGGTGTCCCACTGGTCGAGCATGTCTGCGGCCTCGCAAAGTTCGCGGCAAAGGTCTAAGTCCCAGGTTTCGGCGGTGCGGATATCGGCGGCGATTTCAGAAGCATTTCTCATTGCGGGTTCCTCCCTGATTCTTGCTTTTCCCTGCTGTGATTATATTATATACCAAAAATGGTAAATATCGAATATGAAAACGCAGAACTCAACACAGAATTAACATAAAGCGCGGCAAATTGCCATTCATTACAATCTCCAAGACTTTCCGCATCTAAATACAAAATAAAAGTGCTCTCCATAATCTTCTATCCTGTCTCCTGAAAGATATAGATCGTATTTTTCGGCGAGAGCGAATACGTTTTCACATAACTGCCGACGTGCTTCCCAATAGTCATCCCTATCGGCGCGGATATCATACTTTGGAACGATAATAACCTGATAAATTCCGCTTAGAAAGCCATCCAAATCGAAGGAAATTCCATCGTCCATCTTGTCGGGAACAATATCTTTAATTTTAAGCAGGTCTGCTTCAAACGCCTTGCAGCGCACCAGAATTCCGCATTGTTCTGCGGTCTTGAAATCTCTTGTTCGCATAATTAAACCTCCTTGCCCTCATAACCTCCGGGGCGGGATGTCATCAGTATTTGAGTGTATAGCATGGAGTGCCATCCTCGGCATCGAAATAATACCACCTTGTCACACCATCCTTGCAGAACCCCATGTTGTCATACTCGACCTGCCACCATTCTTCGCATCCAGCGACCTTTGCTGCGTCCTTAAACCGAACAAATTTCCGTTTCATTGCTCCATCCATCCTTTCTACCCTCGTACCTCCGGGGCGGGCATTATATGTGTTCGTCAATCAGTCTTTATCTTGGGGTGCAGGAATCCAATGGCTTCCTGGATTAAGACGTTCAAGGCGTTCGATTACATCCTGTGAAGTTTTTTCCTTTCCAAACATTTCATATACAGTTAGCTTTCCGAGGCTTCCATTTTTCAAAACTTTGCAAAGCATCACCATGGATTTACTGCTCTTGCGCTTGCCCATCACAGCCTTGTAAATCTCTTTTGAAACACATCCACTATTAGAAATAGCCATCATTTTGATTTCCTCCTTCTTTTCTCTTGCTGACATTGCTATTATAATACTTATAAGTATGATTGTCAATACAAAAATTGAAAATATTTGATTTTTAACAATGAGAAATACAATAAAATAGATTCTTCGTTAATATGAAGAATCTATTTTTTAACATAAGAAATCTTTCCTATGTGTCATCATTGGTTCTATCAGAAGTGTAACCCTTTTTCCTCCAATCCACATATTTCCCGCTTTTAATCCGACCATCAATCCACGGTTCATCTTCCTCAATCGTCCAATCACGTCCAAATTTGTATGCGGTTTTGAAAGCACCTCGCTGCGCTCTGCCTCTCGCTACGACTGGGTCTTTCCCAAGGCGGATGGCATACTCCTTAAGTGTAATACGAGCCAAAGAAATTCCTTCTTCCAAACTTGACTTTTTTGCCTTACAATGCTATCATTAAAGGTGGCCGGGGTAAGGCTCCCGGCTCACCTTTGTGGGTGTGGTAGCGGTCGCTTTAGCGGGGGGCCGCTACTTTTTATTCACCCATAATGCGCTTGACGCTGGCTCTAAGTTCTTCAAGTGTCTCACACTTTTCAATAAGTTCAAGAATCGCTCGGAGCAACGCTTCAGTGACCTGCATTTCGTTCATATCCTCCCTCCTTCCTAAAAGCCATCGGCTTGCCTTACATATATTATTATAATACTTTATAGTATGTATGTCAATATAAAATATTGAATATTTTCAATTTTTAACAATGCGTGACACTCAAGCGCTCTGGCCTGATAGATTAACTGTCAACTAGGGCTATCTAAAGAAAACCGTACATACAAACTAACAGGGCCAAGGAATAATCCTCAGCCCTGTACGCTTAATATTCTACTGATGTTTTTTGTCTGCGTTTATATTATCATCAGTTTCTTCTTCAATTTCTTCTGTCGTGGTATATACCAGATTAAACTGCTCCGCCACCGCCGCCTCAATCTGCGCGCGATCGGCGGTAAAGCCGCGTTTCTCCAGCTCGCCGACAACGTAGTCGAACTTCTCCGCGCCTTTGCCCGCGCCGTAGAGCTGCTCGGCGGCGTAGACCAGCGTCCTAACCGTGGCGGTCAATAGCGCCTGCTGCTCCGCCGTGGTCTTGCTCTTGATCCACGGCACCAGCTTGTACGTCACCAGCGCCGCCAGCAGCGCGATGATTGCCTGGAAAATGGGGGTCAAATCAATGTTCATGTGAATCCTCCTTACAACTTGTCCACCAGATACTTGAGCACATAGCCCACAATGCCGCTGGCCAGCGCGGTGATGACCGTCATGCGCACCTTGTCGTAGGCGGCCATGGGCTTTGCCTTCAGTTCGTCCACGTCCTGCCGCACGGCCTTGACGTTTTTCTCAATGCGCTCCTGCCCCTCGGCCAGCGTTCCGACGTTCGCCGTCAGCTCCCGCATGGATTCTATCAGCGCGTCCTGCTTGTCCAGACGGTTGAAGATTGTGCGGATCTGCTCGCGGGCGCCCGCCTCGAATTCACGCAATTCCATGATGTTGCGCGTCATTTCCATCTGTTCCATTCCTTACGCCCCTTCAGTCTTTGCATATTTGCCGCTGATCCAGCGGATTTCCCCGCCAACCAGCACCGGAACCCACTTATCCGGGTTGGCATTGACGTATTTTTCGCCATTTCTCGCCAGACCCGCCTTGGGATATTGCGTGCCGGGGCCGGTGCGGATATAGGCGTCGCCGCCGGAAACCACGACGTTGCCCGCAGTTGCGGGCTTGTCCTCTGCCTCTTCGTCCTTGCCGTCGTCCACCTCCAGCGCTTCCAGCGCCTTCAGGCTGTCCGGCCCGAACTCGCCGTCCACGGCAATCTCCGCGTCTTTTTGCAGCGCGCGCACCGCGCCCTCGGTGTTGGGACCGTACTCGCCGTCGATCTCCCCGGGGTCGTAGCCTGCCGCCTTGAGCCGCTGCTGCAATTCCTCCACGTCCGCGCCGTAGTCCCCGTCGCGCAGGATGCGGTCGCCCAGCTCCCAACCGGCGTTTTCCTCGCCGTCAAACAGATCGCCGTCGTTGAGCACAACCACCGTGTGTCCCTTGCTGCGCGTGCAGAGGATATCCCCGCGCGCCAAGGAACGCCCACCCTTGCAGTGTTTGTCATCCGTGTATTTCACGAATTCGCCCAGACCCATGATCAGCCGGGGCAGCGTGCCCGTGTACCAGTCCGGCACGGCGCTGGCGTCCAGGCCGTTTTCATTGAAGCCGTAGGCCACGCACACCCGCACCAGCCGCGCGCAATCCGTCTCACAGGGCGTGGTCGCCCGCGCGGGGTCATACCCTTTGCCCTTGATCTGGTTCCACAAGGTCTGGTTTTGCAACTGGTCATAGCCGATGTTTCGGTTGGCAATGGAGTTTTCCATCGCCACGGCGATGTCCTCCCGCACGCCGGGGTTCCGCGCCCGGAACACATACCATCTCTTGTCGTGGTCGTAATATGGCTGTTTGCGCAGTTCCCGTCCTGTCTGGTTCCCTGCCTGCCCACCGCTCGCTTTGCCGCGCTCGTCTATGCTCGCGCCGCCTATGTATACCGTTGCCATTGGTCTTTCCTCCCGTCCTTTCATATCATTTGCAGCAATGATAAAGCCCGCATTTTCACAGCGGGCTTTGTTCAAACGAGGTGC
>DVFZ01000081.1 GCA_018712945.1 Candidatus Pullichristensenella stercorigallinarum | reverse complement strand
ACGCCGATTCAGGGCACCGCCGCCGACATCCTCAAACTGGCGCTGGGCCGCCTGATTGCCGGGCTACCCGACAGGCTGTGGCTCAGGCCGCTGTTGCAGATTCACGACGAGCTGGTGTTTGAGGTGCCGCGCGAGCGGCTGCAAGAGGCCGTTACCTACATACAGACTTGCATGGACGCGCAGCCCTTCCCGGAAATGGACGTGCCCATCGTGGCCGAGGCCGCTTATGGGCCGGACTTCGGGCACATGACGGATTGGAGTGACGAATGATGTACAAAAACCAAGAAGGCTATGCCGACCCCACGGCGGGGAAGGCGCTGGCCAATATTCGCAGGGAAGAAAAGGCGCGGCGGGGCTATATGCCGCTGGTGTATATCTGCTCGCCCTTCCGGGGCGATGTAGAGAACAATATGCGCAACGCCCGGAAATACTGCGCCTTCGCGCTGTCCCGGCACGCGCTGCCCATTGCCACGCATCTGCTGTTCCCGCAATTCATGGGAACAAAGGAAACGCCGCAGACGCGCGAGATGGTTTCGGAGGGTGAGCAAAGCGAACCTGGAGTGCCGAGGACAGCGCAAAGCGCTCCGCAAGCACGGAACGCCGGGCGGCTAATTTTGCCGCACGGTGCGACGCAGCGTATGGCGCTGATTCTCTTGACGCGCTGCAATGAACTCTGGTGTTTCGGCGATACGATCAGCGAGGGCATGAAAAAGGAGATCAGCCGCGCGCACTGGCGCAATATCCCTGTGCGCCACTTTACCGAGGATTGCAAGGAGGTGCGGACATGAGTTTCCCCCAAGAACTGACCGCCCTGCGGCAATGGATCTGTTGGCGGCTGGAACCCGATCCCAAGGGCGAAAAGCCGCGCAAGGTGCCCTATGACCCCAAGACGGGGCGCAAGGCGTCTTCCACCAACCCGGAGACATGGGCGACGCTGCCGGAGGCCATGCGCGCGCAGACAAAATACCTGTTTACCGGCGTGGGCTTCGTCTTTACTGAAGCGGGCGGCATCGTCGGCGTGGACATCGACCATTGCCGCAAGGAGAATGGAACCTTCACCGAAGCTGCCCAGGCAATCTTGGACAAATATCCTTCCTACACGGAAATCTCGCCCTCGGGCGCGGGGCTGCACATCTTCTATCGCGGCGTCATGCCCGGCAAGGGCAACAAGAACAGCGCCACGGGTGTGGAGATGTACGATTCGGCGCGCTACTTCACCATGACGGGCAATCGGCTGGAAGGCACGCCCGAAGCCATCGCCGACGGCGCGCAGGCCCTGCCGTGGATTCACGAGAACTACATCGCACGGAAGCAGGTGCGGAAGCGCAAAGCAAAAAAGGCGGCCCGGCGCGTCGTGCTCACCGACGAGCAGGTGCTGGAAAAGGCGCGGGCGGCGCAGAACGCCGAGGACTTTACTGCCCTGTGGGAAGGCCGCTGGCAGGACAAATTCGCCAGCCAATCGGAGGCCGACCTCGCGCTCTGCTGCGCGCTGGCCTTCTGGACGGGCCGCGAAAAAGAGCAGATGGACAGGCTGTTCCGCCAATCGGCGCTGTTCCGGGAGAAATGGGACAAGGTGCACCATGCGGACGGCGCGACCTACGGCGAGGAAACCCTGGAACAGGCCGTCCAGCGCACCGAGCAGGTCTATTCACCGGGCGGCGAGCTGGGCGTGTTCGAGGCCAACGGGCGCTATATGCGCGAGCGCGGCGAGAGCGTCTATCCGCTGACCAATTTTGTGGTGCATCCGCTGGAAATGCTCGTGGCGGAGGAAGAAGCGCAGATGACCTGCGACGCCGCGACCATGTACGGCGAAACCTTCCGCCTGACGTTCATGACCGCCGACTTCGCCTCGGCGCAGAAATTCAAGGCGGTGCTCAACAAGCGCACCATTTCCCTGAGCTACATGGGCAGCGACGGCGACCTCGAAGTGCTCAAGACCTATCTCGCCGGGTTGGAATGGCAGGTGAAGCGCGGCGTGAAGGCGCTGGGCCTCTACGAGCGCGACGGCCGCTGGGCATATGTGGACAGATCGCGGGCGTTCGCGGCGGGCGGCGAGGAAGTGGCGGACATGGTGCAGATGGAGAAGTGCGCGTCCATAGAGACGGCGCTTCCCGAACACGCGCCCATCTCCGCAGAGCGGCTCATGGAGCTTGGCGCGCCGCTGCTTTCCTACAATGAACCGGCCAAGACGGTGACGGTGCTGGCGTGGTGCGCGGGCTGCTTCATCAAGGAAATGCTGCGCGTGGCGGGCGTGAAATACCCGCACCTGTTTCTCATCGGCGAGGCGGGCAGCGGCAAATCGACGACGTTGGAGCGCGTGATCCTGCCCATCTTCGGGCGCTGCCGCGTGGTCGCCGCGCCGCAAGTGACGGGGTTTACGCTGATGAAGGACGCGGCTTCGAGCAACCTGTTCCCGCAGGCGCTGGACGAATTCAAGCCGTCGAAGATCGAAAAGAACCGGCTGGCGGCGCTGTACAATCACTTCCGCGACAGCTACGACGGGCACGAGGGCGTGCGCGGGCGCGCGGATCAGACGCAGGCGACCTACGCGCTGCTGGCCCCGCTGGTGGTGGCAGGCGAGGAATCGCCGGACGAACCGGCCATCCGCGAGCGCGGCATGGAGCTGTTGTTCAGCAAACGCGACCTGAAAGACGCGGCGGCGCGGCAGGCGTTTGGCAGGCTGTCGGCGATGCAGGGCGCGCTGACGGAAATGGGCCGGGCGCTGCTCGATACGGCGCTGACGCTGAACACCGCGACCGCGCGGCAATGGTTCGACGAAGCGTTG
>DVFZ01000080.1 GCA_018712945.1 Candidatus Pullichristensenella stercorigallinarum | reverse complement strand
AAAGAAACGATTGAACGCTCCTTCGCGGAGGCCAAAGAGAACCATGGCCTGCGCTATGCGCGTATGCTCGGGATTGCGAACATGCGGGAACAATGCTTCCTGACTGCGGCTGTGCAAAACATTAAGAGGCTCGTGGCCTCTTTACGGCGTGCTTCCCTGTATCTTATCCCCTGCATTTACACACAAATGCAGGGGTTTGTCAATGGTCTGCTCTCCGCCGCATATGCGGCGGAGATTTTTGGGGAAAATCTAATCGTTCCTATTTTAATGCGTGCCTTTAGTGCTCTCAGGCGCCTATTTCGCGCTTTCATGCGCCATCAGTCCGTCCCGTCTTTCAACAACACTGCCTTTTAATATAAAAATTGGCGGTTGAATTGCCCGTTTTTGCCGAAAAAGTTTTTAAAACTCTTGTATTATCGATAATATTATGATATACTATCCCCATCCAGAAAATGGAAAAGGGAGGAACTACACACATGAAAAAACTGCTTGCCACTTTGCTCGTCCTTATGCTCGTTCTGTGCGCATCCTTTGCGTCTGCCGAAGGGCTGACCATTGGATACAGCACCAAGACCATCACCAACGACGCCTTCCAGCTTAGCCTGCACGACGCCATCAAGGCCGCCGTCGAGGCCAATGGCGACACCTTTGTAAGCGTCATCGCCGAGAGCCAGACCGCCGTGGCCACGCAGGTGAGCCAGATTGAAGACCTCATCAACCAGGGCGTGGACGGCCTGCTGGTCAACCCGATGGATTCCAACGCCTGCATCCAGGTGCTGGAAAAGGCCAAGGAAGCCGGCATCCCCGTGGTTCTGGTGGACCAGGGCATTGAGGAAGGCCATGAAGATCTGTATGTGACCTTCATCTCCACCGATAACTATGCCGGCGGCCAGTCCGCGGGCGAGCGCATGGCTGAGGTGCTCGGCGGCGAAGGCAACGTCATCATCGTGCGCGGCGCCAACGGCTCCCAGGCGGGCGACGACCGCGCCGAGGGCTTCAAGGCCGGCATCGAGGGCACGGGCCTGGAGCTGATCAACGAGCAGCCCGGCGACTGGGTTGTGGACAAGGCCATGCAGGTCACTGAAAACATGATCCAGGCCAACCCCGACATCCAGGGCATCTTCTGCTGCTCGGACAACATGCTGCCCGGCATTCTGCAGGCGCTGAACAACAACGACATCGAAGGCGTGACCATCATTTCCTTTGACGGCAGCGACGCCGGCATCGACATGATCAAGGATGGCAGCGTCTACGGCACGGTTGCCCAGTTCCCGGAAACGATCGGTCAGTGGGGCGTTGACTATCTAATGAAGGCCATCAACGGCGAAACCGAGGGCATCGAGTCCTTCATCGACGCCGGCACTGAAATCATCGACGCAACCAACGCTGAATAATTTCCCCAAAACGAAGCGGCGCGGACGGGCGAAATCCCGTCCGCAGCTTTATCAAACGACAAATAAGGGGGGTCCCCAATGCGCATTGCCAAAAAACACCGGTCGCTTCTGACCGCCGCGTGCGTGCTGGCCGCGTTTCTCATCGGCGGCTCCTTTGTGCCGAATTTTCTAAAGCCGGCCAATTTTCTCAATGTAATCCGCCAGTGCTCGATCATCGCCATTTGCGCGGTGGGCGTGACGCAGGTTATCGTCATCAAGGGCATTGATCTGTCTGTGGGCGGAAACGTTACCTTCTGCGGCATGCTCACCGGGTTATTGCTGGGTATGGGCGTGCCGGTGCCGCTGGCAATTTTGGCGGCGCTGGTGGCGGGGCTATTGATCGGCCTGATTTCCGGCGTGCTGCATGCCTATCTGGAAGTCCCCGCCTTTATTGCCACATTGGTCATCGGCCAGATCACGCAAGGCGCGTCGTATCTGTTCAACAACGGCCGTTCCTTCGGAGGATTTCCGGAAAGCTATGTATTCCTTGGCAACGGCTCTCTGCTGGGAATCCCGATTTCCGACTATATCATGGTCGTGTTCGTGCTGGCGGGTGTATTTGTAACCACCAAGACGGCAATCGGCACGCACATCTATGGCCTGGGCGGCAACGAACTGGTGCTGAAAAACGCCGGCATCAATACGGCGAAAATCAAGCTGTTTGTGTTTTCCATGTCCGGTTTCTGCGCCGCGGCGGCGGGCGTTTTGCTGGCCGCGCAGCTCGATACCGCGCACCCCACGCAGGGCGAGCCTTACCAGCTTGACGCCATCGCGGCCTGTATTATCGGCGGCGTAAGCATGTCCGGCGGCGAGGGCAAGGTGATCCTGTCAATGGTGGGCGCGCTGGTCATCGGTTCGATCCGCAACATCCTCAATCTTCTGAGCGTCAATTCGTTTTATCAGAACATCTTCGTGGGCGTAATCATCATTGCCGTGGTCGCCATTTCCATGATGACGCGCGCGCGCCGCGAGAGCAAGACCGCGCAATTCGCAGCCGCCGAACCCGGCGCGCTGAAAGAATAGAAAGGGGGCGCCTCCATGCAACAGCAATCCGCAAGAAAACTGGGCGGAACGCCCCGGCAAAGCGCCTGGACACGCTTTGTAAAGGATCACGGCAGCATCCTGATGTTTTTGATCCTGTTTATACTTGCTTCCCTGTTTGTCAGCAACTTCTTTGCCGTGCGCAACATTTTCACAATCATTAAGCAGGCAGCCGTGCCGCTGGTAGCGTGCATGGGCCTGATGCTGATCCTTACGACCGGCGGCATTGATCTTTCGCTGGGCTATACGCTGGGTCTGTGCTCTGTACTGCTGGGTATGATGACCAAGCGCTACGGTTTCCCCGCCTGGCAGGCAATTCCCCTGACGCTGCTCATCGGCGCGGCGGTGGGCCTCCTAAACGGCTCGCTGGTACAATTTTTGCGCGTGCCCGCCTTCATCGCCACGCTCGGTTCCGGCTATGTGCTTTACGGCATTGCCCAGATCTTCGGCAAAGGCGACGCATTTTATCAGCTTCCTGAAGATCTACTCGCCTTTGGCGACACCCGTCCGTTAGAGGGGATTCTGGAATCCCTGCCGGAGCACTTGCAAGACAATGCCTTCATTTCCCAGTTCGGAAAACTGCCGTCCTACGTATACATCTCCATCCTCGTGGTGATCCTGGTATACTTCCTGCGCCACAAGACCACTTATGGGCGCAACCTGTCCGCCTTCGGCTTCAACGCCGCCACCACGAAGCTCTCCGGCGTCAATACGGCGCGGCTGCATGTGCTCACCTATGTCATCAGCTCTACGCTGGTAGCCCTGGCCTCCATTTTGCTCACCATCCGCGTCAACTGCGCGCAGAGCAATCTGGGCGGCACAAACTACACCTTTGAAATCGTCACGGCGGCGGTGGTAGGTGGAACGAGCCTGTTCGGCGGCGTTTCCAGCGTGGTCAACTGCATCTTTGGCGTATTGGTGACCAAATCACTGGAAAACATCGTCAACCTCATGGCCGTGAATATCTACCTGTATCAGCCGCTGATGGGCCTGGTCATCCTGCTGGCCATCGTGTTGGAAGCCTACAAAAACCGCAAGCTGTAGAAAGGAGGGCATCACCTTGGCGGAAAAAGCATTGCTTGAAATGAAGGGCATTACCAAGTACATATTCGACAGCTATGGCGTTGCCATCCGCAATACCACCGTAAAGATACTCGACAAGGTGGATTTCGACCTGCGCAAGGGCGAAGTGCATATTCTCGTTGGAGAAAACGGCGCCGGCAAGTCCACGCTGATGAAGGTGTTGGGCGGCATCATCCCCCCGGACGAGGGCGAAATCCTTCTCGACGGCGAGCGTGTGCATCCCCGCAACGCCCGTGAAGCGTTGGCGTTGGGCATTGGCTTTATCCATCAGGAGCTAAACCTGTGCGGCAACCTGACCGTGACGGACAACATTTTCATGGGCCGCGAAATTACGCGCCGGGGCGTAAAGGACAAGAAGGCCATGCGCGCCGAAGCCAAACGCCTCTTGGAGGAAATGGGCATTCACATTGATCCCAATGTGCTGGTGAAGGAGCTCTCCACAGCGCAGCAGCAGATCATTGAAATTGCCAAAGTGCTCTCCTGCGACTGCCGCATCATCATTATGGATGAGCCGACATCCTCGCTGACCAAGAATGAGATCGACATCCTCTTTACCCTCATCGACCGTTTGCGCGCGCAGGGCGTATCCATCATCTATATCTCCCACCGCCTGGAAGAATTCGAGCGCGTGGGCGACCGGTTGAGCGTACTGCGCGACGGCCAGTACATCGGCACTCTGGAAAAGAAGGATTTTCAGGTGGATACCATCGTCAACATGATGGTGGGGCGCACGCTGGGGGCCATGTATCAAAACAAGCACGTGCCCACAAACAAGACCCTGCTGGAAGTGCGCCACATGCGCCTGGAGCCGCATACGGCGCCGATCTCGCTGCACATCAATGCCGGTGAAATCGTTGGCATGGGCGGCCTGGTGGGCGCGGGGCGCACAGAGCTGGCCAAATCCATCTTCGGCTATCGCAAAAGCTACGGCGGCGAAGTGTGGTACGATGGCAAAAAGCTCAACCGCCTTGACCCCACGCCGCTGATCCGCGAGGGCATTGTCTACTTGACCGAGGACCGCAAGTCCGAAGGCCTGATTCTGGATATGGGCATCCGCGAAAACATCTCGCTGGCCTCGCTGTTTCGCATGTTCCGCCACCTGTTTATGTTTGGAAACAAGGAGCGGGCGTTGGCGGAGCAGACCGTTGAGCGCCTCAACGTGGCCTGCAATTCCATCGACCAGCTCGCCCGCACGCTCTCTGGCGGCAACCAGCAAAAAGTCGTGCTGGGCAAGTGCCTCGCCACCCAGCCGCGGCTCTTGATTCTCGATGAGCCAACCCGCGGCATCGACGTGGGCGCCAAGGCGGAAATTTACCACATGATCGACGAAATTGCCCAAAGCGGCGTCGCCGTGATGATGATCTCCTCCGATATGCCGGAGTTGATTGGCATGTCCGACCGCATTTACGTCATGCGCGAGGGCGCCATCGTGGCGGAAATTGCGGAAAAATCGCAGATGACCCAGGAGACCATTTTGGAATACACCATTGGAAAGGATCAGCAATGAGCAACCCGCCAACGCTCAAAAGCATTGCGCAAAGGGTCGGCATGACGGCAAACACCGTCTCGCTGGCCCTGCGGGACTCCCCGCTGGTGGCGGAGAATACCAAGGCGCGCATTCAAAAAGCCGCAGAGGAAATGGGCTATGTGCAAAACGCCATTGCCGGTTCCCTGCGCTCCGGGCGGACAAATACCGTCGCTGTGGTAATGGGCGATATTGCCAACCCACTGTTTGCGGCAAAGATCAAAGCGCTGGAGCACGTTTTGCGCGAAGAGGGCTATCAAATCATCATCTTCAATTCCGATGAGGATCCCCAGCGCGAGCTGGAAGCGGTGCGCACTGCCATCAGCCGCAAGGTGGACGGACTGGTGCTCTGCCCATGCGCCGACCCGGAGGAAGCCCTCAAGTTGCTGAACCGCCACGGCGTCCCCTGTGTGCTCTCCGGGCGCATGGACCAGGCCGGGAATCAGGATATCGTGCTTTGGAACGACTGGCGGGGCGGCTACCTGGCCGCAAGCCATCTGCTTGAATGCGGCTGCCGCCGGATCGCCTGGCTCGGCGTCACGCAGCGCATTTCCTCCGCGCGAGACCGGAAAAACGGCTACCTGGCCGCGCTCAAGGAGGCCGAAATTGTTCCAGACCCGGCGCTGGTGGCAGAGGCCAGCCCCACGGGCGGCGATGTGGGCCGGGTTTTGCGGCCCCTGCTTGCGCAAGGTGTGGATGGTATTTGCGCCTTCAGCGACCTCATCGCCTGGGAAGCCGCCTGTTTTCTGGAAGAAAACGGCCTGCATGTGCCCGGCGATATACAGCTGACCGGCTTTGACGATGTGGCCGACTATCTGCGCATTCCCTACCGGCTGACCTCCGTCAGCGCGGATTTGGAGCGGGAGGCGCGCGAGCTGGTGCATCTGCTTCTCCTGCGCCTTCATGAACCCGACCGCCCCGTCACCATCACCAAGATCGAAACGGAGCTGGTTGTGCGCGGCAGCACCCGGCCATTGGGCAATAAGGGCCGGTGAACCTTTCCCGCGCTCCCTTGGGCGCTTGGGCATGGGCAACTTTTGCGCAATCCAAAACCCCTGACAAAAGCGAGCGCCAAGCGGTTGCGTACCGCTTGGCGCTCGCTTGCGTTTTCCCTTAATCCACCAGCCCAGCCACGTTTTCGGCGCGGTAGCCCAGCTCGGCGCGCAGGGCTTCGCGGTCCGGCGTGGCGGAGACGAGCGCCTTGCCGTCGCCGCGGATGGACGCGCCCTGCAAATGCGCGGGCACGAGGATGCTGTCAAACGGCGCGCAGGTCATCTCCCCGCCCGGCCAGGCGAGGGTCATGGACTGCGTGGGGGTGACAAAGAGCATCCTGCCCTCCGGAAGCGGCATGTTCCCCGATACGTTCAGGCGCATCAGGTGGAAATGCTTATCGCAGATATAGTGGGTGACGCTGCCGCCGCGCACGATCTGCGTGACGCCCTCCAGCTTGGGCAGGGCGCGGTCGGGCGCGCTGACGCGCAGGGCCTCTTCGATATGCAAGGCGCGGGGCTGGCCGTCCGCTCCCACGCGGCCCCAGTCCCAGAAGCGATAGGTCGTAGCCGAATTCTGCTGAATCTCATAGCAGCAAATACCGCCGCCCAGGGCGTGCACCGTGCCGGCGGGAATGTAAAACACATCGCCCGGCCGCGCCGTTTCCCAGTGCAGCACGCTTTCCAACTCGCCCGCCTCCACGATTTCGCGCAGCGGGCGCCCCTCGGTGGAAAGCCCATAGACCAGCTTCGCCCCTTCCTCGGCCCACAGCACAATCCAAGCTTCGCTCTTGCCGGGCCTGCCGTCCTCGTCGTCCGGATGCACCTGCACGGAAAGGCGCTCGCGCGCGTCCAGTATCTTCAAAAGCAGAGGCATGTCCGTGCCAGCGCCGGTGAGGGCCTCGCCCCACAGCGCCAGCATTTCCGAAAGCGCTTTGCCGGCGTGTTCGCCATTGCGCACCACGCTTTCGCAGCCGGGCAGCGCGGAGATTTCCAGGCTTTCGCCGGTGCGGTCGTCCGGCGCGTCCTTCAAAAACACGTCCTGGAGCATGGAGCCGCCCCAGGGGGTCTGTTCCCCATGGCGGAAGTACGGCGTCATCAAAAGCGGATAGAGCTGCATCGTTCCTCCCCCTATTCTATGGAAATCGTCGCCGTGCGGCGCATACCCAATACGTAGTATTCCACCTCCAGCGCGCGGCCGGCGCCATCGGCGTTTCCGCGCATGAGCAGCTTCAGGTTGAGCTGCGCGCTGGAACGGGCGGGTATGTCCAGCGAATCGGCGCTTTGGGCATATACGGCTACGTCGCCCGCGCCGCCTTGCAGCGTATACGTGAGCCATTCGGCGGCGAACAGGCCGTTGTTTGTAAACGTGACGGTCACGTTGGCCAAACGGCAACCATCCAGTTCTTCCTCTGAAAGCGTTTCCAACACCAGCGGCGCAGTGCCATCTTCGATTGCCTGCGCGGCGGCGGCGAGCGAAACCGGATCCTCCGCTGCTTCCATTACGGTCACGGAGGCCTCTGTTCCCAGCACGCCGCCGATGAAAAACACCGCGATCAGCGCAATCAGGATCGCCGCGATTACAGACAGCACGATGGACAGGGCCTTCATCAAAAACCGCTCCTTTTCCTGCCGCGGGGCCCAGAAAGGCACATCGCGACGCATACGACACTTTCTATCTTACCATGCGCACGGCGTTCTGTCCACCATTCTGTCCATATATACGCGCTTTTTTTTCACAATGAAGCCACGGAATGACGATTGCGTTTCCGGGGAAAATGGTATAGAATAACCATTATATCAGCATGGGGACGAATGCCCCGTGCCCGGGAGGGTTGCCCATGGGGGAAAAGCTGGTTCTGCTGGACGGATACAGCCTGATGTATCGCGCCTTTCACGCCCTTGCCACGCCCATGACCGCGCCCGACGGCACGCCCACCAATGCCGTGCACGGCTTTATGATGATGCTTCTGCGCGTGTTGGATGAGGAAGCGCCCACGGCGGCGGCAGTGGCCTTCGACGTGAGCAAGCATACCTTCCGCACCGACCTCTACCCCGAATACAAGGCCAACCGCAAGCCCATGCCCGAAGAGCTGCGCCGGCAGGACCCAGTCATCCGCGACCTGCTTGCCCACATGGGGCTTACCATCATCGAGCGCGAGGGTTTTGAGGCCGACGATATCCTCGGCACGCTCTCCCGCCAGTGCGAGGAACGCGGCGTAGAGGCGCTGCTGGTCACTGGCGACCGGGATTCGTTCCAGCTTGCCGGGGACAACACCACCATACTGTATACCCGGCGCGGCATCGCGGAAACAGAGCGCGTCACGCCCGCCTGGATTCAAAAGACGTATGGCGTAACGCCCAAACAGCTCATCGACGTAAAAGGACTGATGGGCGACGCTTCCGACAACATCCCCGGCGTGCCCGGCGTGGGCGAAAAGACCGCCCTGCGCCTGGTTTCCCAGTACGGCAGCCTTGAAAACGTGCTGGAAAACGCGCCGGCCGGCGAAAAGGGCAAGCTGCGCGAGCGCCTGTTGGAAAACGGCGATCTGGCGCGGTTGAGCTACACGCTGGCCACCATTCGCCGCGACGCGCCCGTGGACTGGGATATCGGGCATTGGCGCATGGACGGCCTGGGCGGCGGCATGGCCCGGCTGCGCGAATTGGGCATGAACCAAGCGGCGCGCCGGCTTTCGCAGGTGGCGAAGGTTTCCGCCGCGGAGGTTGCCCAGCCTGCGGCGCGGGAGCGCGCCCAAGCCGCGGGTGTGGAAACGCCGGTGGACGCGCGCGCGCTCGCCGCGCGGCTGGAAGAACTTTCCCGCACCGCCCGGCGCGTTTCGGTATATATTGGGACGGAGTTTTCCGCCGCCACGGACGAGGCGCGCGTGCGCATGCCTCTGGGCGGCGACCTGCTCGATCCCGGCATCAGCGCGGACGAGGCTCGCGACGCGGCCAGGCCGCTGCTTTGTTGCGACGCGCCCAAGGCGCTTTACAACGTCAAGGCGCTGGGGGACATCCTGGACAACATTGGCGGCGACGCCTTTGACGCAATGCTGGCGGCCTACGCGCTCAACCCGCAAAGACCCTCGTTCGCTTTGGAGGCGCTGTGCGCAGAGGCCGGCATACCCGATTGCGCGGCCTGCCCGGCCGAAGCGCTCTGGACGCTGGCCGGCTGGCAGCAAAAGCGCTTGGAGGAGGACGAATTGACCGCCATCTACCGCGACATTGAGCGGCCGTTGGCCAACGTGCTCTATGGCATGGAGCGCGAAGGGTTCCTCATTGACGCAGGCGTGTTGGAGGAGCTGGGCCGCGCCTTCCGTGCGCGCATTGCCGAACTGGAGGCGGAAATCTATACCCTGGCGGGCGAAAAATTCAACCTCAAATCGCCCAAGCAGCTTTCCGAAATCCTCTTTGACAAACTGGGCCTGCCCAAGCCGCGCAAGACCAACCGCGGCTTTGCCACCACCAGCGCCGAAGCGCTCGAGGCCCTGGCGGAGGACTACCCCATCTGCGCGGTGATCCTCGAGTACCGCAAATACCAGAAGCTGGAAAGCACCTACGTCAGCGCCCTGCTCAAGCTGCGCGGCGCGGACGGGCGCGTGCATTCTTCGTTTGACCAGACGGCTACGGCCACGGGGCGCATATCCTCCAATGAGCCGAACTTGCAGAATATTCCCGTGCGCACGGAACTGGGGCGCGAAATCCGCGCCGCTTTCGTCGCCCCGCCGGGCTATGTGCTGGTGGACGCGGACTATTCGCAGATCGAGCTGCGGGTGCTTGCACACATGTCCGGCGACGAGACGATGCGTTCCGCCTTCCTGGAAGGGCAGGATATCCACAGCCGCACCGCCGCCGAGGTGTACGGCGTGCCGCTGGAGGAAGTGACCGCGCAGATGCGCTCGGCGGCCAAGGCGGTCAACTTTGGCATTGTCTACGGCATTTCGGATTTCACGCTGGCCAAGAACATATCGGTCACGCGCGCCGAGGCCCGCGCCTTTATGGACCGTTACTTTGCCCGTTATCCGGGCGTGAAGCGCTTTATGGAGGAGGCCGTGCGCCTCGGCCATGAGCGCGGCTATGCCCGCACGCTGCTGGGGCGGCGGCGCTACCTTCCCGAGCTTGCCAGCGGGAATTACAACGTGCGCGCCTTTGGCGAGCGCTGCGCGATGAACAGCCCCATTCAGGGCACGGCGGCGGACATCATCAAACTGGCGATGATTCGCGTGGACCAGGCCCTGCGCGCCGAAAAGCTGCGCGCCCGCCTGATCTTGCAGGTACATGACGAGCTGATTGTGGAAGCGCCTGAGGACGAAGTCGGGCGCGTGCGCGCCTTGCTTCAGGAGTGCATGGAGGGCGTGATGCGCCTGAGCGTGCCGCTCAGGACAGACATATCCGTGGGGAGGAATTGGCGTGAGTGCAAATAAACCCTACATCATTGGCCTGACCGGGGGCATCGGCACCGGCAAGAGCGAGGCGGCAAAGTTCCTGGCCTCGCTGGGAGCCGTCCACCTGGATGCGGACGCGGTTTCGCACGCTTTGACCGCGCCGGATGGCGAGGCGTTGGAGCCAATCCGCGCTGAATTCGGCGACGGCGTGTTCAACGAAGATGGCACGCTCAACCGCCCAGCGCTGGCGGAAATCACGTTTTCCGACCCGGCGCGCAAGCGGGCGCTGGAGGCCATTTTGCACCCGCGCATACAGCGCGAGCTGATGCGCGGCATCGACCGCGCCGCCGAGGAAGGGGCCAAAGTGGTCGTCCTCGACGTGCCGCTTCTGTTTGAAACCGGCATGGACGCGCTGTGCGACGAAACGTGGGTGCTCGCGGCCGACCCGGAGACGCAGGTGGCGCGCGTGATGATGCGCGACCATATCAACCGCGAACAGGTGGAGGCACGCATCCAGAGCCAGATGCCCGTTGAAGAAAAGAAAAAGCTGGCCACACAGGTTATCCCCACCGAGCGTCCCATGGAAAAGACGCAGGCGGAGCTGGCCGCGCTTTTCCAGCAAGTGCTCAAAAAGCTGTAAATGGAGGAAGCGATGGTACAGAAGCAACGTGTCGCCCGGCCCCGCCGCGCGCCCGGGCCAGCGGAGGGCATTTCGCGTGCGCAAGCGCAGCGCCGCCGCCGTGCCCGGGCCGCGCGCCGCAGGCGCAGGCGTATGGCGCTATGGGGCATCCTGGGCACGGCGCTTGTGGTATTGCTGGCGCTGGGCGCCTGGGCGCTTTTGCGCGGAGACGGCGAAATATCGCTCAACCGCTATCCCATGCGCTATGAGCAGGAAATCCGCGCCGCGGCGGCGGAATTTTCCCTCGATCCGGCCTATGTTGCCTCGGTGGTGCTGGCCGAATCCAGCTTTGACCCCCAAGCCGTTTCTTCGGACGGAGCCATCGGGCTAATGCAGATCGTTCCATCCACCGGGGAATGGATTGCCGGGAAATTTGACGAGGCCTTCGACGTGCAAAACCTCTACGACCCGGCGGTGAACCTGCGCTACGGCTGCTGGTATCTGCGCTTTTTGCTCGACCGCTACGATGGAGACATGCGCACGGCCTCCACAGCCTATCATCAGGGGCAGGGCCGCGTGGATGAATGGCTCAAAAACCCCGAATACAGCGAGGATGGCAAGACGCTTTCCGTAATTTCCTCCAGCGTGACCGATACTTATGTAAACAGGATACTGGACAATTATGAGCATTATCAAGAGCTTTACGCGGCGTAAGCGCCCTTTGGCAGGGCCGCGCCGGGCGCTGGCCACGCTGCTGGCCGCGGCGCTGCTGGCCGCGGGCGCGCTCGCGGAGACAAGCCCGGAGGATACCTTCGCTGAGGAAGCGCGCCAATTGTTGGAAGAAACCGGCAATACGCAGACGGCTTCCGCCGACCTGGTGGTGGGATACCTCGCCTCGGGCGCCGGGGATATCAACCCCATCTACTGCAACGAGCGCGACATGATCAGCATAAACCAGCTCGTGTTTGAATCCGTGGTGGAGCTGGACGACACGCAAAAGCCCGTGCCCCTGTTGGCCGACAGCTGGACGGTGGAGGGCAATGTGTGGACGTTCCATATGCGCTCGGGCGTGCAGTTCCACAACGGCCTGGAATGCCTGGCGCAGGATGTGGTGGCCAGCTACGAGGCGTTGCGTGCCGCAGGCGACAGCAACCCCTATGCCGGGCGGCTTTCGCTGATTTCTTCGATGACGGCGGTGGACGCCTATACCTTGCAGGTCACGGCCAACCAGACGGGCATGATTACCCTCTACGCCATGACCTTCCCGGTCATGGAGCGCAGCACGCTTGCCGAAGCTCTGCCGCGCGGCACCGGGCCGTATTGGTACATATCCTACACGCCGGGCGTTGCCGTGCGGCTGGAGCGCAACCCCCTGTGGTGGAAACAGGCGCCGCAAATTGAAAGCGTGGTCGGCCTGTGCTATTTTACCACCGCCGAAGCCCTGGAAGCCCTGCAAACCGGGGAGATTGACGCCTTTTCCACGCGCTCGTACTCCGCGGCGTTCAACCGCCGCCTGAGCAGCGTTGTGACCACGGATTATTCCACTGCTTCCTACGAGCTACTCGTGCCCAATCTGAGTTCTTCCTCACCGCTTTCAGACGTGCGCGTGCGCCGGGCGGTGATGTATGCCATTGACCGCGCCACATTGGTTTCCAACGCCTATCTGGAAATGGCGCAGCAAAGCGAAGTGCCCATCGTGCCGGGCACGTGGCTGTATGAAAGCCAATCCGCCGTATACACATACAGCCCGGAGCGCGCCTTGCAGCTGCTCAACGAGGCTGGCTGGACAAACCTTACCGGCACGGCCAAGCTCTCCCGCCTTGGCGATGATGGCCTGGTGGAGGATTTGGAAATACGCATTATCACCTATACCGATTCCCTGTCCTCCGTGCGCACCAACGCCGCCGAGCAAATCGCGGCCAATCTGAACGCCCTGGGCATACAGACCACCGTGCTTTCCGGCACTATTGATCAGGTTTCCGACGCCATGGACAGGGGCCGCTTTGATCTGGCGCTGATGGGCGTGAACTTGAGCGAGGTGCCCAACCTGCGCCCGCTTTTGTCCGAGGAGGGTTCTATCAATCTCTCCGGGGCGTACAACGCGGAAATGGAGTCCCTGCTCGACGCCACTTTTTCCGCCGTTACTGAAGAGGAAATGTTGCAGGCATACAGCGCCCTGCAGATGTACATCGTGGAAAACCTGCCCATCATGGGCCTGGTGTTCCGCACCGGCAGCGTGCTCTCCACCCGCCCCCTGGCGGGCTTGAGCGGCACGCGGGAAAATGACGTCTACAATGGCCTGGAATTTGTGGAGAACTGACCCCCTCCGCGCGCTGCTGGGCCCGCGCCCATGGCGGATCCGGACGCTCCCGGCGGCGACGGAGGGATAAATATTTCAAAAGTATTACAAAAATACTTCGGACATATATATTTAACATTGAAAATATGAAGGAATTTTTGCTTATGTGTCGTATTTATATGGCATAGCTACAATAAATCCGATGCATTTTCGTGCCCGGAAGAACAGCAAGGAGAACATGCCAATGATAGTTGCAAGCAAAAAAACGGTAGGAAAGCGCTTTTTTCCATTGCTCCTGGCAATGGTCTTCGTGCTCCTTTCCCTGCCGGAATCGGCGTTTGCGGCGAGCTTTTCGGCGGTCGTCACCGCGGATACGATGGCGGTTTACGCGGATTCGGCCCTCTCGCGGCAGGTCGGCACGCTTGCCCAGGGCGAAATTGTCGCCGTGGAGCGTTACAGCGGCGGCGTCGCCTATTTCAGCTATCCCGAAACCGGTAGTGTGGGCTATGCCCGCACGGCCGATATGGAACCGGTCAGCAGCGTTTCAGACAGCGTGCGCATATCCGTTTCCGGAGCGCGCTTCTATCGGGAAGCCAGCACTTCCAGCCAGTATAAAACCCTGGGCGTGGGTTCGACGGTATACGTCCTTTCCACCAACGGCGAATGGGCGCGCGTGGCGCGCAATGGGCTGGGCGGCTATATGCTCGTAAGCGATCTTTACCCCTCCTCGAACAGCCAGCCGGAGGCTACTGCATCCCCGACGCAGGGCGCCCTGAGCGGCTTTACCAGCGCCAATAAAGATGCCGTGGTGGTGGCCGATACCATCACCGCATATGACCTTCCCGATACCGGCGCCTCCGTCGTCGGCACGCTTGAAAAGGGCACACAGGTGCGCGTTACATACCAGAACGGCGAGTGGGCTTTCTTCACTTATCAGGGCAAGAGCGGTTTTACGCCCCTGTGCTACCTGTTGCCCGGCCTGCCCGTAACGGTTGAAACCACGCCCGCCATAGCCCGGGGGCAGGCGACGGTATACGAAACGGCCTCTACTTCCGCTACGCGCCTGACCACTTTGGCCACGGGTGAAGAAGTAACGGTTATCGCCCGCAACAACGACTGGGCCTGCGTGCGCACCGAGGACAATGTCACCGGCTATGTGGCTCTGGCCGCGGTGGTGCGCAAAACCGCCTCTGCCGCACCCACGGCGACGGCTACCCCCGCCCCCACGAACGGCTTTGGCGACAGCGACGGCGTAATCACCGAAACGATTCCCGCCGTGGCCATATCCAACACCAACGTTTACAGAAGCGCTTCGACTTCTTCGGAGATTCAGGGCGTGCTGCTCACCGGCTCGGAAGTGACCGTTCTGATGCGCAACGGCACCTGGGCCTACGTTTACCGCAACGGCAAATACGGCTTTTGCAACCTCTACGCCCTGCAGCGCCTTGACGGCAACAACGCCACGACCGAGCCCACTTCCGATCCTCTGGAGGGCTATCAGCAGGCCAACCGGCCCGGCGTGGTGGTGAGCGCGACCTCCGTTTACGCGCAGGCCGACACCACCTCTGAAGTGCTCGGCTCGCTCAGCGCTGGCGAGAGCGTCACCGTCACCGCCCACAACGGCGAATGGGCCTATGTCTCCCGCGATGGCAGCACCGGCTTTGTGCGCCTGCGCTGCCTGCTGCCGGATGCGAATACCATCGTCAACACCCGCGGCGGCATCGTCACCCGCAGCAGCACCATCTATGAAACCGCCTCTACCTCGGCCAATGTGCTGGGCACGGTCGCGCGCGGCGATGTCCTCACGGTGCTCGCATACAGCAGCACTTGGGCCTATGTGCGCAATGAGCGCGGCAGCGAGGGCTATATGAGCCTTTCCGCCATCACGCCCTACGACGAGGCCACCGTTTCGCCTTCGCCTTCTCCATCGGCCACGCCTTCCATTCCCATTGAGGACGGCATCGCGGCCACGGTGACAACCGACACGCTCTATGTGTACAGCGAGGCGTCCACCAGCTCCACAGTGTTGGGCACGCTCTCCTACGGCGAATCCATCGTGGTTCTGGATCATGGCGACACTTGGGCGCTGATTACCCGCGACGGCAGCAGCTACGGCTATTGCCTGCTCTCCGGCATCACGCGCACCTCCGACTTTGAAAACGGCACCCCGGCCACCGTCACCGTTGATTCTCTGACGGTGTACCGCTCCGCTTCCACCAGCTCCACGGCGCTGGGCACGCTCTATCGCGGCGCGGAGGTAACCGTGCTCGACCACAACAATACCTGGGCCTACATCACCCGCAACGGCAGTTACGGCTTCTGCCTGCTTTCAGGGCTTACTCCCTCCTCGCAGGTGGATGACCCGGATGATTCCACCGTCAAATACGTGGCCACCGTCGTCTATCCGCAGGCGCCCTTCTTCCAGAGCGCTTCGCAGGACAGCGCCTACGTCACCGTTTCCGCCGGCACGGACGTCAACGTCTACCTGTACGACAGCGACACGGGCTGGGGCTATGTGGGCATTGACAACCAGCGCGGCTACATGCTGCTCAAGCACTTGAACAAGGCCAGCTATTCCACGCTTTCCAGCGGCTCCAGCGGCGGTTCGGTGCTGACGTTGCAGCAGGCTTTGGAAGAACTGGGCTACTTCGACGGCGTGCCCGCGGGCAATTACAGCTCGCTTACGCAGACGGCCGTTTCCCGCTTCCAGTCCGCCGTGGGCCTGAGCGCCACCGGCACCGCCGACCAGACCACCCAGCGCATACTCTACGGCGGCTACGCGCCCTCCTCTCCGCTTCTGAGCCTCACGCTCTCCAACGGCAGCACAGGGGACAACGTCACCCGCCTGCAAACGCGCCTGTACCACAAGGGCTATCTTTCCAAGACCTCCAGTGTGGACGGCGACTATGGCAGCACCACCGCCTCGGCCGTGCGTCTGTTCCAGTCCGCCGCGGGCCTGAGCGCCACCGGTACCGCCGACAGCGCTACGCTGCGCGCCCTGTACAGCAAC
>DVFZ01000079.1 GCA_018712945.1 Candidatus Pullichristensenella stercorigallinarum | reverse complement strand
CAAGGGCGGCGCGGGAGCGCCGCCGCGAAGCGGGCAAAGCCCCTTGCCGGATGAGCACGGGCGCTAGAATGGCGGGAGCAGGTGGCGGCCATACCGTCACGGGAGGGACAATATAACCACCGGTAGGGGCGCATTTTCGACCAGGGGAGAAAATCGCCCCGGACGGGGGTTGCCGCAAGCCCGCAGGCGCGCGACTAACCCGTTGCGGGCGGCGCTGGCGGCCACGGGGCGCGACAACCAGCGGCCTATGGCGGGAGTGGCGCAGGCACGGCCCGACTTTGCGGCGGCGCTTGCCCGGCCCATAGGGGCGGGCATTGGAGCCGGCGCACTGGAGGGACGCGCCGGCGCCGGGACGCCACAGGCCGCCGATAGACGCACTATCCCCCGCCGCCGACCCCGGAACCCCAGCGAGAGGGCACCGAACCCTTCGCGGGTGGGGCGTAGGACGATGGGGCGCGGAAACTTGCCTGCTGCACTTACGGACAATGGACGCGGGGCAAGGGCGCGCGCGCTACCCCGGCTAAAATCAAGCGCGCGCGCCCGCAGAGATGCCCGGAACGGGCATTTTTTCGCTAAAGCCTTTTCTTTTGCGAAAGCGGAGCGGTAGTTGCGACAGCAACTATTCGCAAAAGATCGGCTTTAGCGAAACCCGACTACTGGCATTTCAGGGTGGGCAGGTTGAGGGAAACGAGGACGTTCCCCTCCCCTTTCGCTTCGCTGTCGGTTCAGATCAGAAGCGTCAAAGGCTGGATGCTTCCGGCTTTTCATCGCTTTTTCTGCGTTTCAAGTATGCTGAAAGGTCAGTAAATAGCGATTCGTCGTTGTTTATTGGTCGTTGCTCGTACCGAAGCGCCGGGTTTGATTTCCACCACGGCGGGGTTGATCTCTGTTCGTGCTTTTCTTTATCGGCTGCGAGCTGATCAGCGTTTAGGATGCCGTCGCGCCGCCAGCGCCGGAGGATGGTCCGGAGGTAGTACGGGGACGGTCTGGGGGCGTTGCCGGTCTGCTGGATGGCGTCAATGACGACTTCGGGGAACATGCCGTCTTTGATGGCTGCTTCGATCTCGTGGGCGATGGATGCCGTCATGAACCCTACACAGGCTACATATGCTTCTCTGATGGCTTCGAGCGCTTCGGGAGAAATGCACACGCACGGCTCCGTGGCTATACTACTAGTGGTACTAGTACTAGTACTTAGTACTACTTTGTTGTTTGTAGTCGTTTGTTCTGAGTTTGTGGTGAGTGTGTCACAAGTCTGTCTATCTGTTGTTCTGAGTTTGTAGTTGCTCATTGAAATTGCCTGCCTTATAATCAACGTGAGGTGACACATATGACGCTGGAGGCTTGGTTGTATCAATGGGTTTCCTTGCGGTCAGGGGGCCTTCGGCCCCGGACAATCGAAAGTTATACCTCGCTGATTCGGTTGCATATCGCGCCCGCAATCGGATGCAAGAAGCTGGCCAAGCTGAAGCCGAAGCACATTGCCGGAATGCTGCAGGATATCGTTGCTACTGGCCATACGCGCACGGCAGAGCTATGTTTTGTGCTGCTGCGGTCTGCGCTGCGTTCAGCGGTCATTCTGCGGCGCATTGATTGGTCGCCCGTCGATGCGGTTATGAGGCCGGCACACACGCCACAGAAGGGGCGGGCCTGGACGTTGGAGCAAACGCGAATCTTTTTGTCGGCGATTGCTGGCCACCGGCATCAGCTTGCCTGGCTGCTGGCCGTTGGGATGGGCCTGCGGCGCGGCGAGATATGCGGCTTGCGCTGGTCGGACGTTGATTTGCGCGCGGGAATCCTGCATGTTCATTCACAGCGGTTGCGTCTTGCGGATGGCCGAATGGTTGAAGCGGCTCCGAAATCGAAGGCGGGCACGCGCGATTTGCCGATACCGGCCCCGATTCTGTCGGTGGTGCGGAGGCGGTATCAATTCGGCACGGGTTTTGTGGTGCCTATCACACCATCGGCTCTTGATGCAGCGCACAGAACGTTGATGCGGAAGCTGCCTTTGCCATATATCCGATTTCATGACCTGCGCCATACGATGGCTACCAATGCCCTTCGTAATGGAGCAGCTATGCGCGTGCTGGCGGATGTGCTTGGCCACAGCGACCCGTCAGTGACCGCCAAATTTTACACACATCCTGACCTCGATATGATGGCAAGAACCATGGACGCTGCAGCTGTGGTCATGGTATAATGCTTTCGCCCTGACTTTTAATCAGGGTGTCCGGAGTTCGAATCTCCGATGGGTCACCAGGAAATTTCGTTCATTTCTCATTATGAGGAATGGGCGATTTTATTTTCAAGCAGAAGCGTGAAAAATGCTTGAGCATCGTATGCCAGAAGTTCAGGCGCAAGGGCGGCCTTCAAGCGTCTCTGCGGACGGGCGCGGCCAGGGGCGCGCGAATTGCTATTCTTCCGTGTCTCGACAACCTCTGGCGGCTTTGCAGGCGTGGGCGAAGCTGGCGAATCCCCGTTGTGGCTCCGACGCCACATCATGGCCACCGGCTCAGCCAGCGGTTTGACGAAGCCATGCAAGAACATGACCGCGGCAGCGCTCACGCGCTCTGAATTGCCGGCTCATGCGCCAGTTCCCCTGGATGCTGCCCAAAGCAGCTCTTCACCCTTTTTGCATCATGTTTCTCTCAGAACGTCTCCCGCTTGTTGGAAAACGGTTTGACGATTCCGGGCATCGCTACAAGCTCTCCGGGTCCCCGCTCAAAGCGGGGGCGTTGCACAAAAAAACACGGCCGAAGCCGTGCAATGGCTGCGGCGGTGAGGGGAATCCCTCACCGCCGCGCTGTTTTAGTTTCCAATCAGGACGATGCTCACGTCGTTTACATTCGTGCCTGTGGGGCCGGTGACGAGCAGGCCGTCGCAGGCTTGCAGGCCGGCATAGGCGTTGTTTTCATCGAGAATATCGAAAATCTTCAGGCCCTTTGCCTCCAGCATTGCCCTGGACGCGCCGTCTACCACGCCGCCCGCCGCGTCGGTCGGGCCGTCTGTGCCGTCTGAACCGAGGGAAAGCACCGCCACGTTGGCAAGGCCGTGAATTTGCTGGGCGGCGGAGAGCGCCAACTCCTGGTTGCGCCCGCCCTTTCCCCTGCCCCGCAGGTGCACAACCGTTTCGCCGCCGGCGATATAGGCCCTGCGGCCCTCTTGCGCGTGCGTTACGGCGATGCAGCCCAGGAACGTGCCCGCCTCCCGCGCCTCGCAGCACAGGCAGCTTGTCAGCACGTGCGCCGCGTATCCCCGGCGTTCGCAGGCGGCGCGCGCCGCTTCGCAGAGCTGGCCGACGCCGCCCGTTACCAGCGAACGGGCGTTGGGAAGCTCGGAAACCGGCGCGGCCTGCATCAGCGCGAGCGCTTCGGGGCTCAAGCGCAGTTTGTATTTGGCAACGATCTCTATGGCTTCGCGCGCGGTGCTCCGGTCGGCGCAGGCCGGGCCGGAGGCGATCATATCCTCGCGGTCGCCGACCACATCGGAAAGGATGATGGAAAGCACCTGCGCCGGGGCGCACGCCTGGGCAAACCTGCCGCCCTTGACGGCGGAGAGGCGCTTGCGGATAGTGTTCATCTCCACAATATCCGCCCCGCAGGCCAGAAGCTGCGCGTTGATATCCTGCAATTCCTCCAGCGGGATCAGCGGCTTTTCAAACAGCGCCGAGCCGCCGCCGGAAAGCAGCAGGAGCACGCGGTCATCCTCTGTGAGCCCCGATACCGCGTCCAGCACGGCCTGGGTCGCGTCCAGGCTGTTTTGATCCATCTGCGGATGCCCGGCCTCAAAAACGCGGAAGCCCTCGAGATCGCCTTTGGAATGATCGTATTTGGTGACGACATATCCCGCGTCAAACGCGCCCCTGAGCATTTCGGAGGCGGCCTTTGCCATCTGCCAGCCAACCTTGCCCACCGAAACCACAATCGTCCGCCCGCGCGCGGCGGGGATTTCGCCAAGCGCGCGGCGCACGGCCGCGTCCGGCAGCGATTCGGCGATGACTTCCGCGGCGATTTGCCGCAATTCCTCTTTCAACGTCACGATTCCATTCCTCCTGTCGCGCGGCGGCGAACCTTGCGTTCTGTCCGCTCTGACAAAAATATACCACAGGGCGCTTTGAAAGGGCAATGATTTTTGGGTTAACAGGTCAATGATTGCGCCGCCGGGCTATACGGATATTGCCAAAGGCGCCAGGCTGCCGGAAGGGCGGGAAAGCCCGCAAGACAAGGGAGTTTAGCTTACATGGGCGCAGGAAGCGAAAATTGCCTCTGATTTCTTCTTTAATCAGGGCAATTTTTGCGTTTGTGGACTTCGTCAGCGCCCTGAGGAAGCCCGGCGCGGGGGCCGGGCATCTTTAGGGAAATACCAGTGGGGCAGCGCTGTTTTTCCATATCGCGGCATTTGCGCCAGCCAGGGCGCTCCCATAAAAACGCGGGCGGCGCGGCCCACCGGCAAGCAGGTTTCCGCACGCGCTATGCGCTCAGGCAAACGCCGAAGCCTCGAGAAGCGCGCAAACAGATTCGGGCGCAATGCCCTGAAAGGTGAAAATATAGGAAAGATTCCGGTCTTTGAAGCGGAGGTACAGCCGCATGACGGGCAGGCCGTCCAAGGTATATTCGCAGCCCTCAAACTGCGCGCCGCCGGCGGTGAACGCCGTTTCCGCATAGTCGCTCGCGCCCATGACGCCCTCGTAGAGCTGGCGCAGGCCGTCCAGCGTCAGGCGCATGTTTTCATCGCTGAAGGAAACCTCCTGGCGCTGCACGACAATGCTTGCCGAAACGTCGCCGGGCGTAAAGAAGGCCTCCACGCCGGTACCGGCATAGGTTTCCACCGTCTCTGCCGTGAACCCGGCTTCGGCGAAGGCCTCGCCCAGCGGATCCGCATATTGCGCCCAGGTTCGCGCGTCCAGGCGGAACCAGCTTTCATCCGGCAGGGCGAGGGTATAGCCATGTTCAGACTGGTAGAGCGCTGCGTTTTCGGCCAGCCCCGCGCCCATCAGCGCCAGCAGAAGCGCCAACAGGCAGGCAAGCGGTTTTTTCATGCCTGTTCCCCCTTATGCGAACGTCGCCGGGGTCAGCATATCCACGATGGTCTGGGAATCGACCTGGGTAAAGGTAAGGATGTAGGTGGCAGATTCGGTGCGCAGGTACAGCAGCGTCTGCCACTGTCCCAGCACCGTACACTCACAGCCGTCATACGTCCAGTCGCCAATGGCAATCTGGCCCTCGGCGTAGTCCGTCGCGCCCATCTGTTCGTACATCGGCTGGAGCGCGGACAGCGTCATTTCGTAATCCTCATCGCTTATTGCCGGCAGCACCTGCACGTTGATGTTGGCGCCGGAGTCCGTCGTGTAGAAATAATCCATGCTGGCCGTTACTTCGTCTATGTTCTCCGTGCTGATGTTCAAAAACGAAAATATGGTGCTGAACGCCGGGTCGTCCGCATACTGCGCGTAGGTTTCGGCGTTGAGGTTGAACCAGCTTTCGTCCGGCAAACCGATGGTATAACCCAAATCCGACGTGTAGAGCACCACGCCGCTTTCCTCCGGCGCGGCCTCGGCCAGCGCCGCGCCCGTCAACGCCAGCGTCAATACCAGCAAAATCGCCAAAAACTTCTTCATGTTCCCTCGTCCTCTCTTTATTCATATCGCCACGCGCCCATCCCGGCCGCGCACTTTACGTGCTTCCACAAAAATATTTCAAAAATATTACAAAACTATGATACACGCTTTTTTGCCCCTTGTCAAGGCCAAAAACAACGCAAAGTTAGCCTGCAAGTGAAGATTAAGTCTTGATTTCCTTCTGGAAATTGGTTGTAATGTGGCGCAAACCGTGGTATAATAAAATATGGTATAAGTATTCTGAAGATGCTTCCGGATGTCTTTTCCGGGGCATTTTCCATGACGGACTCGGTTTGGAGGGGTTTGGTTGCCTGGCAGGCAGACAATGCCGGTGAAGGATGCTGCGCGCCTCGCGCAAAAGCTCGCGGATGAATTACAGCTTGAATTGGTGGACGTGGAGCTGGTCAAGGAACCGACCGGCCGCTTTTTGCGCTTTTTCGTGGATACGGAAAAGGGCGTTTCCGTGGACGAGCTGGAAAATTTCCACCGCCGCATCTTGCCGCTGGTGGAGCGCGTGGACTATGATTATATGGAAGTTTCTTCCCCGGGCGCGGACCGGCCGCTCAAAACGGAGCGCGATTTTGAGCGCGCCCAGGGCGTGCGTGTGGAATTGAATACCTATCGGGCCGTGGGCAAGGCGAAGCAAAAGCATTTTGTGGGCGAGCTTGTGGGCCTGATTGATGGAAATATCGTTCTTTTGACGGACGAGGGGCAACAGGCCGCCTTCCCCCGCCGGGAAGTGGCCGTCGTCCGCCCGCTGATCGAATTTGACGAGAGCGACCTGGACGCTTTCTTCCCCGAAGAAGAAGACGGCGCGGGCCGAAACGGATAGGGGGTTTGTGGCCATGGCAAACAGCAGCATCGACTCGCGCGAGCTCATCAGCGCGGTCAATGATCTTTCCAAGGAGCGGCGCGTCAATAAAGACGTGCTCTTTGCCGCCATTGAAGCGGCGCTGATCTCCGCATACAAAAAAAATTACGGCAAAAACGCCAATGTGCGCGCCGCCATCGACCGCGAGCGCGGCGAAATTGAAGTGCTTTCGCGCAAAACCGTGGTGGACGAGGTAAACGACCCCCAGTGCGAAATGACCATCGCTGAAGCGCGCGAAATCGACCGCCGCTATGAGCTGGGCGATTTGGTGGAGGTGCCCGTCACCCCGCGCGATTTCGGCCGCATCGCGGCGCAGACCGCCAAGCAGGTGGTGGTGCAGCACTTGCGCGAGGCCGAGCGCGGCGTGATTTACGACGAGTACAGTCAGAAGGAAAACGAAATCCTTACCGCCATCGTCCAGCGCGTGGAAAACCGCACCGTGTATGTGGAACTGGGGCGCACCGAGGGCATCATCGAGCCCAACCAGCAGATGCCAAACGAGGAGCTCAACACCAACGACCGCATCAAGGTGTATGTATTGGAAGTTTCCCGTCAGGGCCGCGGCCCGCAGGTGTATGTTTCCCGCACGCACCCGGGGCTGGTCAAGCGCCTGTTTGAATTGGAAGTGCCCGAGCTTGTGTCCGGCGTGGTGCAAATCAAGTCCATCGCCCGCGAAGCCGGGTTCCGCACCAAGATGGCCGTGTTTTCCACCGACCCGCTCATCGACGCGGTGGGTTCCTGCGTGGGCCCGCGCGGCATGCGCGTGGAAAACGTGGTCAGCGAATTAAAAACCGAGAAAATCGATATCATCAAATGGTCGGCAGACCCGGCCGAGTATATCGCCAACGCCTTGAACCCCGCGCGCGTCATCAGCGTGTTTACCGCCGACGGGGAAAAGAGCGCCCGCGTGATTGTGCCGGACAACCAGCTTTCGCTGGCCATTGGCAAGGAGGGCCAGAACGCCCGCCTCGCCGCCAAATTGACCGGATGGAAAATCGACATCAAATCCCAGAGCCAGGTGGAGGCCATGATCGCCGAAGGCGAGGCCGAGGCCGAAACCGGGGCAATGGACCCCAGCCTGGACGACGGCTTTGACCTGGACGCGGATCTCGACTTGGAGGATGCGTTCGGCCTGGACGGCAGTCTGGATGCGGGCGATGGCTTGGACGCGCAGGATGGTGACATATAATGCCGCTCAAGCCAAAGAAAATCCCCATGCGCATGTGCGTAGCTTGCCGTGAAATGCGGCCCAAAGCCGAGCTTCTGCGCGTGGTCAAGCCCCAGGATGGTCAGGCCCACATAGATTTTAAGGGCAAAGCCCCGGGGCGGGGCGCATATATCTGTCCAAGCCTGGAGTGCTTTGAACGCGCCCGCAAAACGCGCGCCCTGGAACGGGCGCTGGAGGCGGCGATTCCCCCGGAGGTGTTTGACGCCCTGGAGGAACAGCTTGAGCGCGGTGAATAGGGCGCTGGGCATGCTGGGCCTGTGCGCGCGGGCGCGCAAGCTGGCCTGCGGCGCGCAACCGGCGGTGAACGCCGTGCGCTCGGGGCGGGCCTGGCTGGTGGTGTTGGATACAAGCGCCGGCCCAAACACGCGCAAAATGGTGGAAAACGCCTGCCGGCATCATGGGGTGCGCCTGTGCCTGGCCGATGGCCTGGGGCGTGCAGTCGGCAAATACGGCCGCATGGCCGTGGCCGTGCTCGACGAGGGCATGGCGCGGCGCATCATAGAGCTGTTTGACCGCGAAAGCGGATAAATTCCCCTATACACTTACAATCGGGAGGGCATAAACCAAATGGCGAAGGTCAGGGTTCAGGACGCGACCAGAGAATTGAGCGCGAGCGCCGGCAAGGTGCTTGAGGACGTCTCCCGCCTGCGCAAGCAGTCGCAGGAGGTGTTTGGTTCTCTGCGCAAAATTTCAGACGGGTTTGTCCGCGAGGAACGCGAACGGCAGGAACGCGAGGCGAAGGAAGAACTGCAAAAGCAGTACGAAGCCGCCGCGCAGTTCATGACCGCGTATTCCAGCCAACAGGCGCCCGAGGTGCCCAAAGAGGCCCCCGCGCCCAAGGCGGAAGCCCCCGCCGTGGAAGCGCCCGCGCCCGCAAAGGCCGAAGCCCCCGCCGCAAAGGCGGAAACCCCGGCGAAGGCGGAAGTCCCCGCCAGGGCGGAAACCCCGGCAAAGGCCGAAGCCCCGGCGAAAGTGGAAGCCCCCGCCAAGGCCGCGGCTCCGGCAAAGGCCGCGCCCGCCGAAAAGGCCGAAGCGCCCGCCAAAGCGGAGGCGCCCAAGCCGTCCCAGGGCGCGAAGCCTGAGGCTCCGGCAAAGGCGGAAACCCCCGCTCCGGCCCCCCGTCCCGCCGAGCGCCCGAAGTTCGTGCCCGGCATCCGCGTGGTGCAGACCAAGGCCGAGGTGGAGGCCAGCGAGGAAGCGCGCCGCCGTCAGCTTGCGCAACAGCGCCAGCAGCGGCAGGCCAATCCGCAGAGCTCCTATGGCCGTCCCGCCAACCCGCAGGGCGCGCAGGGCGGTTATGGCCGTCCCGCCAACGCCGGTGGTCCCTATGGCCGCCCGGCCAACCCGCAAGGGCCGTATGGCCGTCCCGCCAACGCTGGCGGCCCCTACGGCCGCCCGGCCAACCCGCAAGGGCCGTATGGCCGTCCCGCCAACCCGCAGGGCGCGCAGGGCGGTTATGGCCGTCCGGCAGCGCCCGGCCAGCGCCCGGCTGGCGGCGCGCCCCGTCCGCAGCAGGGCGGCGGCCGTTTCGGCGGCAACGCCGGCGGCGCACGCGGCGGCTTTGGCCGGCGGATGAGCGATTTGACGCCCTCGGTGGAAAAAGAGCGCGTCAGCAATTACGACCCGAACAAAAAGCAATACGTGCGCCAGAACGATCCCGAGCGCGTCGCCCGCACCCGCCGCAACAAAACCGTGAACCTGAGCGGCGGATTGGACGACGATATCGTACGCGGCAAGCGCAAGAAGAAGCAGCAGGCCGCCGCGCCGCGCCCGGAGCCGGTAAAGATCGAAAAGGCGTTTATGACCGCCGAAACCATCACCGTGCGCGACCTGAGCGAGCGCATCGGCAAGCCGGCTGGCGAGATCATCAAAAAGCTGATGATGCTGGGCATCATCGCCACCATCAACAACGAGCTGGACTTTGACACCGCGCAGCTGGTGTGCTCCGAATTCGGCGTGGAGCTGGAGATGAAGCTGGCCGAGACCGCCGAGGACGCCCTCAAAAACGAGGACGTGGAGGACGCCGAGGAGGACCTCCTCCCCCGCCCGCCGGTCGTCACCATCATGGGCCACGTAGACCACGGCAAAACCTCGCTGCTGGACTACATCCGCAAGACCCGCGTCACCGCGGGCGAAGCGGGCGGCATCACCCAACACATCGGCGCTTACACCGTCGACGTCAAGGGCCAGAAGATCACCTTCCTGGACACCCCCGGCCACGAGGCGTTCACCGCCATGCGCGCACGCGGCGCGCAGGCCACGGATATCGCCATCCTGGTGGTGGCGGCGGACGACGGCGTAATGCCGCAGACCGTCGAAGCCATCAACCACGCCAAGGCCGCCGGCGTGCAGACCATCGTGGCCATCAACAAGATGGACAAAGTGGGCGCGAATCCCGAGCGCATCAAGCAGCAGCTCACCGAATACGGCCTGCTGGCCGAGGAGTGGGGCGGCGACACCATCATGGTGCCGGTTTCCGCCATCACCGGCGATGGCGTGGATCAGCTGCTGGAGATGATTCTGCTGGTGGCCGAAGTGCAGGACTACCGCGCCAACCCCAACCGCAAGGCGCGCGGCATCATCGTCGAGGCCCGTCTGGACAAGGGCCGCGGCCCGGTGGCCACGGTGCTGGTCAAGACCGGCACGCTGCGCGTGGGCGATACCATCGTCGCCGGTACGGCCTATGGCCGCGTGCGCGCCATGGTCAACGACCGGGGCGAGCGCGTCAAGGAGGCGCTGCCCTCCGACCCGGTGGAGGTCATCGGCTTTAACGACGTGCCCGACGCGGGCGACATCATCACCGCCGTGGACGACGACAGCCTCTCCCGCCGCGTGGCCGAGGAGCGCAAGGATAAACTGCGCGCGGCCCTGATCAAGAACCAGCAGAAGGCCTCGCTGGACGATTTGTTCAGCCAGATTTCCGCCGGTCAGATCAAGGACCTCAACCTCATCATCAAGGCCGACGTGCAGGGCTCTGTGGAGGCGGTCAAACAATCGCTGGAGAAGCTCTCCAACGACGAAGTGCGCGTGCGCTGCATCCATGGCGGCGTGGGCGCGATTACCGAAACCGACATCATGCTGGCCTCGGCCTCGAACGCCATCATCATCGGCTTCAACGTGCGCCCGGACAACAACGTGCGCGAAATTGCCGAGCGTGAAAAGATCGACATCCGCCTCTACCGCGTCATCTACAATGCCATCGAGGATGTGGAAAAGGCCATGAAGGGCATGCTCGCGCCCAAGTTCCGCGAGGTCGTGCTCGGTTCCGCCCAGGTGCGCCAGGTGTTCAAAGTCACCGGCGCGGGCACGGTGGCCGGTTGCTACGTCACCGACGGCAAGGTGGTGCGCAACGCCCAGGCCCGGCTTTTGCGCGACAGCGTGGTCATCCACGAAGGCAAGGTGGATTCCCTCAAGCGCTTCAAGGACGACGCGCGCGAGGTGGCCGCTGGCTACGAATGCGGCATGGGCTTTGAAAGCTATAACGACATCAAGGAAGGCGACGTCATCGAGTGCTTCCAGATGGAGGAAATCGAGCAGTAGGCGCGTTTCGCGCGGCGGGGGAAGCCCTCCCCCGCCGGACGCCGCGCCGCGAATTTTCCGTGAAAGCCGCGGCGGCTGCGCTTTGCCGAAACCGCGGGGCCTCGCGGGAGTTTGCGCCGTTTGCCGCCCTCCCCAAACCGGTTCGCGCCATCGTGTGGCCGCGCCGGTGCCGCGGGGTGTTCCCGGCTTCTCATCGAAGCGGCTGGAGTTTGCCGGTTTGCGTGCCGTTGGGTTTTCAAGCGATGAACCGATGGCCGGAAATGGATTGGCAGGCGGTCTTGCCGTCCTGTCGCCGCCCTATGCGGGATTTTCTGAAAAAATCTTCGCGGGGGCTTCGGGAGTTTCAGGCAGGCGGTTTGCGCTTGCGTCCGGGGATTTCCTGAAAGGAATCTTCGCCTTGGGGAATCCTGCCCAGAGGGGCCTTTGCGGGCCAGGCGGGTTGCCATCGCAGGCGTCCTTTGCGGGGCTGCCCGGAGATTTGTCCGGAAGCAATGGCTTTGACAACGGCTTTTCTCTTTTCCGGGAAGCGGCTGACGCTTCGCTTCCACGTTTTGTACAGGGTTTTTCGGGCGTCCCGTGCGGACGCCCGTTTTTCAGCGGCCTGGCCGCAAAGGAGGTTGTTTATGGCGAGTTTTGACCGCATCGATCGCATCAGCGCCGAAGTCGCGCGCGAGCTGGACCACATTTTGCGCGACGAAGTACACGACCCGCGCATTGGCGGCACCTGGTCGATCCTGCGCGCCGAGGTGACGCGCGATTTGCGCTATTGCAAGGTGCGCGTAAGCGTATTGGAGCCGGAGCGGCGCAAGGAAATGATGGCCGCGCTCAAGTCCGCCGCCGGGTTTATCCGCCGCGAATTGGGCCGACGCGTGGAATTGCGCTATGTGCCGGAACTGATCTTTGAAATGGACACCAACATCGAATACGCCGCCCACATAAACGAGATACTCAAGCGGGAGGAAGAGGAGCATGGACGTCACGATTCGTGAGTTGGCCGGCTGGCTCAAGGGCATGGATGACATCGCCGTGTTTGGCCACCGCGCCCCGGACGGGGACGCCTGCGGCTCCTGTGTGGCGGTGACGCTGGCTTTGCGCGCGCTGGGCAAGCGTGCCTGCGCGTATTTGCCCGGGGGCATGCCGGAATTTCTGCGCTTTTTGCCCGGGCAGGAATGCGTGGTGGCGGATGCAAGCGCGCCCTTCGTTCCCCAATGCGCGCTTTCCGTGGACGTGAGCGCCCCGGATATGCTCGGCGACAACCGCGCCCTGTTTGAAAGCTGCCCGCAGCGCGCCGTGCTCGACCATCACGAGAGCAACCCGCGCTTTGGCCAAATCAACCATGTGGAGCCGGACCGCGCCGCCTGCGGCGAAATCGCGCTTTTGCTGATTGAGGCCCTGGGCGCGCCGCTTTCCAAAGACATGGCCGCCTGCCTGTTCGCCGCCGTTTCCTCGGACACGTGCAACTTCAACTATTCCAACACCACGGCGGAGACGTTCGAGGCCGCCGCCGCCTGCGTGCGCGCCGGGGCGGACGTGGACGAAATCACTGGCCGCATCTACCGCACCCGCACCGAGGCGCGCACCCGCCTGCTGGGGCTGTCCCTGGCCGGTTTGCAGCGCGAAGGCAAGGTGGCCTGGGCGCGCGTGACCAACGATATGTTCCACAACGCCGGGGCGCTGCGCTGCGATACCGAGCGCATCGTCAACTATCTGATTGAAATCGAGGGCGTGGAGATCGCCGTGTTGGCCATCGAGCAGGAGGACGGCTGCAGCGCCAAATTCTCGCTGCGTTCGCTGGCGCCCTACAATGTGGCGCGCGACGTGGCCCTGCCCCTGGGCGGCGGCGGACACGAACGCGCCGCCGGGATCACCATCCACCGCCCGCTGCGCGAGGCGCTGGACCTGGTGCTGGCGCGCGTGCGGGAGATTTTGTGATGGACGGCTTCCTGGTGCTTGACAAGCCGCTGGGCAGAACTTCCAGCGACTGCGTGGTATTCGTGCGCAAACGCCTGCCGCGCGGCACGGCCATTGGCCACGGCGGTACGCTCGACCCCATGGCCTCGGGCGTGTTGCCCGTGTGCGTTGGCGCGGCCACGCGGCTTTTTGATTATATTATCGACAAGCAAAAGACCTATGTGGCCGAGCTGCGGCTGGGCGTAACCACCGATACGCAGGACGCCACCGGCACGGTGCTTTCCGAAACGGACGCCGATATCCCCGAGGAAGCCGTGCGCGCCGTATTGCCCCGCTTTGTGGGCGATATATTGCAGACCCCGCCCATGTATTCGGCCATCAAGCGCGGCGGCAAGCGCCTTTACGAGCTGGCGCGGCGCGGCGAGCGCGTGGATATCGAGCCGCGCCCCTGCCATGTGGACGATGTGCGCCTGACCGCCAAACTGGGCAAAAACCGCTACCGGCTGGAGATCGACTGCGGCAAGGGCGTATACATACGCACCCTCTGCCACGACATCGGCGCGGCGCTGGGCTGCGGCGGCCACATGGCCGCGCTCACGCGCACGCGCGCGGGCGTGTTCACGCTGGAAAACGCCCTTGCGCTGGAAGATGTGGAAGCGCTGGGCGCGGAGGGTCTGGAAAAGGCGCTTTTGCCCATGGACGCGGCCATCGCCCATCTGCCCGCCGTGCGCGTGGCGGCGCGCCACTTGAGCGCCGTGCGCAACGGCATGCCCCTGCGCCCGCAATGGCTGGACGCCCCCGCCCCGGAAGCGGCGGCGGTGCGCGTGTATGTGGGAGAAGCCTTTGCCGGCGTGGGCGCGCCCCAGGCCGATGGCACGGTGCGCTTCCGCGCCATGCTGCTCAGGGCTTAGGCAGCGGCGGAACGAAAAAAACAGGCCGGTGTCTTTCCCCGGCTTCGCGCAGGGAAACGCCGGGCCTGCCTGCGAGCGTTCCCGGCCCGCCCACAGCGGGCGCAATGCCGGTTTCCCGCCCTCTCCCCCCGCCCGCACCTGTTTTTCAGGCAGAGGGTGCATAAGCGGCAAGGCGCTTCTGGCCGTCCGCAGGGGGCATATGCCCGGGACGCCGCTTCCACGCCTGTGTTGGAAGATATGGCGCGCCCTTTCCCGCAAGCGCTGGGCATAGCTTCTGCGCCGCCCGCGACGGCACGGGACGGGGCGCGGCTTCTGCTGTCCCTTCCCATGAGGATAGACGGGCAAGGCGGCGCGGCGGTTTTTCCTCCCTCAAAACGGGCTGCCGCCCCGGCGCGGACGCCCGCCATTTGCAAACCATATTACCAGCGAAACGAAAGGGGGCCGTGCGGCCTTGCAAATCCTGCGCAGCGAACGGGAATACACGGGAAAGGCGTCGGTGCTGGCGTTGGGTACGTTTGACGGCGTACACATCGGCCACGCGGCGTTGATCCGCTGCGCGCACGGCATCGCCGCGGACCTGGGCGCGGACTGCGTGGTGTGTACCTTCGACCGCCACCCGCTTTCGGTGTTGCACCCGGAGCGCGCCCCGGCGCAGCTGACGACGTTGGAGGAAAAGTGCGCCAAATTCGCCGCGCTGGGCGCGGATTACGCGCTGGTGCGCGCCTTTACGCCGGAGCTGGCCGCGCAAAGCGCCGAAGCATATTTGACGGCGCTGGTGCAAAACATGCGCGCCGTGGCCGTGGTGGTGGGCGAAAATCACCGGTTCGGCTTCCACGGCCAGGGCGACGCCCGCCTGATCGGGGAAATGGGCGCGAAAATGGACTTCGCCGCCGTAATCGTGCCTCCGGTATACGACGAGGGCGAGCTGGTTTCCTCCACGCTGATCCGCCGCCTGCTGTCCAGCGGGCAACGGGAGCGGGCTGAACGGTTGCTTTCCATACACGCCCCCACGGAAAACCGCCCCTCTCCGCCCTGAGCGGAGGGGCTTTTTATGTGCGCCCAAACGCGGCCGGGACGGGCAAGCACGCGGCTTGGCATCCTTTACAAAGCGCGGGCTGACAGGCAATTTATCCAGGGCAAACGGCAAATTGGGACTTGATGGAGCGTTGATTGTGATTAGAGAATTGCGGAAAACCGATCTGGACAGCGTGGCGGAACTCTGGCTCGACACCAATAGAAAGGCGCATGCTTTTATTCCCGCCCAATACTGGCAGGGCCATTTGGCGATGGTGAAAGAAATGCTTCCGCAGGCAGAGGTCTATGTCTATGAGGAGGCGAAGGAAATCCAGGGGTTTATCGGGCTGAGCGGCGAATACATCGAGGGGATTTTTGTTTCCGGCAAAGTCCAGTCGCGGGGGATCGGCAAACTTTTATTGGATCACGCAAAAGGCCTGAAGGGAAGTTTGCGCCTGAGCGTTTACCAGAAAAACGCACGCGCGGTGCGTTTTTATCAAAGGGAAGGGTTTGAAATTCACTGCGAAGGTCTGGATGAAAGCACCGGAGAAAAAGAGTATGCGATGACTTGGCGGCGGAAATAAAATTCCAGCCGGGGCAAATATAAATTTCCCGCGCCGGGCCGGATGGGGCCGCTTCCCCACGCCCATCCCTTCCCCGGCGGGGCGGCGCGCCCCCTCCGGCGGACGTCCTTCCTGGCGCGTTTTGCCATATCGCGGGGATGACCGCCCGCGAACGCAGGCGGGAACGCTTTTTGCAACGGCAAATCCGTGAAAAGGGCGGCGGGATTTTCCGCCGCCTCAGGATGTTGACAAAGTCAACAGACTGCCAGAGCAATGCAAAAGCCCGCAAGACAAGGAAGCAAACTTGCAGGCAAGGGAGCTTACATGGCCGTAAGTGACCGCAGGCTGCATGTGGGCTGACGCAGGAAGCAAAAATTGCCTCTGATTTTTCTTTAATCAGGGCAATTTTTGCGTTTGCGGGCTTTACCGGCGCTCTGGGGCGGCGGAATTTTCCGCCGCCCAATGGATGTTGGCAGAAGAGCGGCCATACATTGCCGCGAAGGCTGCCTTTCCGGGAAATGCTCAGATCAGCGCCGCTTCGGGATCTACGCTGAGGTTGTCCTTGGCCAGGTACTTGGGGAAGTAACCGCTTCTGAGCGGCGGCGTTTTCTGGAAGTCGGATTTGAGCTGGTAATTCTGCCCGCTGGCGCTGCTGATCGCAATTCCGTGCAGGATTTCCAGGGCGTGATAGGCCATTTCCTTGTTGGCGCGGGGGGTGCGCTCATTGAGCATGGCCCATGCCATCTCCGCCACGCCCAGGCCCCGGGAGTTTTCATCATAGCCAAAGGCGGGGGGCAAAGCGACGCGCTCATCGCTGCCCTTGGCGCGGTAATAAACCGTGCCGCCGAAATTGTTGGGATCGGCCAGGTACAGTACACCCTCTGTGCCGCAAAGCATCACCACGGGCTGCTCCGGGAAAATACATTCGGAGTTGAACTGCACGGAACCGATTGCGCCGTTGGCAAAGCGCAGCGTACCGGCCAGGATGGTTTCGGATTCCACCGTGTATTCCTGGCCAAAGCGCGGGCTGGCCGGCTGGTCGTAGACGCGCTTCTCCTGGGGGTATTTCAGGAAGCCGTTGACTTCCTTCACCGGGCCGAGGATGGAAATCAGCGCCGTAATGTAATAGATTCCCACATCAAAGCCAATGCCGCCGCCCCGCTGCGGAATAAACGGCACAAGCTGGCCCATCATATTGTAATCCCTGCCGTTCTGGGCGACGCAGGAAGTGACCTGGCCAATCATGCCCCGCTCCACGGCCAGGCGCGCGGTCTGGATGGCGCAGCCCAGGAAAGTGTCCGGCGCCGCCCCCAGATACAGGTGGCGCTCGTTGGCGATGCGCACCAGTTCTTCCGCCTCCGCCAGTTCAATGGAGAGCACTTTTTCCGTGTAGACGTTTTTGCCGCCTTCCAACAGCTGCTTGATGACGGCGAAGTGGGCCTTGGGGTTGGTAAGGTTGACGACGAGTTCAATGCTTTTGTCCGCCAGGATTTCCTCCATGGTCATGGCCTTGATTTCATATTTTTCCGCGGCGGCATCGCGGCGGGCGATGTCCAGATCGCAACAACCGGCCAATTCGATGACGGAAAAGCTGTTCTTGAGGTTTTTCAGGTAAATATCGCTGATTGCGCCGCAACCAACTACGGCCGTTCGAATTCTTTTCATAGAAATCCCTCCCTGATTTTGCGCTAGTTGAGGATCAGCAGGCCGGGACGCTCAAACTTGACGCCGTTGAATTCATATTCCAGCTTCGGGAAAATGATGGGGCGCGTGATGAGCATCGGGCCGTCTTCCGTAACGATGAAACTGTCTTCCGTCTTGGTTCCATCGACGACAGGGTTGAAGCAGTAGGCCTGGTTTTTCTGGATGATATGGTGGCAATCGGGCGTAACCATATACTCCCGCGGCCAGTATCCCTGGCAACCGCCCTGCCCATGCCGGTCAAACATATCGGGATAGCCCTTGTCGATATAGGCCTGGCGCAGCGTATTATACAGGGTCAGTTCATCTTCGCCAACACGCGCCTTGCTGGCGGTGAGGCTTTCCATTTCGCAGCAGTCGTTGTACTGCTTGACGAATTCCTTGGAAGGCTCGCCGATGTAGGCCATGCGGCTGGTGGTGACGATCAGCCCCTTGTAGCGGCCGTTGATGGACACAATAACATTGTGTTCCAGCTTTTTGCCGGTGGGCAGCGCGTGGCGGAAAAGATTGGCGCGCTCGTCAAAGGAAACCAGGTGCATAACCTGCTCGATGCCATAGGGCCAAATCTGCCGGGAGAGCTCGCCGACGAGTTCAAATTCGGTCATGCCGGGCCGGATGGCAGTCAGGGCGGCTTCTATGGCCTGGCTCAGTTTATCGCCGAGATAGCCATAGCGCGCGATTTCGTTTTTGGTAAGTTGCAGCCGCAGGGGCTTGATCCAGTCGTTGCGCACCATGGCGCTGCCCAGGGGCACATCGCTGACGACCTTATCCAGGGAAGAAACGTGTTTTTTCACGTATTCTTCCAGGCGGTTTTCCTGCCAGGGATAGCTCAGCACCGTGAACCCCAGCTCTTCCAGATGCTCCTCCTGGAGAAGGCGCGGCGTTTCAATGACATTGCAGATGGCGAAGCATTCGTCCTTTGTAATCAGCAACGTGGTGGCGCCGGCGTCAAAGCAATTGGCGACAAAGTTTTTCCCACCGGCGGTCATCCAGCTGAAATTGGGGTGCATCTGCAAAGCGAGCGCTTCGGCATCATGCTGCTGCAACATTTCCCGCACGCGGTTCAGCTTGCCGTCAATTTCACTTTTCCTGCCCGCCAGGCTTGTATCTTCAATATACGGATTCCTCAACATTGTGTATCACTCCTAAGGTTGATCTATGCCCTGTCAGTTGACATTCAACGACTGTTCCGCGCGCCTTACATCCCTGCGGCGCTTGAGGATCTCGCGCAGATACTCCACCGCGATGCTGATAATGAGCAAAATGCCGTAGGTGGAGCTGCGGACAAAGCTGGATACGCGCAGGAAGTTGAAGCCGGAATCCAACATCTGAATGCTCAGCACGGACAGCAGAATATTGGGGATACTGCCCTTGCCGCCCAACGGCGATATGCCCGCCAGCACAGAGGCAAGCATGGCCTGCAAAACGTAGCTGGTGCCATAATCGTACTTGGCGGTATTGGTCCGGGCGAGGATCAGGATGCCCGTGAGCGCGCCGATGATGGAGGATATGACATAGGTGGTAAATACCGTGCGCACGTTATCAATGCCGCAATAGAAGCTGGCGCGGCGGTTGCTGCCGAACCACTGCGTTTTCAGGCCGTGCGGCGTATAGTGGATGATCACCGTTATGACAATCAGCGCAATCAGGAATATCACCAACGGCATGGGAATGAAGCCAAAGAGCTTGCCGCT
>DVFZ01000078.1 GCA_018712945.1 Candidatus Pullichristensenella stercorigallinarum | reverse complement strand
CCATGGAAGTTCTCCATTGCCGCAGCCAAGCTTGGGAAAGGCAATAGAGGTTATCCTTTTCTCCGTATAAGTGGCGACAAATTTACTCAAACCAGCTTCCAGATATTCTATTTTGGAAGGATTTCGCCAGTTTTCCTTTGTGGGAAACAACAAAATCCAATGATCCGGGGCATAATAAAGCATCAATTTTCCAATTGTCAGTTGGTGCTTATCGCATGCTTTTTTATATACCTCAAACATTCCTGGATAACGCTTCTTAAAGGATAGAGCGATGCCTTTTCCCATTACGCCAATCGTATTGACAGTATTTACGATGACCTGTGCGGGACTGTTAAAAATATTTCCCTCAATATATTCTATCATGGTCTTTCCTCCACGTATGGCAAGATTTTTTCAACATGCCTACATAAAACTACATTTCATCTACATCCAACGCCAGGAATCGATCCTCAGTACTGGCAACAATAGGTCTGGATGTCGGAAGACAACAACACTGTTTATAGTTTTAGCGGTTCGGCAATCCCCATATACTTTTCTCCAATAATATTATAAACGGTATGGTTTACTATGTCAAAGGTAGTTCTTCTGAACAATTTGTCCGGCATTATTTGCCATAATATTTTCCTCATTAAATCCCCTCAAAATATCCCTTATCTAAGCGGTATCTTTCACATTTACTGTCTGCTACAGTGCCTATCTTCAGGGAAGGATTTCCGGCATGGGATGGGTTTGGACATATTGCTTTGCCGCCGCGACCGTAGCAAAGCGCAGCCCGCCATCGCCGTACAAATAGCCAAGCGCACGGTTCCATTCCCGCACGCTGAAACGCGCGTCAGGAAGGACACCCAACGCGAATGGCAATACCCTGCGGACATTGCGGTCATAACGCAAGTCCGACAGATAGTCCGTGTTAAGGCACGCATGCAGTGTGTCCAGCATTGATTCTTCCAGACCTTCACCTCCAACAACAGAAAAGCATCCGTGCGGATGCGTCCCTTCACGATCAGGGTTTTAGGGGCAGCGCCCCTAAAGTCGGGCTGGCGCTTACGCCTGCCCCTGGCCTTTGGATATCCAAAGGCGATGCTTGAAAAAAAACACTTTCCACTTTGTCCCGTCGAGTCGGCCTTGCGCTTACGGCGTCACCGCTCGCAACCCTTCCCTCTTGCCTGTCTCCTTGCCTTGAAATGGACATCCGCGAAGCACTCCGCTTCCAAAATGTGTTCGCCTCTGCGCCATGCATCCGCAATCATTTCTTCCGCTTCCTGAATGCTGCCTGCCTTCACGGGAACCGTTTTTTGCAAGGTTTCCGTAATGGTGACTCTGTATTCGTTCATCGCGCCCAGTCCTTTCTCTCCCCTTTGTTTTTCATTCGCAGGTTTTTCTGACGGACATAATCATTGAAATCCTTGCCATGCGGGGGGAATTCCACGCTGACCTCATAGCGCGATTTCAAATGAAAACGCATGCGCTCCGCCGCGCCGCGTCCGGCTGCGTCGTTATCAAACATCAGGCGTATGCACCGGATTCCATCGTGGTCATGTAAATACCGCTCAAGCGCCACGGGCAAACCGGCCTGTTTTTCAGAAACGCCGCCCAGGGACAGATAGTGACAAAGCTGCCATTGGCCGTCTGTCTGCCAAAGCATCGTTGCCACAGAGAGCGCGTCAATGGCGCTTTCCGTCACCACAAGGCCGTTCCCTTTCCCGGCGATGGCAAACGAATACCGTTTGTCGCTGCTTTCGGCCTCCAGTTTGAGCGGTTTCTCCCCCGTGGAGCGCTGCATGGCGTAGCGCGGCACGCCCTGCGTATCCCTGCCGACAAACACGGCGTTGTGGTAGGGGCTGGATTCATAGAGGTCGCCGCTTTTCAGGCAGGCGTCGATCACCTCCTGGGCAATGCCGCGCTTGCGGAGATAACGCACAACACGCTCCGGGTTCTCGCAGCGGGGCGGCAACGCAAACGGCTTGCTCGGACGCTTTTCCGGAACGATGCAGGGCAAGGCAGCGACGCGGCCCTGGCACAGCGTTTGCACGGCGGTGACAAAATCCATATCCCGGACGTGAATCAGGTAGTCCAACGCGCTCCTGCCGCCAATCCCCCGGCTATGCCAATGCCACAGGCCGTTGGAAATCTCCAGGCTGTCGTGCGTGCGCGTCCGGTAACTGCCATTGCCGCAGCGCACCAGTTCCCACGGCTCGCACTGCGCCAGATACGACAATAGATCCAATCGCCGCGCCTGCTCAATTTGCTCCCGTGTTACATATCCCGCCACAGCGCTCACACATAATCGTCCTGTCCGCCGGGCAACAGGATGATCCGGGAAATCACCGGTTCAGAGGGATTGCCCTGCGCGTCCTTTTCGCCGGGCAGCAGGCTCACGCGGATTTTATCCGCAACGCCAAGTTCATCGTAGCTGATTTCCTGTCCGTTGACGTCCTCTACCACCATATCTTCGCTGTAAACCAACAGGATTTCGCCATAGCCGAGTTCCTCCGACGCAGAGGCGGCCAGCATGGACGTCCCTCCCAACTCACGGATGGTCAGTTCATATTGTGGTTCTCCGGCATTGCGCTCCGGGAGAAGGATCAGCGCCAGCACCAGTAGCGCGGCAATGATCAACAGCACTACTGTGTTGGGCTTTTTTCGGGCGGTTTTCTTCGCTTCGTTTGCTTGCATGGGGATTCCTCCTTGTGTCTTTTGTCCATGTTGTTTACCGTTGCTGTCCTGATATTTCCGCCTGGCATTTCGCCGGCGTTTCCTTCTCTGGCACGTCCGCTTCGGCCAGGGCAACCGCGCTGGTATCTTTGCCGCCGACATCCAGCTCGATATTCAGCTCTGCCAGCCGCGCGCTCTTTTCCTGAAGCTCCGCCTCCTGTGGCCAGCCTTTCTCCAGTTCCGCTTTCGCGCCCTCAAGCTGTGCGCGCGCGTTTTCCAGAAGGGATACATTCTCCTTGAGGGCGGCTTCCAGACCGCCCAAGAGATTTTCCAGACGCTGGATGTTGCCCAGCGCGCTTTCTCCCATGTCCACGGCATATGTTCCCGCGCCGCTGATTTGCAGCGTGGCCGCGCCCAGCATATCGCCGCGCTTGATGCGCAATTCAAAGCCGTAAAAGCTGCCCGCCTTCATGTTTTCTCCCAAAGGCGTCATCTCCGCCAGCTTCAAAAGCCTTGCTCCTGCCTCCGGGCGCTTGTCCAGGGTCTGATCCATCAGGGTAATCAAAAAGCCGTCCTCCCTGGACGGCCTGTGCGACGCATATCGTTGTATATCTTCCTGAATCTGTCTGGCGCGGTATTCCAGACGTCCGATTTCCCTTGGCAGATCCACCCGTATCCGATCTTCCAAATGATACCGCTCCGACTGCCAGTTGCTTTTGAGCAGCCGCAGCCGCGCCACCTGTACGTCCAAATCCATCTTTTCGCGTATCCTGGGATTGCCTGCGGCCAGCGCCTTGACCTCCGCATAGGAAAGCGCCGTTTCATCCAGGTCCTCCGCGCCGCGCACCGGGCTTTTGCTGGTAAATATCTGCGAGATGAATTTTTGCTTGTTCTCCACCAGTTGGTAGCTGTATGCGTCAAACGTGTCCTGCGTGATATAACGGATAATCTCCACTTCCCGGTTGCCGTTGCCCTGACGCAAAATCCGCCCATCGCGTTGTTGCAGGTCGCTGGGCCGCCAGGGGCAATCCAGGTGATGCAGCGCCTTCAATTTCGCCTGTACATTGGTGCCCGCGCCCATCCTGGCGGTGGAGCCGATCAGGATGCGTATCGCGCCCCTGCGCACTTTGGCAAACAATTCATCTTTCTGTACCTCCGTTTTTGCATCGTGGATAAAGGCGATTTCCGAAGCGGGGATACCGCCGCGGACGAGCTTGCGCCGCAGGTCATGGTACACATCGTCAAGCGCTGTCCGTGCGTTCGGCGCGCGGTGTGGACAGATCGCAGAAGATCATCTGCGTCAGGCGTTCCGTCTTCCCTTCTTCATAGATGCGCAGCGCTTCCCGCACACAGGTATTGACCTTGCTGTCCGGGTCGTCCGGCAACGTGGGGTCGATCAACCGCGCGTCCAACGCCAACAACCGCCCGTCGTTGGTAATGCGCAGCATATTGTCCTCATGGGGGTCTACGCCGCCCCTGCGCACCATGTCCGCGCGCCTGCCCAGTTCGGCAACCATTTCCTTCTGGGCTTCGCTGGCCTGCGTGCGGATATTCCGCACCTTGCCGCCCTTGAGCGCCGGGACTGGCAAATTGAGCATGTCGGGCGTTTGGATGTCCGCGACCTGGCGGAACATGCCCATCAGCTCCGGCAGGTTATAAAACTTGCTGAACCGGGTTTTCAAGCGATAGCCTGTGCCCTCCGGGGCCAGTTCGATGGCCGTCTGTGTCTCCCCGAAAACTGCTGCCCAGGAATCGAAGTGTGAGAGGCCGCGCCGGGCCAGCTCCGCGCCCTGCAAGTATCGCTGCATGGTATACAACTCGGTCATCGAATTGCTGATGGGCGTGCCGGTGGCGAATACCACGCCGCGATTGCCGGTGATCTCTGAAATGTACTGGCATTTCATCAACATGTCGGAAGATTTTTTCGCTTCCGTGGTGCTGATCCCGGCGACATTGCGCATCTTGGTAATGACGGCGAGATTTTTGTAGCTGTGCGCCTCGTCCACATAGAGCATATCCACGCCCAATTCCTCGAACGTAACCACCGCGTCCTTGTCCTCGTCGCTGTTCAGCCGTTTGAGGCGTGCTTCCAACGATTTTCGCGTGCGTTCCAACTCCTTGATGGTGAACCGTTCGCCACGGGACGTCTTGAGTTCCTCAATTCCATGAAGGACTTCCTCGATCTGGACTTCCAGCATTGCCCTCTGACGTTCTTTGGAGACGGGCACGCGCTCAAACTGGCTGTGGCCCATGATGATCGCGTCGTAATCGCCGGTGGCGATGCGCCCCATAAAACGCTTGCGGTTTTGTTTTTCAAAGTCCTTTTTTGTCGTTACCAGTATGCGGGCGGCGGGGAAGAAGCGCAAAAATTCCGTAGCTGTCTGCTCCGTCAAATGGTTGGGCACGGCGATGAGCGCCTTGTGTCCCAGGCCAATGCGGATTTTCTCCATGATGCTGGCTACCATTACGGCGGTCTTTCCCGCGCCCACCGTATGCGCCAGCAGCGTGTTGCCACCGTAGAGGATGCGCGCCACCGCGTTTTTTTGATGCGGGCGCAACGCCAGCTCCGGGTTCATACCGGAAAACCGCAAATGACCGCCGTCGTATGTCCGCAGGCGGATACAGTTAAAGGTGTCGTTGTAAATCCTGCACAGGCGCTCCCGCCGCTGCGGTTGTTTCCATATCCACGCCCGGAACGCCTCGCGGATGGCCTGCTGTTTTTGCTGGGCGAGGATGGTTTCCTTCTGGTTGAGCACCCGCGTTTCCCGGCCGTTTTCGTCCTCCACCGTATCGTACACACGCACATCGCGCAGGTTGAGCGATTCTTCGATAATCCTGTAAGCGCTGCGGCGGGTTGTGCCATAGCTGGTATTGACCAGGGGATTGTTGCTGTCCAGGCTTTTGTTGGAGATATGCCAGGAACCGCTGACAGCGGCATACTCGGCCCGGATTCTCCTTTGCATGTAATAAGGCGTTCGCAAAAGCTCATGGACGAAGTCCGTAACATCGTCCGGGGGCAACCAGGTCGCACCCAGGCGCACGTCGATTTCGTGCGGGCCGAGATCCTGGGGTTGCACGGCCCGGAGCGCTTCCACGTTTGCCCTGTATCTGTCCCCCAATGTTTGCACCGCCGCCTCCGCCTGCCGCAGCTTTTGCCGCACGTCGCCGGAGAGGTACTCGTCCGCGCTCAACCACTGTTCATACGGGCCGGGATTTCCCTGCGGTTCCTGAAAAATAAGCCCCTGAAGGCCGGCAATGAGCGCGTCTTTGTCCATGCCTGTCAAATCGCTCATGAAGTCAAGGTCTACGCAGGCGCGTTCGGCAACGCTCACCGCCAGTGCTTCCGGGGCGCTTTCCACACGCTCCACCGGACGGCTTACGGCAATCGTGCGCCGGGTAAACATATCCGCCTTACGCTCCAACTTGCCCTCATCGTCAAGGATTTCCAGCGACGACAATAGATAATAGCCATCGTCCTCGCCAAACACCGAGGCGTTGCGCCGGCTGGAGAGCAGGCCGTATTCCTGGGTAAAAGCGTCATAGCGCCGGTTCAGCTCCGCTTGCAGGTTGCCTACGGCTTCGTCGGATGCGCCGGCAAGTTGCGCCTGGATCAACGCGCGCGTCAGGTCGCGCAATTCCACCATGCCCCGCGCCCGCCGGTCGTCCGCGGCGCTCAGATCGCACCACTCCATCCACTGATCGCGCCGGAAACAGAGCCTGCCATCGCGCACGGCGAAGGAAAAGTTGGGGATGGACAAGTCGGCGGGCACGCGGTTTTCTCCCGGTTGCGGCTCATCCACGGCCCGTTCCTCATAGCGGCCGTGGATATTGGCAATGGCCGCGTCCAGCCGCTGCGCCAAATCTTCGCCAGGCACAGGATGGCAGGCAGTGTCGGTTTCGTTGCCGTACATGTTCTTGTCAAAGACCATCGTACCCAGCAACATGTCCGGATGATCGAGGAAATACTGGTTGACCGGCACGCCCCCCGTAGTCGCGCCGACGTCCAGCCAGCGCGTGTCTGCCGCGTTTGCGGTTTCCAGGTTCAATTCCCGCTCGCGCTTTTGCAAAAAGAGGATGTCCGTGGTCACTTCCGTGTTGGCGTTGGCCTTGAACGCCGTATTGGGCAGGCGGATCGCGCCCAGCAGTTCGGCGCGTTGGGCAATATAGCGGCGCACACTGGCGTCCCGTTTGTCCAATGTGCCCTTGCTCGTGACAAAGGCAATAACGCCGCCCGGCCGCACCTTGTCCAGCGCCTTGGCGAAGAAATAGTCGTGGATGCGAAAGTGGAAGCGGTCATAGCGCGCGTCCGCAAGGGAATAGGCCCCGAAGGGCACATTGCCCACCGCCACGTCGAAATAACCGTCCGGCAGGGCCGCATGCTCAAAGCCCTGAATGGCGATGCGCGCCTCCGGGTAGAGTTTTTGCGCAAGGCGCCCGGTCACGCCATCCAGCTCTACGCCGTACAGACTGCTTGCGCGCAGGCTTTCCGGCAAAGCGCCGAAAAAATTGCCCGTGCCGCAGGCTGGTTCCAGAATATTGCCGCCGTGGAAACCAAGGTTTTCCAGCGCCCGGTATATATTGCGGATGACCATAGGGCTGGTGTAATGGGCGTTGAGCGTGGTGGCGCGCGCGCTTTTGTATTCTTCCGGCGCGAGCAGCCCCTTGAGCGTTTCCCGGCGCTGTGCCCATGCCGCATTGTTTTCATCAAAAATCTGCGGAATGCCGCCCCAACCCACGTATTGGGCAAGAATTTCCTGCTCCGCCGCGCTTGCCGGACGATCCTCCGCTTCCAGCAGCCGCAGCGTGCGGATTGCCTCGATGTTGCGGTCTGCCTTGATGTGCTGGCCGCCTTCGCCGAGATGGTCATCGTGAATGCGATAGTTGCCCGCCGGTTCCGGCTTTGGGCCATCCGGCACAGGGTCGGTGCCGTTTCCCTTCAGGCCATTTGGCACAAGCTCCCCGGTTTGCCCCTGCTGCGCGAGCAGATCGCGCACCAACGCAATCGGTTCATTGCGAAACAGGGGATATCCCGACGCGAACATCTCCACATCCTGCAAGCTGACGCGGCCCGTAGTAAAGTTCACGGAATCCACGCGGAATTCGCGGCCATCCATAGTGAGGCGCGCGCCGGTTGGGATTTCGGATTTGGCAGGCTCCGGGCGCGCATTGTTCGTGTTTTTCCCCGTATATACTTCGGCCTGCCGTTCGATTCGCTTCCGCACTTCCGGGGGCATGCCTTCATCATAAATGGCAATTTGCCCGTCCTCTGCAATGTGCGCTACCGTCCGGTAATCATGGTTGCTTTCTTCACGCCGGTTCCAGACCGTCAGGCCGTTCCCAAGCTCGCCAAAGCCCAAATCGTAGTCCTCTGCTGGGCGGGGAAGCTGCGCGGACGCATTGGACGCGGCAATCTCCACAGGCGATGCCTGCGGCTGTGTTTGCGCCGCAAGGCGCGACATCTTTTCCGGGGAGAGATAGCTTCCTGCGGCAATCAACTCGTCGATTCGCCTGGCGGCGCGGGGCCAGGACAGCGTCAAAACTGTATCGGGGTTGGTAAGGTTGCCGAGGGTGATGGTGATCCCCTTCGCGTCATATTCTTCCCAGCCGTCCTTGCTGTCGGGCAGCGCGTCGCTTCTGCCGCCGACACCGAATTCCTGTTTAAGAAATTCCGCCTTTTCTTCGTGCGTGTGGTCTTTTACGAAATACTGATAGATGCGCTCTGCCGCGCCGGACATAAGACCAGCCCTGCGCAGGATCGTATCTACCTGCGCCTGCGTGATGTACGGCCCGCGATGGACTGTTTGGCCGGGCACAGCCATATCGAACAGCGATAACTGTTCGGCTACGAAAAAGGAACCGGGCGTTGCGTCCGGTTCCTCCGTTGTCTCCCTCTCCGTTTCCCCTGGCGTCCCCTCCGCCGTCAGGCGTAGATCAGCGCGTTGCGGACGATCTCCTCCGCCTGCGCTTTCAGGCTGTTCATGTGCCCTGTCCACGCCAGTGGGTTGGCCGCCTTGTCCGGCGCGGGGTTCGCCTTCTCCAGATAGCCAATCTGCGCTTCCATCATCCGCTTCGCTTCCGCGTCCACTTCCAGCAGGTGTTCCTTCAGCGTCCCTTCCAGCCTCAGGCGGCTGTATGTCAGGGGACGGTGCTCCCGCAGATAATCCAGGCGCATCCCGCCGTACTTGCCCACGTTGCCCTCCGGTTGCGCCGGGAACTCCAGCGCCGGTTCGAGCATCCCGTCCGCTCCCTCCCGATAGGGAATCTCCGGCCACTTCATCTTCCGCTTCCTCCTTTCCTTCCGCCGGTTCCCCGGCATTGTCCGCTTCCTCCGTTAAATGCTGTTCCCTTTCCCTGCGTCCATTATTCCACATCCTCCCGCCGCTGTCAAACATATGGCGGGCTGGATTTTGTGCGGCGGTACGGGCAGCCTCCTTGACGGCGCGTTCAATCTGACGGAGCACTGCCGACGCGGTTGCGTGCGCCGCCGCGCCCACCGCCAGCCTCGCTTCCCAGGAATCAAGCAGGGATACATCCTCAAAAGCCGCCGTGCCGGTTTCCTCCGGGATAGGCATATTCAGACGATGCAAAACGATGCAAAAGGCGCTGTTCACACACAGCGTATGGAACAGAGCCTCCGCTTCGTCCGCGTCCATACCGGACGCGCGCGCGTCCTGGAAGTCGTTGCGGTAATCGGCGATGCTGTCCATCGCCGCTTCCATGACAGCGGCGTAAATTTGCAAGCTGCCGTCTGTTTCTTCTTCCAGGCTCCATGCCTGCCGCAACGCGGCAAGCGCCACGCCCATATCCTCTGGCCGCAATGTCCATAATTTCGGCAGACGTTCCGCTTCGGCGTTTATGTCGGCAATATCAAACACGCGCCGAACCGCATAGGGGTCGCCGGGATGCAGCGTGAAGATCGCCCGGCTTCCCTTGCGAACCCAAAGGCCATGCCGGTTCCACGCCCGCATGGTCGCGCAGGCCGTGGCCTGCGGGCGCTGCGCGGCGATGAGCAATGCGCTTTCAAAATCGTACTTGTAAAATGGCGCGATTGCCGCGAGCAGCTCCGTCCAGTTCTCCGGCAACGCGCACGCCTCCTGGAGCGCTTCCTGCGCGGTTTGGTGCAGCCATTTCACCGTTACCGCCAAAGCCGTCACCTCGTTTCTTTTTTCCGCACATAATTGGGAGCATTTCCCCTCGAAGAAGGAAAGCGCTCCTGTTTTGCAGGCTATGCGTTATCAATCATATTTTTCGGAAGGATAGCAATAAAGAATCGCCTTATCGGAAGGATAGCTGCATGGCCATCAACAAATACTGCCCGGCAAGCGCGCCGGTCCCGCCCAACGCCAGCGCCGGGGCGAGAGCAATTCTGGCGGACATGGTTTTCCCGCGCCGTGCAGCATATATGCGGTACGCCACCAGCGATATCAGGGCAAGACCCGCGGCAAGCGCGGTCTTGTATATGCCCAGATAGAGGCACATGGCAAACAGCAGCTTCACGTCCCCGCCGCCGATGAGGCCGAGCGTCCAGAACAAAAACAGGGGAATGGTCAACAACAGCGCCAGGAGATGCGGCAATACCGGGGCGTGCAGATACAAAAGGCGGGCGATTTCCGCAAGGCCGAGGATGCTCATCAGCGCCGGGATGCGATTGGGGATGTTGCGTGTGCGCCGGTCGCACAGCGCGGCAGCGCCCAACAAGACGGCAAACAGGCCGTCCAGGATGATTTTTACAACAATCTCTGTTCCCTCCAGTCAAGAGGAAGGGCCGTTGGCCGGCCCTTCTGTCAACGCCCTTCTATGGCCGTCACGCGGTCGTACATATCGCCGAGTATGTTGACGCTCGCCGCGTCGTACCAGTACATTTGGCCGGCGGGCGACCAGGCGTAAAATGCCTGGGAAAGCAGCGTATATTCTCCGTCCGGATACCACAGCGGCGTGTAATGCAGGCGGCTTCCGCTCTCCGACCACGGGTTGACGGCAAGCTGCCAGACGGCAGTTTCCGCGCCGGGTTCGCCGCTTGCCGCCTCCAGAGCGTCAAATACGCCTTCCCAGCCCGCGCCCTGGCCATAAGCCGTCTCCGGGCTGAACACCCATGCCATCTGTACACCGACCAGTTTCTCCGGCCGGTCGTAATTGGAGGTCAACACCGTCTGCAATCCCACCTGCACGCCAAACCCGGACTCCATGCGCATAGGTTCATCCGCATAGGCAATGCGCGGGTCGGGCGCGACGGCAAAGACGGTCTGAAGCTGTGCCCAGAAGGTCTTGGTCACATACGACCCGTTTTCAAGGCGCACTTCCTGCCAGATATGGTAGTCCGAATTGGTCGTATCCGGCAAGGCAGCGCCACCGCTCTGACGGTACGCCTCCTCCAATGCGGGCAAGTCGGGATCGACTACCGTACCGGCAGGTACGGGAACAATCTCTATGGTCTTGTCAAGGTCGTTATTGCCCTTATCCTGTTCTTCCAGGGTGTTGTATGGATCGACGACAAAGCGGAGCGCCGCCGGGCCGGGCGTAGATGGCAGCGTTACGCGGAACACCGCCAGGTTGCTGCCGTTGCCAGGCAAGGGGATGGTTTCTTCGTAGCGTTGTTCGCCGACTGTCAACCGCACCGTGGTTTCGGGCACATCCCGCGCGGTGCGGTTCTCCACCGTTGCCGTTACGACAATATCCATGCCCGCGTACCAGTTTGTGGCGTTGGTGGCGGTAATGGCCAAATCCGGCAGGATGGGTTTGACGGCCAGGGAGCCGTTCAGGGTGTTGTTGTGTTCATTGCTTTCCGGGATTCTATCTTCCGGATCAACGGTGGCGGTGGCCGTCACTGTAAATCGTTCCAACGTCTCCGGGGCTACGAAGGGGAATGTCACCTGCACGCTTTGTCCCACGCCGATCTTCCCGGTTGGAAGCGTCTGGGAAAAGAAATCCCCCAGCGTCAGCTTGAGGGTAGCGTCGCTCACGGCCCGCGCGCCCTGGTTGATCACCGTTACGGTCACGCTGCCAGTCTCCCCTTCCGCATATTCGTCCTTGCCGGCGCGTACTTCCGTCACCGTCAGGTCGGCCAGGGGGTTTGACACGGTGAAGCTGCCCTCCCCGCGGTTGTTGGTTTCGTCGCGTTCGGAAATCCTGTCGTCCGGGTCGGCGGCGGCTGTCAGGACAAATTCCTGTTCGCCTATGATGTATGGCGCGGTAAAACGAAAACTCACAGCATATGGTTTGCCCGGTTGCAGCGTGGGAACCGCCGCTTCCTGGGCCGGGATGCCGTCGCCCGCAAGCCGTACCGTGCTGGCGGGCGCGGGCACAACCCCGTCGTTGCGCACCGTCACGGCAATGGTCACAGTCTCATAAGGCTTGTAGCTGTCCGCGTCGGCTTTTACCGCCGTCACTGTCAAGTCCGGCTTTTCCCCATAGATTGTAACTGAGCCGTCCCCTTCGTTGTTTTCCTCGTCAGACTCAGGGACTACGCCTGTGGAATCTGCCTGCACGCGCAACGTCCGTTCCTCCGTTTCGGAAAGCGCCGGCGCGGGGAACGTCCATGTCAGGGGAATTTTTTCTCCCGCCGGTAAGCCCGGCACGGTTTGCGTCTGTGTGGGGATGCCTTCCGCCTCCAGGAGCACGACAAACGTGCCCGCGTCCTGATTGCCCTGATTGGTTACCACCGTGCGGATTGTGACGGTTTCCCCGGCGTTATAACCTTCCTCCAGCGGTTCTACTTCTGTCACCGCAAGGTCTGGCGCTGCTTCCAGCCGCACTGTGGTTGTGCGCTGGTTGTTGTTCTCATGGCTTTCCTCCACTGCGTCCTCACAATCCGCAAACACGGTCAGGATCAAGTCGCCCGGCTCGGACGGCGTGGGCACGGAAAAGGCGACCGTGGCCGTACCGCCGGCATCCAGCCGGTTCATTTGGATATTATGTACGGTGAATCCCTTGCCGGTAAGCGATACCTCGAACGCCCGCGCATCCACACTGCCCTGGTTTTTGACCCGCGCCTGCACGCGCAGCCGTGCGCCGGCTTCGCAGGTCGTGCTCTCCGGAAGGATTTCCGTCACCGTCAGGTCAGGCCGGGGTTCGGAGTAGGCTCCGGTCGTCACCGTCAGGGTTTCCGTTGCCACTTGCGTATACCAGCTCTGGCCCATGCGCACGGCGAGCACGCGCTGATAATTCTGGTTTTCCGCCACGAATACCTGCATATTGTTGCGCGCCCGGTCGTCTTTTCCGGTCAATGTCAGCGTATAAACGCGGTTTTCCGTCGCTTCCGATGCGGGAATGGTGATGCGCAGCCTGTCGCCGTCCTTGCCGACAAACCGGATGACCCGGCTGCCCTGTGGCAATGCCGAGCTGTCGATTTCATAACCGCCGCGCAGGTTGATTGCGCTGACCTGCGTTTCACCGATAAATATATTGCCATCGCGCTCCGCCCGCACGTCGCTTGCGCTCAACGAAATATCCTTGCGGATGAATTCCTGCGCGCGGGCCTTGATGAGCAGCTCTATGGAAAATTGCAGCGCCGGGATATAGGAATCCTGGCGCACACGAATCTTGTTGGGAATCAGCCCATCTGCGGCCATTTGCCGCAGTTGCGCATCTGAAAAGGCCCCCAGATTGGTGAAATCGTAAAACTGGCTATCCCCGCACTCGCTCATCCAGAAGCGCAGGGCGTTGGTGGTGGCGTATTCCGCCTGCGAAGCCGAGAGTCCGCCTGAACTGGATGGATAGCCGTTTTCAAGGATAATTTGCAGGCCGTTGCGCACGCGGGGTGAGTAGTTGTCCATCCGGTCGGTCAGGTCATAGCGATGGCCCTTTGGCGAGGCTTTCTTGTGCTGGAGGCAATAGACCACATGCCGCCCGTTGAGCCTGTGTTTGGGCGTTTTCAGTTCGCTCCAACGCCCATTTCCGCGATAACTGTCAAACAGGTTGGTAGTGTTGATGGTCGATACCGTCCCTGTCTCTGCCAGCGCCGGCAATGCCGGCAGCAGAAGCAACAAAAGCAGCGCGAAGGCCAAAAGCCGCTTTCTCATCGTTCAGCCGCCTCCTTTCGGGCTTCCTGGGCACGGGCCGCTTCTCCCGGCGGGCGGACAAAGCGCGGCAACAGCACCGGTCCGGTTCTGTCCAGATAATAGGCTATGCAGCCTTTGCGGGACTGGAGCGCCAGTACGTCGCTGACGGAAAGGGCGTGGCCAATGTGCGTTTTAGGGCGCGGCTCAATATTCAGCCGCCAAAACACATGTTCGAACGTCTCGTTTTCGTATACCGGTTCTGAATCCGCCAGCGCGTAATTTCGCATTTCCACCTGGTTGCCATTTTTCTCAAGCTCGCCCAACGTTTGCCAGCGCAGATGCCGCGTTGCATCCCCTCCGCGCAGTTGCAGGATATGGATGCGCCGTGCCAGGCGGTGGATCGCCCCGCCGTCGCTTTGGTAGCGTATTCCCAAGGTGGTGATAAGCATATTGACCGCCGAAACGCTCAATTCGGCATTGTAGCGCCAGTGCGCGTCCTGCTGATAATCGGTAATGAGCAGGGGCTTTTCCATCCAGCGCTGGACGAGTTCCACATCCCGGCCAGCCTGCGCCGCCCCGATTGCGGAGGCTGCCCCGCTGTTGAACGCAGCAATGGCCCGCGGCAGCGTCAGGCCGCGCTGGATAGCGGCCGGTTCTTCTCCCTCGCCGGTAAGGGGGCCTGCGGTATAGAATTCCAGTTTTTCCTCCGATGGTCTGTTCATAAAACTTCCTCCCTATGGTTCGATATAGAGAATCCGGGCGTAAAGCTCCAGCGGAAAACGCACAGCCGTCTGGCCTGCCACCGCCCAAGGTAGCGGGATGTTGACCGTCGCCGTCAAGCGCAGGTTGGAACCCGATATGTCCGCCGACACATCCGTAAGGCAGCATCCGGGGCGGTTGCCCGTCCTTTTCACCCAACCGCTATCCTCCCGTTCCCAGCCGCTTGCGCGCAGGTTTTGTTCAAGCGCGTCCATCGCGCTCTGATAGTCCACATCCGTAATGCCGTCCCGAAGGCCGGGATTGGCTACGTTTGCGTCCAGCGTTACCGCCATGCAGCGGGAAAGCTCGTCCCGCGTCTGCGAATATGAGGAATACAGCGCGTGGACATTGTACAAAAGCGCCGCCAGCATGAAAAGGATGAGGAGGATAAACGCCACCCACACCGGAGCACCGCCGCGCCGGTCGCGCAAAAAACTGTTCAGGCGCTTGCGCATGGGCGTCACTCCTTCCAATACACTTCGGAAATACCCGACGCGCTGGCGCTGATGCGAATCTGAAAGCCAATGGGCGCGCCGGAAACGGGCCGCAGGATGGGAATGAGCATCTGTTTGGACACCGTGACGGTAAACGGCGTTTTGAGCTGTATCTTCTTTGCAGAGGCGTTATGCCAGTCTGTTTCAACGACAATATCGTCCGGGGAAATCAGGCTGTCCTGTCCGATGGCCAACGCCAGCGTCGCCGCATCCGCCTGACCGCAGACTTCGACGACGTGCGCGACCTGTCGCGCCGCGGCGTTGAGGCTCTGATAGGTGGTATAGATGGGAAACAGCGAGAAAATGCCCGCGACGATCACAAAGATGATAATCATCGAAATTGCCACGTCCACATAACCCTCGCCGGTTCTGTCGCGTATAAATGTCCTGCGCTTCATGTGCCTCCTGTATGTGCGGGGGCGCGGCATGTGCCGTTCCCCCGCGGTCGGTTTGCCCCAGGCGTGCTATGCGTTCAGGACGCGCTTGAGGCGGCTTGCCCCGTCAGGGCAATACGGTGACATTGTTGAGTTCGCCGGTAATCTTGTCGATCAGGCTCTGGAACAGGTCGGGCATGGCGACGTTCATAATGGCCAGAATCGCCGCGCCGATGACCACGACGATGAGAATCTTCATGGCCATATCCAGATAGCCCTCGCCGCGCCGGTCGCGCGCAAGGTTCCTGAAACCGCTGCGCAGGGTCTGGATTCGGGCGCGGAGGTTCTTGCGGCGACGGGGTTCCAGAGACATCAGTTTCTGCATTGGCATCTCTCCATTTCTTTCTCGTTGTCAATAAGGTGGGAAAGGATAAAATGTCGTTTTGCTTTTGGGGGACGCGCGCGATTCTCCGCCGTCATGCCCGACCCATGCCGGGGAGACGCGCATATTTATCTATGAAAACGCCCGCTTGTCGGGAAGCGGGCGGAACATAGCGAAAAACCGGCGCTTCCGCTTGCTGAATTGCCGGTTTTCGGATATAATAGAATTATGAAAACAGTGGAAAGGAGCCTGATTATGTGTTCAAGGGAAGCGCTTGACCAACTGTTGCTGAAGTTGTACGCACAACTTGAAGGATTGTTCGGCGAACATCTGAAAACTGTAGTCCTGTTTGGCTCCTATGCCCGCGGAGACGCCGGGGAAGGCTCTGATGTGGATGTGCTGGTGTTAGTGGACCTCCCGCGCAGGGAAATCGTGAATTACCGGCGAAGCGTCGCCTCAATTGCAGGCGAGTATCTGTTTTCGGATGGCCTGTTGCTCTCTCTGCTCCTTGAAAACGAGACGTTTTTCGAGCAAAATTGCCGGATTTTGCCCTTTTATCAGAACATCGTCCGCGAGGGGCGTACCTTCGGTAGAGAGGTCCGTAAAAATCCCCATAAATCCATCCTTTGATTTTTAACTTGCATTAGATATTCTCTGGAGATAAAATAGAGATAATTTGACGATGGGTGGTGGATCGCTTGAACGACGCACTGCTTGCATACTTTACAGAGCACTATTTTCCCAAAGAGGAAGTGATGTATCGGTTACCCGTTTCTCTGTCCATCGGTGATTTTTGGCCAGAGCTTTTGGCACATCGAAAAGCGCGCGCCGTTTACCTGCCGCTTCCGGCGGCAAAAGGGTGCGATTACTGGTACGTGCCCACCGGCAGGCTTCTGGAAGCCGGAGACAGGCTTTCTGCGCTTGCCCGTGCAGACGTAGCGCTCGATCTTCCGCGAGAGCAGGCTGAAGACGGCATCGTGGATGAAGCCTATTTTTCCAGCGTGATCGAAGGTGCTTATACCACGCGCCAACAGGCACACGCATTTCTGCGCAGCGGAATGCCGCCCCAAAACCGAGCTGAACAGATGATCCGCAACAACTATGAAGCGCTGCACTTTGTTCTTGAGCATCTGGATACGCCAATCAATGAGGCGGCAATCCTGGAGATTGCCCGTCTGCTGACAGAGGGCACGCTGGAAGGCGCAGCAAAGCATGGATACCGGGACGCGGATGTACATGTCGTTTCCGGGCGGCAAGAGATCGTCTATACCGCGCCCGATGCTGGCAAGATCCGCCCCATGATGGACGCACTGCTGCTTTATCTCAACGATGCGGAAATCCATCCCATCATCAAAGCATGCGTTGCGCACATCTATTTTGTGACGGTCCATCCTCTCTTTGACGGCAACGGCCGAACCGCACGTGCTCTGTCATATTGGATATTGCTGCGGGCAGGGTACAGCTTCTTTCGGCAATTTCCCGTTTCAGGCGTACTGGCCAAGGAACGTGCACGCTATTACAAGGCCATCCGCGCCGCGCAAGACCCGGAAAACGGCAATGACCTGACGTATTTTCTGGAATACTATGTGGAAATGCTGGAGCGCAGCATTGAAGGTATCCACGACCGTTTGGTGCAGACGCGCCAGCTCTCCGCCTTGAAAGCGCGGCTGGGCGACTTTCCAGGAGCGGAGCGCATACTTCGCGGCGCGCAATGGATGGTTCAGGAAAATATAACAAGCATCACAGCGGAAAAGTGGCGCGTCAAGCTGAAAGTATCGTTTGAAACCGCGCGGCAGGATCTGCAACGGTTGGCACAGGAGGGGTTCGTCACATTGCGTGTTTCCGGCCGCAGGCACTTTTATGACCGTGTGCAGGAGAAGACAGCATCGACAACTCCTGAAGCCTAAAACCCCACTTCCGTCAGCGTCCCGACGATCATCATGACCAGCGGCACCATGAACATGAGAATCATCTCAATGGTAAGCAAAAAGCAGGCTGTCTTGATGCGTCCGGGGCGCTTTTCCATGCGGCGGCGCAAAAGTTCGCGCTCCTTGGTGCGGATATCACGGGAGAGAATGGCAAGGCTGGTGCGTTGATCCGTACCCTGATCCACGCCCAGCAGCACCATAATCAGCGCTGAGAGGTTGCTGGACTGCACGCGCCCCTCCATGCGCCGCAGCGCAAGTTCCTGATTGCCCGTCTGCAAATCGGTCAGAAGTACATCCAGTTCCCGGCCCAGTTCCTTTCCCGCTACGCGCCGGTAGCGGGAAAAAAAGCCGATCAGGTCGCGGTTGCTTCCCAGCACGCATTCCATCGTGCCTACCATGCGCGGAAGTTCCGCGTCGATGGCCTGGTTGAGCGCTTCCACGCGCTTTTTCAGCTTTTGCGTGGACTGAAAATAGGCCAGAATCGCGGCAATGCCCGTCAACACGCTCAACCAGGGAATCCCGAGCGGGATAAACGCCAGGCCCAGCACGGCAAGAAACAGGCTTCTGGCCATCTGGCCGGCCATGTATTCCTGTGGCGGGATGGCAATGCCCAGGCGCGCAAAGTCGGCCTCATAGCGTTGCCGCCTGTATTCGCTCATGGGAAACAGCTTTTCGAGCAACGCTGTCACAGGGCGCAACAGGCGCGCCGCCTGTTCCTCAAACGACGGCTTCCCATGCGGATAGCGAATCGCGTCGCGCGTGCGCGCCGGAGGCAGGTACAAAAGCCGCCCGGCCACGAGGTAAAGGCCCACGCTCATCAGCGCCGCAAAGATCAGGCGCAGGATCAGGCTCATCGCTTTTCCACCCCTTCCGCCGGTACATGTGCGCGCGATACCCACACCGACGTGGCCAGCACCGTCGCCAGCACCACGGCCAGCGTAATTTTCCCCGGCAGCGTGTGCATCAGCATATCATACCAGTCCGGAATCATCAGCCCCATCAGGGGAATGCTGCCCAGCACCAGCATGACCGTCACCACATAATCCGACATGTGTTTGCGCAACGTCGTATCCACCTCCAACTGAATCTGGCGCATTTCCGAAAACCGCTCCACAATGCCGGAGAGCGTGCGGTTGAGCGATACGTCGTCCTGGCACTGGATCAGTGCCCCGCACCACTCCTTCCAATACCAGTTCTCCGACGCTTCCCGCATGCGCTGGATGGCGCGGACGACGTTGCCGTCCAGGTATTGCATATCCACGACAAAACGGCTGAAGATATCGTTGACCGGCGCGGGCAGCATGGTCAGCACGCGCTCCACGGCGGTGAGGAGATTGCCCGTTGCCACATAGCTGTTGGTGACACTGCTCATGGCCATTTCCAACTTTTCATTGACCATGCGCGTATAATCCGCCGTGCGCAGGCGGATGACCGTCAATGGAACCATTGCCAGCCCGACAGCCAGCACCAGGCTTGCCAGTATGTTCTCCATCGCCAGGCCGGCGAGGAACCCGGCCACGGCCATCAACGCGGCCATGTTCCGGTAGGTAGCTACCTGCTCTCCCATGCCGGAAGCGTCGAGCATGGCCGCCGCTTCTTCCATCAGGCGCTGCCGCAGCGAAGGCGCGCTTCCCGTAATCTGCCGGATGCGCCGCTTGCGGCCGACTTCCTTCTCAAACGGCCGCCGCAGCCCTTCGGTCATGTCCCGTGGCCGCACATCCGTCAAAACAAACAGCCCTGCCGTTACCAGCAGGGCGCAAAGAATATATCCGACCATTTTTGCCTCCATCCTTCAAAGTGCCGCAGGGCCACCCTTTCCAAAGATACCGTGAGCGGCGTCCGTCACACGTTTTATCCCTCCGAAGCCTCGGAGATTGCCTGTCCCTTGGCCATACCTTTTGTCTTTCGCCCCTTTGCCGCAGCCGCGCGCGGGGCCGGTTCTTCGGCATAGCGGCGGATGGCCGCTTCTTCCGCGCCGTTGTTGCGCATGCGTTCCGCCACTTTGGGGGAAATGGCCCCAACGCGCCGCCAACTTCCGCCGTCTTTGGTTGGTTCGTAGGCAAACAACGTGCGTGTGCGCGCCTCGCCGTCCAACGCGCCATAGGCTTCCACAACCTCGGTGATACACCGATGGCTGTCGTCCATCTGCCGGCAGAACACCGCTATGGGAAACGCTTCCACGATCAGCCCCATGAGGATGTGCGCCGGTACGTTTACCGCACCCATCTGGCACATGGTCATCATGCGGGCGTAGGCTTGCGCGGCGCTGTTGGCGTGCAGCGTGCTGGCTACAGTATGCCCCGTGCGCGCCGCTTCCTGCGCGTCCAGCGCTTCCGGCCCGCGCATTTCCGCCATCGTAATGATGTCCGGCCGCAGGCGCAGGGCGGTGCGCAACAGCGCGCGCATGTCTATATCCGTCCGTTCCTCGTCGCTGGGCCGTGTGCAGAGCGCCAGCACGCTCTTGCGCCGCATCCCGCTATCGCCCACTGGGTTGACGATGAGAATCTCGCGCGTTTCTTCTATGGTGACGATGCGCTGCCGCTCGTCCAGGTTGTTAAGCAGGTAGGAAAGCAGCGTCGTCTTGCCGGAACCCGTCTTGCCCGCGATGCTTACGGATACGCCGTGATTGAGGCACGCTTCCAGAAAATCCAACACTTCCTCGCTGGCTGTGCCCCAGCGAATGAGTTGGTCGCGCGTTACATTGCCCAGCCGTTGCTTGCGGATGGTAAAGGCCGCGCCCGCTTCGTCGGGGATGAGCGGTGGGAACAGCGCCGTAACGCGCACGCCCGTGGTGATATATGCGTCCACCATCGGATGCGCCGTGTCGATGCTGTGCCCGGAAAGCCGCACCAGGCGGCGGGCGATGTCCCGCGCCTGCTCGCCGCCGCCAAAGCGCAGCGCCGTCTTGTGCCGGCCGCCCTCGTCCACGATCTCAATATCGTCGTAGGCATTGACGATAATCTCCTCCACACCGGGGTCGGCAAGCGGTTCTTCCAGGATGGAATACCCCGCCATGTCGCGGTAGAGGCGCGTGGTCAATTCCTGAATGCTCATGCCGCCGGCATATACCTTGTGCGCGGTGAGATACTGCTCAATTAAGAAACGCACGGTTTCCCGCGCCTGCTCCTGCAATACGGTTTCCGCCAATGTACCGGCATGATGTTGGCTCAGGTAGTTCTGCGTGCTGCGCAGCGCCGCGTCGTAAGTCGTCTCCTCCGCGGCGGCGCTTGCCTCGCCCGCGTTGTTATAGAGTATCCGCGAAAGCGTCTCGCTCAAGGCGCATCCACCGCCGTTTCTTCATCCATGAACAGATTCCCCTCGTCCGGGGACAGGGCTTTGGCGAGCAGGCGCAGGTTCTTTGACCAATTTGCGCCGTCCGCTTCCAGCAGTCCGTCCGGCAGGCGGCCTTCGTCGATGCGCCGGGCCAATTCCCTGGAAAACCGGAAACGCGCTGCGAAAGCCGTCCCCATTTGGCGTTCAACTTCATCCGTCAGGTAAAACGGCAGAACCATCGCCGCAACGGGCACGATCTTTTCCAATACGCCCGCGTTTTCCAGCATCGGCTGGACGGCGTTATACCAATGTACCGCGCCGATGCCAGGCACAATGGGCAGCACGATCCGCCCGGCATGACGCAGCATGGCCGGTAAGAATGGGTCGTTGCGCTGTGCGGAGCAATCCAGCAGCACATGGTCGAACATCTCATCGCTGCGCGCAAGGAATTCCCGCGCGCGGTCGGCGGCTTCCAGGCCGATCTCGAAATCCGTATAGGCGTCGCGGTCGGTCAGGCCCGCGAAAAACAGGCCCTTATTGTCCGGGTGCTGATGATAATAGCGGCGCACTTCGCTGTCGCCCAGCCGGTTCAGATACCGCCCCAGCGAACGCTCCGCGTCCAACCGCACACCGGGCAGGCGCTGGGGAAGGGTCGGCTGGCATAGGTTGCTGTCAATCACCGCCGCCGTGCCCCTGGCGGCATACAGGTTGCCCAGGCCGCAGGCAATGGCGCTTTTGCCCACGCCGCCGCAACCCCAAATCGCTGTAATCATTCGCCCACCTCCGGATTGTTCAAATCGGCCGGAGCAGTGGAAACCGCCGTGGGAGCGGGTTCCGCCGTTGCGGGCGCGGCGCTCTGCGCAGGCGTGGGCGTCGCCGTTCCTTCCGTAGCGCTTGGCACGGTTATGCCCGGTTGCGTTTCGGGCGTTTCCGGCACAAGCGTAGGGGCCGGCGTTGCCGGCGCGGGCGTTTCCTCTGCCGCAAGCACGCGCTGCTCGCGGGGGATGTACACATCCGCCTCGTCGCCACGCGCCAGAAAAACGATGTGCATTTCGCCATTCTGTTCGATTTCAGCCAGCTTCAGCGCCTGTTCTTCCGTGGCGTAAAATGTAACCGTCGCGGGCAGACGGTTGGCCTGTTCCGGGTCTTTGACGGCGTTCACCAATGCGTCTGTGCCGTCAGAGGACGTGACCTTGCATACTTCCAGATAGCGCAGTTCGTCCGGGATAATTGTCTGCGATTGGCGATGGACGCTGGAAAGCAGCGTCTGACCGGTTTCTTCCTCTGTGTCCGTACCTTCCCCGGGTTCAAGACTGGATTGTTCCGTGGCCGCCAGCAGGCCGAGTTGCTGGTTAAACTGCGTCACCTTGCTCGTCACCATCACAGACACCACATCGCCGGGGCGAAGCAGGCCGGAAACGCCGGCTGAGAGCGAAGGCACCGTAACCGATACAAGCTGTTTGCCCTTTGCCGCGCCCGCCGCCACCGGATCAACCAGCGTATCGCGCACTTTCGCCTCGGTAAGTATATCCCCGGCAAACAGGGATGTGGCCGCGTAGCGCCCCAGGAAAAACTCCGGCGCTGCGTGCGCGCCGCCGGGCACGGATGCGGACGGCACCTTGACCGTTTCCAACATGCCCGCTTCCAACCGCGTACCGGCTTCGACATCCGTTTGCAGCCGCACCGCCTGGGTCATGGCGATTTCGCTTTCCTGCGACCTGGGCAGCAGCACAAAACCCACCGTCACGCCGATGGCGATGCACAAAAGCCCGATGACAAATTTGTTGCGTATGATTTTCAAGTGGCTTCCCTCCCGTGATTGTCTTTCCCGGCCCGTTGTGGGCCTGTTAAAAATTTGCTCCTTCCCGCAACGCGGTCAGGGGTTCCTCCCGGCGCACCGTCAACCGACTCCAGCAGAGGGCGTAAGTGGTCTTGGGGTCGGTAATATCGCAGTCATATGTATCCTCAAAGCGGTTTTCCAGCGTCCCGGCCAGGATGCGGAAGCGGCTGATCGCCCTGCGCGTATCCTGGATGGCCGCCTCGTAGCGGATGCTTCGCAAAAGCGCATGCATGGAACGGTACATCTGCACTTCCGTATGGTACGGGCGCGCATACACGCTCACCAGCGAGCAAAAGCCCTCCGCCGTCAACTCCGTCACCTGCGGCGGAACGCCCTCATAGTGGCAGGTATCCAAATTGCCGATATACAGCGCATACAATAGCGACAGCGCTTCCTGCCGTGGCAGCGAAAAGAAGCGCAACAGCGAGCGGTACATGTGCCGGTAGCCCATCAGGGGCAGGCAATGCGCCCTTCGCGGTACAGATTGGGGCATGGCATCTCTCCTTGTCATGTATGGTCGTTTGGCCTTTGTTTGGCTTAAAGGTTCAGGTTCTGCCGGCGCTGCCAGGTTTCTGCCAGTTCCCGCAATTTCTCCATCACATCGCCTGTGGTCATGTTGGGAAAGTATTCTTCCCGCATGCGGCGGATGAAGTCCTTCTCCCCGCCGGTTTTTCCTCGCTCCTCCCGAAGCATGATTTCCGTAAAGACCTCCTGTGTCAAAGCGCCTTCGCCATAGACGCGGCGCATTTCCCTTGCCTGCGCGATGGCAGGTGCTTCTCCCGTCGCCTCAAAGTTGTCCATGATCCAGCATTGTGTTTCGGTGTCCAGATAGCTGATCTCCACAGCCGCGCCCATTTGCAGCTTCCCCCTGTCCACCAGTTCCAGCAGCGGGCGGTTCAGGGCGGTCAGGCGGATGAAGCGGGCTACCTGTCGTGGGCTTTCGCCGTATTTATCCGCGATTTCTTCCCGCGTGTGCCGCCCGCCCTCTGCGGATACGCCCTGGTGTGCAAGCGCGTCGCGCATCATGCGGTAGGCCAACGCCCGTTCGCTGGGCAAAAGCCGGGGCCTTTGTTTCAGGTTGGTTTCGATCATGGCGATGACCGCCGCGTCGTCGTCCAGGTCGCGGCGCACTTCCGCAGGGATGGCCGTCAACCCCGCCAACCGCGCCGCTTCGGTGCGGCGGTGTCCGGCGATGATCTCATAACCGCCCGCGCGCCGGGGCCGGACGATGATGCGGCTCAACACGCCGTTTGCGCGCACGCTTTGAACGAGTTCCTCCATCGCCGCGTCGCGCATGACCTTGAACGGGTGTCCCGGGAAGGCGTGGAGTTCATCCAGGGCGACAAGCATGCTTTCTCCAGCGTCCTGCCGCGTTTGGGGCGCGTTTGCAGTTTTTGTGTGGTCGTTCATGGAATGGTGTTTCTCCTTTCGTGGTTTTGTGGGCAAAAGAAAAGCACTTATCTTGCAAAGTGAAGATAAGTGCGAAAATGTAGTTTTTGCGGCCAAAATTTGCATTTTTGCTAGCAATAATTATAAGTATACTTTGAATTTTTGACAAAACAGACGGCATAAGCCCGCGCGCAAGAACCGCCGATACGAAAAATCAATGCCAATAAGTGTACGGATTTGCGTTATTATTTCTGTTATTGAGCAAATAACTGAAAAGATGATGCAAATAACAGAAGAATGGCCCCGAATAACAGAAGAAATGGCCTGAATAACGAAAATATCCATCGAAATAGCGAAAGAATTCTTCACTTATTGGCGGATTTTAAGAAGATGGCGGTTCTGCATAGCATTTCTGTGATTCCGCTCTACCCATCCTCCCGGAACCTCTTGAACCACGGCTGGCACATGCCCTGGCGCTGGTGCGCCCCATATAGGTAACGGTACAGGGCTGCGGCACGCGATACCAGATGGCATTTTCGTTCCCTGGCGGCAATGCTTCAAAGGGACAGGCGGTCGAGGTGGGGAAACGCTCTGCTGCCATGCGAGGGACGCCCAGCGTCACGTGGCCTTGGCAAATCATTTTCCCTTCCCGCCAGGCACACAACTTCCTCCATTGCCGCGTCGCGCATGAGTCCTGGAAAGGCGTACAGCCCATACAAGGCGACAAGCGTGTTTTCTCCAGTATTCTGCCGCATTTGGAGTGCGTTTGAGGATTTTGCATGGTTGTTCATGGAATAGTTTTTCTCCTTTGTGGTTTTATGGGCAAAAGAAAAGCACTTATCTTGCGAAGTGAAGATAAGTGCGAAAATCAATTTTGACACTTTTACATCTGTGCGGCAAGTTGCTGGCAAATTGGATTATCCTCCAGGAAGGAATATACATCAACCACGGTGCCATAGATCGGCACGCCGTAAGAGTTACTGTATGTCCATTCCATGATAACCATGCTTCTCCGCATGACCCAGCAAATATAAAAACGCAAAAGCCGGAATACGTATCAAATCTTTCCCGGTTTTTGTATTGTGAACGCCAAAGTCGTCTGCATTTTTCGTGACAACAATGGATGCCACGGCCCGGTCACTCATTTCCACGATAGAGTCGTCATCTGCAATTGGCGCGCTTTCCCGGTACTTCACTTCAATCAGTATATTTCGGGTAGCGCCATATTCTACGACAATATCAATCTCCTTTCCACGCTTTCCTCCACGGTAATAACCAACGGATGTAGCCTGTTGGTAATAAAATGCCGCTACATGCTTGTACACCGCTGTTTCGACGACTTTACCCATTTCCACCGGATCGCTCAGCAAGGAGTCGTCCATTAGCACCGCGTTGCGGATCGCCGCATCTGCAATATATATCTTGGGACGGGCTTTCAGTACCTTCTTGGCATCCATATTCACCGGCCAGCTTTGATAGATCAGGTTTGCGCTTTCCAAATAACGAATGTAGTTTTCCACCGTGGGGCGGGAAACGCCATTCAGTTCTTTGGCGATTGCATCAATTGAAACAATTTCTGAAGAAACATTGCACAAATACAGAAATATCCTCTCCAATTCCGTAGAGTTACGGATATTGTACAGCGAAGGCAAATCTCTCTTCAGAACTTTGTCCACCACATCCTCCCGCATGATCTGCTGGGCAAGAATATCGTTGTCTGCCAAAGCAAGCTCCGGAAATCCTCCCACTTGCAGGTAACGGTTGAAGTGGTTCTGAACTTTGGACAGTTGCAGCATGACCTGCGTGCGCTCCTGATGTGTTTTGCGCAAAAGCGGTGTTATTTTTAAGTGCTCTGACAAATTGGGACGATCCACGCCGATCAATTCGCAATACTCATAAAAAGACATGGTGGGCACCTGAATCGTTGTCCATCGTCCCGCTCCGCTCTCCTGGCCGCCTTTAACCAATGCTGGACTCGCAGAGCCAGTAGCGACGATTTTTGTATCAGGCTGCATGTCATAGAGCGTTTTCAACCATTGATCCCAGTCTTGCGCGTATTGTATTTCATCAAAAAAGTAATAGACATCCTGCTCCGGGTAGATGTTTTCATGGTAGCAATTCAGGATGTCCTGCATGGCGCTCAATTTGAGCATCGGATGATCCATTGAAATAAATACGATTTTCAATGGAGACACACCCATTTGCAAAAGTGTCTCTATCATCTGATACTGTATCGTTGTCTTTCCGACACGTCGCGTTCCTGTCAATACGACGGTGCGGCGAATGTCTTTTTGAAGCAGACGTTTCATTGCTTCATAGAACGCGAACCGCTTATAGGTCTTGGACAGCTTGGCGTTCACACTTCCCGTCTTCCACCAAGGGTTGTAGGAAGTCAAAACTTTCAGCAAATTCTCCGGACTTATAATTGCCATGCACGCACCTCCTTTCCAAGTATTCTAGCCAAAACCTGCATTTTTGTCAACAATTATTATAAGTATACTTTGAATAATTGCTGACAATAATTGATATTTCTCAATGACTTGTTCAAAATTGGATACTCTCCCTACAAATCGTATGCTGCTTTCCGGAAAAAAGAAGATAGCGCCGGAGCCTTTTAAAAAATTGCAATCTATCTTCTTCTATCTAAGCCCCCGAAACCCCTTGAACCGCGGTTGGCGCATGCCGCCGGCGCTGGTGCGCTCCATGTAGGTGACGGTACAGGGCTGCGGCGCGCGATACCATTGGGCGCTTTCGTTCCCTGGCGGCAGCGTTTCAAAGGGACACAGGGGCGAAGTCGGAAAGCGCTCCGCCGCCGCGCGGGAGACGCCCAGCGTCACATGGCCCTGATAGGCCATTCTTCCTTCCCGCAGAGTGCCCAACACAAGGCTCACCGTCTGCGGACTTTTGACGATGTAGCCGCAGGCAAAAAAGTCCTCGTCCACGAGGTTCTTGACCTTCACCCAGTCGCGCGAACGCTTTCCCTGCTGATAGCGGCTGTCCAACCGCTTTTGCACAATACCCTCCAGGCCCTGCTCCGTGGTGAGGCGAAACAGGGCTTGCGCGTCGCCCGTCAACGCGCGGGAGCGCACCAGCCCACTGCCTTCCGCTATGACGCTTTCCAGAATTTGCCTGCGTTCACGCAAGGGCCTGCCGGTCAAATCCTCGCCGCCGAAAGCAAGGATGTCAAAAGCGGCAAAACTGGCCGGGGCATGGCGGGACAACAACCGCACCCGCGTGGAATCGCTGGTGAGGCTGCGCGCCTGAAGCGCCTCGAAGTCCGGCTTCCCCCGCGCGTCCGTGAGGATGAGTTCGCCATCCAACACGCACTGGCCCCGCGCCTGCCGGTGCAGCCCGCCCAGTTCCGGAAAGGATGTCAGTAGCGGCTGGTTGCGCTTGTTGCGCAGGTCGGTTGACCCCGCGTCCAGATACGCCAGGCAACGGATGCCGTCCAGCTTCAGTTCGTTGAGCCATTCGCCGCCGCGCAACGGCTCTTTGCGCTCAGTGAGCAGCATGGGCCGGAAAGCCCTTTGCGAAAACGCCTCCATCACACCACGCTCGCCAGCGCCGGTTCCTTCCGGCCTTCCTGCATTTCCAGGCTCTTTTGCAGCGCTTCCATAAGATCGGCCACACTGCCCCGCGTCTCCGCCGCCGCTGTGATCTCCTGCCCGTCGATCTTGCGCTGGATGGCGGCAAGGAGTTTTTCCTCGTATTCGTCGCGGTAGTTCTCCGGCTGATAGGGCTGGGTCATCGCCTGGACAAGCTGCTTCCCCATCCGCATTTCCGCCTCCGTTACCTGCGCCTGCGGCGCACTGAAAGTGGGCGTGCGCAGCTGCTGCCGGTAAAACAGCGTCTGCACCCGGATGCCGTTTTCCTCCGGGATCAGCGCCAACATGTCCTGCCGGTTCCAGAGCACGCATTGCCCGACTCCGACAACATGCTCCTCCATCATGGCGCGCCGCAACAGCTCATACGCCTTATCGCCGCCATCCGGCGCGCAGAGATAGGACTTATCATAGTAAACCGGGGGAATACTCCCGGCCGGGGCAAAGTGCAATATCTGGATGGCGCGGTCGCGCTCGCTTTGGATGCGCTCCAGTTCCTCGTCCGTAATGGTCACATACCGCCCCTTGGCGTACTCATACCCCTTGCAAATCTCCGCGGACGGCACTTCCGCGCCAGTATCTTCCCGCACGCGCTTCTGACGCACGCGCACGCCGTCCGCCGTGATCTGGTTAAAGCGCACGCCCCGCTCCTGGACTGCCGTATAGAGGGCGACCGGGATGTACACCATCCCGAAGGAAATCGCCAGTTTCCGCACTGCCGCGGGCATAAAAGCCACCTCGCTGTTTCTGACTGCGCCCGCATACGCGGGGTACAGTCAGTTTGCCCGGGCAGGGACAAAATCACACCTGCGCGGCCCTGACTGGCGGCCAGAGACAGCCCAGCGCCCGGTCGCGGCGCACGAGCGCGTCGTAATAGCTGCCCTTCGTCACCGGGGCGTTGAACAGCGTGGCCAGCAGGTATTGGCGGATGTTGCGGATGTGGCTGACAGTATTTTCTAGGCATTCAAACACATACTGTATGTGCAGGCTGTTGAGCTGTAAAAGCCGTTCCCTGACCATCCCGGCAGGGTAATCGACCCCGGCAATGCGTATGGTATCGCGCCCGGAGCAAAGCGTTTCCGTAATCAGTTCCACGATGCCATCCAGCCGTTCCCTGTTTTCGTCCGTCGCCAGGCAGTCATAGCCGATGTTTTCGCGTACCCGTGCGCGAACGTCCGCCGCCAATTCCCCATTGGATGGATTCGGATTGGATGGATAAGGATTTTCTGGATTGATTTTGGATTTATCTGTATTTTTTGGATACGTATTATATTGTACGGGGCTTCCCGTATATGGCGCGTCCATGTGCGGCGCGTCCATATACGGATTTTCCGTATATGGCTGTGCCGCATCCGGCGAGGGCAAATGCGGCATGTCCACATCCGTATTTTCCATATCCGCCGTTTCCATATCCGGGTTTTCCGTATATGGTGCAGGCGTATCCGGCGCGGACAGTTCCGGCGTCTCCGGGGCCGTCTTTCGCGGGGTTTCATAGATAATGTATTCCGTATCGGTAATGCGGCCCCGTTCATCCCGCAGCCGGTTGCGCACGATATATCCGGCACGCTCCAGTTCCCGCAAGGCGCTGCCGATGCTGTCCACGCCCTCCATGCAAATCGCCGCCAATCCCCGCGTCGTATAATTCCAGGCTTCGGGCAGGGAAAGCATCATGGAAAGCAGTCCCTTGGCCTTGAGGCTGAGTTCCCGGTTTTTGAGATGGTGGTTGGCCATAATTGTATAGTCACGGGTTTTCTCTACTCGAAAGACGGCCATTGTACTTCCTCCTTTTTTGCCGTAGTCATCGTTCCAGTGTCTGCTGACGCTTGCGTTGCCAGCTTTCCAACAGTTTCAGGATGGTCTGTTCCATCTGCTGGGGCGTGTACGACCGGGGAAAATACTTGCGCAATGTATCGCTTCGGAATGTTATCCTGTCCACGTCGCTTTTCTTTTCCTCGGAGAGTACGGCGCGCATAACATCAATGGACAACCTTCCCTCCTGGCTGAATTTTTTCAGGCGCTGCGCCTGCGACAGCGAGGGCGTGGCCTGTTCGCCGTCCATCGCTTCCAGAAGGCCGTGCTGTTCCTCCGGGCGGAGCCAGGAAAGCTCTACCGCCGGATTAAAGGCGATTTTCCGCTCGTCAACCATATCGAGAAGTTCGGGAAGCAGGGCGGTCAGGCGGATGTAGCGCTGGATTTGATTTCTGCTTTCACCAATCTGTTCGGCCATGATTTGGTCAGAACGCTTTTGTGTCCCAAGTTGGGACATATTTTCTTTGGGAGGCCGTCCCGCCTGCCGTTTCATCGCCTCCAGTTTCATCTTATAGGCAAAAGCGCGCTCGCTGGGCAGGATGCTCTCCCGCTGTATGTTACTGTCCACCATGATAATGGTGGCCGCGTCGTCGTCCAGCGCGCGGACAATCACCGGCATGGTCGAAAGCCCCGCCAGTTCGCAGCCACGCTTGCGCCGGTGGCCGGCAATCAATTCATAGCCGCCTTCCTCACGGGGACGGGCAATCGCCGGCACCAGCACGCCGTGCTCGCGGATGCTTTCAGCAGTATCCAACATGCGCTCGTCGTCCCGTACCTTGAATGGATGGTTCCTGAACGGATACAACTGGTCAAGCGGAATCTCCCGTACCTTTTCCCGTCCTTCCTCTGCGCGGCTTTCTTCGGTGGAAAACAGGTCATCGAGCGATGCCAACGCTATGTTTCTGGCGCTGCTTTTCAAGCTCCAGCACCCCCTTTGTCAGCTCCCGATACGCTGCCGCCACCTTGCCCTTCGGGTCGTGACGGTAAATACTCCCGCCCTCCGCACTGACTTCCGCGGCGCGGACGGAACGGGGGATGCCGGTCTTAAAGATGTGCAACTTCGCGCCGTATGTCCCGCGGATCAGCGCGCTGATGTCGCGGGCAAAATTGGTGCGGCCATCCACCATTGTCAGAAGAATCCCGTCAATCCGCAGGCCAGGATTGATCTGACGGCGCACCTTGCCAATGGTGCTCAAAAGCTGTTCCAACCCCTTGGCGGAAAGGTATTGCGCCTGCACGGGGATGAGCACGCTGTCCGCCGCGGCCAGAGCGTTTATGGTGAGCATGCCCAGGGACGGCATACAGTCGATGAGGATATAGTCATATCGGCCTTTCAGCCCTTCCAGCGCTTGTCCGAGCACTCTCTCCCGGCTCATGGCGTTGACCAGCGAAACCTCCATGCCGGAAAGGGCGATATTGGCCGGCAGGAGGTCAACGCCCTCCGGGTGGCCGATGATGCCCTCGCCGAGATGGATAGGCATATCCTCAAGCACCTGGCCCATGAGGTCGGATAGCGCGACTGGTAGCTTGTCCGGCCGGGGCGTTCCCAAGCTGATGGTCAGGCTGGCCTGCGGGTCGCAGTCCACGAGCAGTACCTTCTTGCCCTCGCGCGCCAGACCGATTCCCAGGCTGGCACAGGTCGTCGTCTTGCCAACGCCGCCTTTCTGATTGGCGATGGCGGTAATGGTTGCGTGCATCGTTTCACCTCCAAAACAATAAAGTAGCGTCATCCACAATCTGCGTGGATGACGCTGCTTTATTTTGAAGTTACATCTACAACCCAAAAACGAACTTAAAGCGTTCTCCTGTATTGCCTGCTAACTGGCGCTAATTTTTTGGATATTTCGCACTTTGCAGTTCAATTATCAGAGGGAAATCTGAATGCAGCACATACACTCAAAAACACCTGATTTTATTGCGCTTTTTGCCATCGCATGACACGAGAGCAAAAATTGAACTGCCATCCGGCAAAATCTCCTAAGCGGAATGTAGTGAGTTCGAGTCTCGCCGGGGGTGCCATCACAGCGCCGGAAAGCCCTGAAGTCAAGGGGGTTCGGCGCTTTTCTTTTCCCATCCTCTGTGCGCGTCGCCGGCATGGAAGTGGTTTTGCCGAATTCAGTCCGGTCCGGCGCGCGTGCGCAAGCCAAACCCGCCGGATTTTTGCGCGCATAAGGCACGCTTATCAGAGTTCGCCGGTTCTTGCCTTCTCCCTCATCGTAGACAAACGCGTACTTTTCCCCTTTTTGACGATGAATGCCTTTGGCTCTGCCCGTCTCCGCTCCGCCCACAAGTGTCCAGCCAGTGATCAAGCGATGCTTTGGAAGCGCGTAGAGCTCGCCCAACCTGGATAACCTTAAAGACCTCTGCGTTGCAAAGGTCATGCGCTTTCCTCGGCCTAATCCCAATCCCGGACTTCTTCCATAGACTACGTTCTTTTCCCCACGCTTTTGCGCGCTCCAATCTGTTCTGCGATCAAAACGTTTTCTCCTCCCGTTTTCAACAGGCTTCGTTATCATGAGCTTTACTTGTACGGCTTACTTAATGAATAATCAAATCAGAAAAGCAGTTCAAAATATAAGCACGATGATCACCGAGCATCTCATGCTTTGTATATTAAATTTATGCAAAATATTGTGTTGCCCAAAAAGTATTGTCCGATACATATTGTTTCTTTTTTGAAAAACCTATATAATGTTTTTGGATTTTGCTTTACTTATTTTTAAACATGCCCTCAAATCTTTTTGCAAAGGAGAATTCACATGAAATGCACACTAGAAAAACTTCAACGGATGAGACGGCCATTGTATTCCTTGCGAGCGCCATTAAGTTTAGCTACAAGAGAAAGCGGCTTGAAAACACGTCAACGCTATCGGACTGAGTTTATGAGAGATAGAGATAGAGTTCTCTACTCAAAATCATTTCGTAGATTAGCAGGAAAAACACAAGTTTACTTATCCGGTGTTGATGACCATCGCAGGACGAGGCTGACACATACTTTAGAGGTTTCTCAAATTGCTCGTTCAATCGCAGTTCCCTTGAAGCTAGACACTGACCTTGTTGAGGCAATCGCTCTTGGACATGACCTTGGCCATACGCCTTTTGGACATGCCGGAGAACGAGCGTTACATGAAATAATGACCCCTCAACAAGAGCATGTACTGGGAGCGGATTGTCCTCTCAACTCTCCATTAAGTAAAGATCTTCTTCCATATTTAGGATTTAAACACAACCTTCAAAGTTTGAAAAACGCAATGTCTCTTGAGAAAAACTATGGCGACCATGGATTGGACTTGACGAATTTTACATTGTGGGGAATACAGGCACACTCGAAGCCCCAATATTCGGAAGAAAAAGTTTCTAACTATGACCAGCTATCTTATTATGATACTTTTTTGAAAAAAGGATGTTTCCTCCGTGAAGAAATACCTGCATGGTCGTTAGAAAGCTTTGTAGTCGCCGAAGCGGACGAAATTGCCCAACGTCACCACGATGTTGAAGATGCAATTCGGGGTGGCTTGATTTCCAAAGAAGAAATTGTAAGAATTATAAAAGATAATTTCGCTAATTATCTGAAAGATCGTGACAATAGCGAACTAAAAAACTCTGCAATGTTGGATACAGAGACATTCATAGCAATAATATCTAGAATTATTGTAAATATGTTTGTAACCAACTTACTCAACGCATCCATTATAAATATCAATGAATTTATTTATTCGGAGGAACTAAAACAAACTACATTCGCCAAATATGTAGAAAAGCATAAACCCGACGAAAAAATTAAAAATTTAATCAGCTATGAAACTCCTGGAAAGAAATCTGGTTTTATTGACAGCGCAAAAAGTTTTGAGAAAACCATTACCAGCAGAGTTTTGTCTTCATACGATATACAAAGCGCAGACGCAAAGGGTAAATACATCATTCGGAAGATTTTTCAAGCATATTACCATACTCCTGAACAACTACCCAATCACTGTGCGTACGAATTTTTGATAGCATCTGAACCAGCATCGTATTCACAAAAGCAACTACTTCAATTGGCCAATGCTGAGGGAGTTGGAAGCGTACGAGATACTTTTATTAAGCGACTAGAATCTGGTCAAAAAAGGGAACGTTTAATTTTGATGAGAGTCATTTGTGATTATATCGCGGGCATGACAGATGCATATGCCAAAAAAGCCTATGAAGCTTTATATGGCTAATAATAATGTACATCATTTCGAAGCATATTCTGTGAATTGCATGATACCCTCTTGCATTCAACCCAACGGGAAGCGCGCATCCGTGTTTTTGCGCATCGCCCCGCGCACCATCGCCCTTTTCCTTCCCCGCGCTCCGGTTTGACGGGGCGCGCGGGGAAGGAATCGCGGCCCGCGCTCAGGCGCGGGCCGCGATTGAAGGTTGGGATAAATGCGGGGTCAGCCAATGCTCTTGCTCTGCCGCGCGTGAATCATCGTGACCAGCGAAACCGACAGCAGCAGCAGTCCGCCCTGCACCAGGTCGAAGGCAAAGCTCGGCGCGCCCATCATGGTCATGCCAAAGCTGATGACGCGCAGCAGGAAGGAAGCCACGATGGTGCCGGGGATGTTGTAGACGCCGGTTTTGATGAACGTGGCGCCCAACATCAGGACGGTCAGGGCGTTGAGCAGCGAATCCGTGCCCATATAGGGGGTGGCGCTGTTGAGCATGGAGGTTTGCAGGATGCCGGCAAAGGCGCACAGCAGCGCGCAGATCACAAAGGCCTTGACCTTTTGCGCCCTGACGTTGACGCCGACATACTCGCACGTGGTGGAGCTGGAACCGACGGCGTAGAACAGCTTGCCGCTCTTGGTGCGCTCCGAATAAATCCACATGATGGCGACGATCACCGCCGTGACCACCACGGAAACCGGAATGACGCCGAAGACGTAGGACTGGCCGAGGAAGGTGTAGCAATCGGGCCAGCGGCGGGAGGAAACGCTGCCGCCGTTGGTCATCCATTTGCAGATGCCGGTGGCGATCAGCGAGGTGCCCATCGTGGCGATGAAGGACGGCATTTTCACCTTTACGTGCAAAAACACGTTGATCGCGCCATAGCCCATCACCAGCAGCACCGTAACGATCAGCACCGGGATATACAGCCCGGAAAACGCGGGCTTATCCAGCACCACGGCGAGCACAACGGCGGCGGTGGTCAGTTCCATGCCGCAGGAGTAGTCGATCTCGCCAACCATCATCACAAAGGTGACGCCCATGCCGACCAGCGCGAGGATGCAGGTGGAGCTTAAGATGGACATGATGTTGCTCACCGTGGCAAAGCGGGGCTGCATGATGGAGAAAAACAGGAATACGACCACAGTGAACAGGCCAAGCCAGTATTTGACGAGGAAGTTGACGACCCTCTGGCCCCCACGGGCCTTTTGTTCTTTCTGCGCGGACATACTCAACTCGCCTCCTATTTATTGAACTTGACGCTGGGCAGGCCGCCCTTTTGGGTCAGGGAGATAAAGCCAACCGCCAGCAGGATAACGGCGCCCTGGATCAGGTCGTCCACAAAGTCGGCCGCGCCAATGCTGACCGTGCCGTTGCTGATAATGGTGAGCAGCAGCGCGGCTACGACGGTGCCCTGGATGTTGTAGCGGCCGGGGCGCAGGAAGGTGGCGCCCATCATCGTCGCCGCCATGGCGGACATCAGCACGTCCGCGCCCAGCGTCGGCGAAACCGTCATAACTTCCGAGGAGAGCACGATGCCGCTGAAGCCCGTAATCAGGGCGCAGAGCAAATAGCAGCAGACGATGGTGCGCTTGGCGTTGATGCCGACGTTTTTACAGGCGGCGGGGCTGATGCCCACAGAGTTGACATAGCGCCCAAAGCGCGTGTGGTCCATGAGGATGATGGTGAGTATGGCGATGACGATTAGCAGCACCACCGGCATCGGCACAACGCCAAACAGCCGCGTCTGGCCCAGGAAGCTGAATTCGTCCGGCCAATACTGGGAAAACATATAGCGGTTGCCGGTGACGATTTTGATAAAGCCGTTGATAAACGTGGTCATGGCGATGGTGCCGATGAACGAGGGGATGCCCACCTTGACCACAAAGAAGGCGTTCAGCGCGCCCACCAGCATGGCCGCCGCCAGCCCGGCGAGCACCGCGACGATGTATACGTTGAAACCGGGCCCCTCCAGCAGCTTGCCGACCACCGCCGCCGCGATGGTCGCCTCCGCGCCCACGGCCATGTTCATTTCGCCGGTTTCCATGACGATGGTCATGCCGATGGCCATCATGCCCGTGATCGCCGCGGAGTTGATGATGTTCATGATGTTATTGACGGTGCAAAACCTTGGCGCGAGGATGCTGAACAACGCGAACACGATCACGGCGGCAAACAGCAACAGATATTTGGTCGCGCCCATGAGTACGTTTCCCTTTTCCACAGTATTTTGACGCATTTTCCGTCACCTCTTTCTTCCGATCGCGTCCGACAAAATGCGCTCTTTGTCGAATTCCGAGCGCGCGTATTCCGCCACGATATCGCCCTCATAGAATACGTACAGCTTGTCGCACGTGGTAAGCAGCTCGTCCAGTTCCGAGGAAATGAAGATCACGCTCTTGTCTTCCTCGTCCACCAGGTGGCGGATCTTCACATACACTTCGCTCTTGGCGCCCAGGTCCATGCCGGCCGTCGGCTCGTCCAGCACCAGCAGCTTCAGGTTGTCCAGCTCAATGGACCTGCCGATGATGATCTTCTGGATGTTGCCGCCGCTGAGCTCGATGATGTTTTGATCAATGCTGGTGTATTTAACCTCGTTTTTCTTCAGCACCCGGGTGGCGAACTCCTTCATCTTGTCAAACATCATAAAGCCGGCCTTGCTCGAGAGCTTGTCAATATACAGGTTGCAGATATTGTCCTCCAGCGAAAGGCCCGGGAAGGCGCCGTTGATGCGCTTTTCCGGCGTGAGGATAAAGCCGCGGTGGATCATCTGCACCGGCTCGGTTTTGGCAATTTTCTCGCCGGCAAAGGTGACGTCCATTTCATCGGCCATGCGGATGCCGCCAATGGCCTCCATGGTTTCGGTGCGCCCGGCGCCCACCAGCCCGTAAAAGCCCACGGCCTGGCCGCGCTGGATCTTCATGGGCACATGATGGCGCTTGTTGTCATACACGATATCGCCGGTTTCCAAAATGGTTTCGGCGCCGCTGAAGTCCTTTTGAGGCACATGCACGGTTTTCTGGCGGCCGGCGCGAATCATGGCCTTGACGCAATCATCGCGCGAAAGCTCGCTGGCCGACGAAGTGAGCACCTTTTTGCCATCGGCAAATACGGTGATCGTATCGGAAATCTCATAGACCTCTTCCAATTTGTGGGAAATGAAGAGGATGGCCATATCCAGTTCGTCGCGCAGGCTCTTGACAAACTCCAGGAAGGGCGCCACCTCGCCCTCGCCAAGCGAAGCCGTCGGCTCGTCGAGAATCAGCACCGAGGGGTCGTTGTAAAACGCGCGGATGATCTCGATAATCTGCTGCAGGCCCGCGCCCAGCTGTTCCACGGGCACGTCCAGGGGCACTTCGATGCCCAGCTTCGCGCGCAGCTCCTCGGCCTTCCTGGCAATCATCTTTTCGTCCACCAGCAGGCCCTTGCGCGGCTCGTGGCCCAGGCAGATGTTCTGCGCGCCCGTCAAATGGCCGACCAGATTGCGCTCCTGGTAAACCATGCTGATGCCCGCGGCCAGGGATTGGGCGGGTTCCTGGAAGCTGACCTGCTTGCCGTTGACATAGATCGCCCCGCCGTCGGGGTGATACACGCCCGTGAGCATCTTGCAAAACGTGCTCTTGCCCGCGCCGTTTTCGCCGCAAAGCGCGTGAATTTCATGTTTGCGAACGTCCAGCGTGATATGGTCGTTTGCGAGATTCCCGACAAATTGCTTTGTCAAATCCTCAACCCGTAAAACTACCGTGTTCCTGTTTTCCATAAGATCCATCACCCCATGCGCAAATGACGTTTTGCCAACCGGAGCATTTCCCGTTGGCCAGACGATTGTGCGGCGTTTCCGGCGGCCCGGCCAACAAACCCGCGGCCGGGCCGCCGCCAATCGCTTCAAGGCGTTTCTGCTCGCCCAGTCTGTCAGGAACCCCATTCACCGCGCGTGATGGCAAATGGGGTTCCTGACAGGCCGGGGAAAGGGCCGCGAGGGCCGCTTCCCAGACCTGTTGCGTGCGATGGTTATTCTTCGATGTAGTCGCTGACCACATAGGCGCCGTCGCCGTCGTTCCAGTTGTACCAGGCGTCCTCATCGTCGGGGTCGCCGCCGTAGTAATCAAACACGGCATGGATGTTGGTGCCAACCGCCGGCACGTTGTCGCGGTCGATGACGATGCCTTCGCAGTAGATGGTTTCACCGGCGCGGGAAATCAGGCAGCCTTCGTCGCCAGGGTTCAGGCCCTGCACCTGAATCTGGTCGATCAGTTCGAGAACCTGATGGATGAACAGCTCGTCCGGCACAGCGTAGCTGTAGCGCAGGGGCGTGTTGTTGCGGATATAGGCCCAGGCCTGGGAACCGCCGTCAAAGCCGGAAACCCACACTTCGTCGGTCACGCCAGCCTGCGTCAGCGCCTCGGCGATGGGGCAGGCGAAGTAGTCGGTGCTGGTGATGATGCCGGTCAGCTGGTCGCCATACTGGGTAACCCAGGTGCGGGCGAAGTCGTTGGCGGCCTGCAGCTCGTCATAACCCGCGGCGGCGATGTCCTGCTCAGCGAGCACGTTGGTGGTGGAGTAGCAGTTGGCAATCGCCTTCATAACGTCGGTGCGCTCATAGTGCACCTGGATGGAGCGCTTGGTCAGCACGGCCAGGCCATCGCTCCACATGCCGTCCTCGCCCATGGCGTACATCAGCTCGGCAGCCGCCAGGCCGTTGGGCATGGTGGAGTTGCAGATCACGCCGTCCACAACCGTGCAGTCGGTGTTATAAAAGCCGATGCCGGCGTTGCGCGCCTGGGCGACGATATCCTGCTTGGATTCCATGTTCGTCAGGCTGAAGGTGACGATCGCGTCCACATCCTGGTTGATGAGGTTGAGGAACTTGTCGCGCAGGTCCTGCTCGTTTTCGTAGACAACTTCCACCAGGTTCCAACCGCGATGGGTGCATTCCAGGCGAAGCTGCTGCAAAATGCGCTGGATGGACTCGAACTCCGGCCTGTCGGAAACAAAGCCGATGGTCAGATTGCCATCTTCCTTCACCCTCGGGCGCGGATAGTCGTCAAACGCGGCATACTCTTCCGCCGAGGCAACCGACGCCACGCCCAGCAGCATGACCAGAGCCAGCAAAAGACCCAAAAGACGCTTTGTAAGTTTCATGTTCTTCCTCCGTATACTTTATTTGCAATGGGCCATCGGCTGTCTCCATGGCCCACAATGCACCCGCGCGCCCTCCGGCGCAAAAAAACGCCCCACTTTTCAGATACCGAAGCATGTCGTTTGAAAGCGGCCTTTCCCGGCGCGGCACGCCGCCGGGCGCCCTGAATATAAGAAGGGTTTTTTGGATACAATCAACAATAACCCGTTCAGTTGGCGAAAACAGATCCGCAGACTATCAAGCCATAATGCTAGTTTTATTATAAGGCAATTAACATGTCGAACAATGGCACAACGCGCCAAAAAAATACCAATTTCGGACATCCATATTGCTTTTCCAGGTTTGATAACGTATAATCACAGACGCAATGAGGCAATGATATATCGTCGGATCAAGGCGCCCGGGAGAGAACATTATGGAGGAGAAGCGTGGGAAAACAGCGGGAAACAGGGAACGTCTGCTGGGCGGCATAATGCCCAACATGCTGCCAAGTATGAACCTTTCCAGCGCCAGCGACGCCATGCGTTCCAACATATCCTGGTGCCGCATCGTTTCTTCCCAGGACGAGCCCCTTTCCACAGAGCGCCACAAGCATACCGTGCACGAGCTGCACTATATATACGAGGGCGCCCTCCGCTTTGAATTTGGGGAAGCGATGACGCTGACCTGCGAGGCGAACAATTACATTTTCATCCCCTCGGGCATCATGCACAGCATTGTGGATACCGCGCCCTACACGCGAAAACTGGTCATCGGCTTTGAGATCATATCGCGCAACGAGCTGATCAACGAGGTGTTTAACCAGACGCACATCCCCGTGGCCGGGCTGGAAACGCAGGCCTTCCACGAGCTGGCGCAGGCCCTGATTCACAAAACGGCCATGAGCGACCTGACCACGTCCGTCTCCATCGCCTGCATCGTCCACACGCTTTTGCTGGAAATTGTCGATTCGCTCGCCGCCCGGGCGGAAAACAAGGCGCAGCGCCTGCGCGAATCCGAGGACTGCCAGCGCATTGACCAGATTCTCTCCTATGTGAATGAAAACGCCTTCAACGGCATCACCGGCAACGATGTGGCCAACGCGATGGGCCTGAGCGTGCGCCAGACCTCGCGCATTTGCCGCCGCCTGTTCGACTGTTCGCTCAACCAGCTGATCGTGCGGGTGCGGCTCAAGGAAATCTGCAAATTGTTGACCGATTCAAAATACAGCATCGCGGAAATTGCCGAAATCGCCGGGTTCGCAAGCCCCTATTCCTTTTCGCGGCACTTTTCGCATTATACGGGCGTCACGCCCAGTTCCTACCGGCGCAACTATGAAATACGGCAATAGCGGCCGCGCGGGCGGCCGGGAAATCAATACGCAAGGAGGCCTTTGCCATGGCGAAAATCATTGACGCCCACATGCATCTGGGAGAAGATTTGATCTACAACTCCAACGACGGCGAGGAGCGAATCCTCGGCTATATGGAGGAATTCTCCATCGACGGCGTGCTTTTGCAGCCCGGCCTGAAAACCCACGATTGGCAAAAGGCCTGCGAACGCATCCGCGATTTTGCCCAGGCGCATCCGGGGCGCGCCTGGGGCATCGTTTCCTACACGCCGCATTGCTCGCCGGAGGAATATATGGAACATGTCTCCTGGGCCGTGCGCGATTTGGGCTTTGTGGGCCTGAAGCTGCATCCCGAGGCCTATTGCTGCGCCGCCAACGCCCCGCAGGCGCAAAAGGTTTACCAGGCGGCGCGCGCGCTCAACGTGCCGGTCATGATTCACACCGGCAACGGCGTTTGTTCCGCCCTGCCCTCGCTGGCCATTCCCGCGGCGCGCGCCTATCCGGACGTCACCTTCGTGCTGGCCCATGCCGGCGGCGGCATGTTTGGCAGCGAGGCGCTGGTGGCCGCGCAGGTGTGCCCGAACATCTATCTGGAAACCTCGTGGTGCCCGGTGTATGTGCTCAAAAGCTTTGTGGAAACCCTCGGCTGCGAACGCCTGATGCTCGGCACGGACAACCCGGACAACGTGGGCGTGGAGCTGGCCAAGTACGACGCCCTGCACCTGAGCGGCGAGCAGCGCGCCTGGTGCCTGGGGCGCACTGCGGAAACGGTGTTCAACCTGCGCTGAGCGCGATTTTACCCTGCGATAGAGGATGAGAACATGAATTTGAAAAGCAGCGCGATCCTCAAAGGCCCCGAATGGTCAAGCGTGCGCGCCCTGTATAAGGGCATGGGCTTCAGCGACTACGACCTTTCCCGGCCGATGATCGGCATCGCCAACGCATGGAACAACGCCAACCCGGGCCACAACAACCTGCGCCAGGTGGCCGAATTTGTGCGCCAGGGGATTTTGCAGGCCGGCGGCACGCCGGTGGAATTTGGCATCATCGGCCCCTGCGACGGCATGGGCTGCGGCAACGACGGCATGCGTTACATATTGCCCGCCCGCAACATCATTGCCGACGAAGTGGAAACCATGGCGGAGCTGAACCACTTCGACGGCGTCGTCCTGTTGGGCTCCTGCGACAAGGTGGTGCCCGGCCTTCTGATGGCCGCGGCGCGGCTGGATATCCCCGCGCTGCTTGTAAACGGCGGGCCGATGCTGGGCGGCGTCCCCTTTGACGGCCGCGCGTCGGACAACTCCAGCCCGGTGGAGGCCCTTGGCATGCTCCAGGCCGGGCGGATCACGGAAAAAGAATACCAGGCCCTGGAGGACGGCTGCTGCCCGTGCAACGGCTCCTGCTCCTTCCTTGGCACGGCGAACACCATGTGCGCCGTGGCCGAGGCGATGGGCATGATGCTGCCCGGCAGCTCCATGGTGCCTGCCGTGCTGGCGGAGCGCTTCCGCTTTGCGCAGGCGTCCGGCCGGCGGATTGTGGAAATGGTGCGGGAGGGCCTGCGCTCCCGAAAGATCATCAACGGCGCGGGCCTGCGCAACGCGCTGCGGCTGGGCATGGCCATCGGCGGCTCCACCAACATGGCGCTGCACTTCCCGGCCATCGCCCACGAAAGCGGCCAGGCGCTGTCGATGGATGAAATCGACAAAATCGCCCGCTCCACGCCCCATCTGGCGCTGATTTACCCCAACGGCCCCCTGAACGTGCCCGATTTTTACGCCGCGGGCGGCGTGCCGGCGGTGATGAAGCACCTCCTTCCCATGCTGGAAGAGGCGGTGACCTGCATGGGGAAAAGCTGGGCGGCGCTGCTCAGGGACGTGCCGGCCGTGGAAAACGATATCATCCATTCCCCGCAGCGAGCGTGGCACGCCTGGGGCAGCCTGGCGGTTTTGCGCGGCAACCTGGCGCCGGATACCGCCGTCACCAAGCCCACGGCCATCCATCCGGAAATGCTTTATTTCCAGGGCGAAGCGATTTGCTTTGACGGCGAAGAGGCGGCGACCGAGGCCGTTTCGCAGGGCAAAATCCGCGAGGGCATGGTGCTGGTCATCCGCTATGAGGGGCCCAAGGGCGGCCCCGGCATGCGGGAAATGGTGCGCATCATGAAGCTGCTCTACGGCCGGGGGCTGGCGCTTTCCACCGCCGTGGTTACCGACGGCCGCTTCTCCGGCACAAACAACGGCTGCTTTGTCGGCCACGTTTCCCCGGAGGCCTCCGAAGGCGGGCCGATCGCCCTGGTGGAAGACGGCGACCGCATCACCATTGATATCCCCAACGGCCGTCTGGATGTGGACGTGCCGGAAGAAACCCTCGCCAGGAGGCGGCAAAAATGGCGCCGGCCGCCCTGCGAATGCAAGGGCCTTTTGCGCCGCTTTGCGCAGCAGGCGGAATCCGCCGCCCTGGGCGCGGTCTGCAAGGACTGCTGAGGCGGCGTTTCAAAACACAGCGCATCCCGACCCCGGCCGCGCGGCGCGGCGGGTCTGGATATAGAACTTAAGAATCATGAGAGGGCGTTGAAAATGAAAGAACTCTACGGCATTACAGTAGCGATGGTCACCCCCTTCGACGAAGACGGCCAGGTGAACCTGGACGGCGTGGCGCAGCTGACGCAGATGCTGATCGACAAGGGCGTAAACTGCCTTTATCCCTGCGGCACCACGGGCGAAATGCTTCGCATGAGCGTGGAAGAGCGCAAAAAGGTGGCCGAAACGGTGGTCAATACCGCCGCGCACAGGGTCAATGTGTTTATCCACTGCGGCGCCATGAATCAGGAGGATACCATCGAACTGGTGCGCCACAGCCAGGAAATCGGCGCGGACGGCGCGGGCGTCGTCACCCCCGAGTTCTTCGGCGCGAACGATCGTGAGTTGGAGGAGTACTACGTGGCCGTGGCCAGCGCCGTGCCCGATTTCCCCATCTACCTTTACAACATCCCCCAGTGCGCCGCCAACGACCTGAAGCCGGAAGTGGCCCGCCGGGTGGCGGAGCGCTGCAAAAACGTGGTCGGCATCAAGTACAGCTTTGCCGACATCAACCGCACCATCGACTATACCAACATCGCCGGCGGCGCCTTCAGCGTGCTCCACGGCTGCGACCGCGCGCTGGTGGCCATGCTGGCGGTGGGCTGCAAGGGTTCCGTTTCCGGCGTGGCCGGCGTGTTCCCCGAACCCTTTGTGGATGTCTACAGCGCCTATTGCCACGGCGACCTGGAGCTTGCGCAGAAGCGCCAGAAGGTTTGCGTGAAGCTGGTGGACGCCCTGCGTGGCGGCGCGAACATGTCCTACTTCAAAGAGGCGCTGAAGATGCGCGGCATCGACGCGGGCCATATGCGCAAGCCGCAGTTGGATCTCCCGCGCGAGGAAGTGGAGGCCCTGCGCGCGCAGCTGGAGGAAATCTGCGCCGGGGCCGGCCTTTCCTTGACTTTGTGAGGTGAAAAAAATGGGCAAGGTACTTGTTTCCGCTTCGCATTTTGATACGCTCTGCCAGGAGGCATGGGCGCTTTTGGAAAAGGAAGGCCATCAGGTCGTCTATGACAAAACCCGCTCCTTCCCCGCTTACAGCTACGAGGAGCTCCGGGAAATCATCGGCGATATCGACGCGGCCATCATCGGCATGGACCAGTACAACGAGGACGTGTTCAAGCTGGCTGGCAAATTGAAGGCCGTGGCCAAGTTCGGCGTGGGGGTGGACAATATCGACCTCGACGCCGCCAGCCGCCATGGGGTAAAGGTCTTAAACGCCCCCGGGCAGAACTCCAACGCCGTGGCGGAATTGACCGTATGCTTCATCCTCGACCTGCTGCGCGAAGTCATCTCCACCCATAAGGAACTGGAAGAGGGCAAGTGGCCCCGCAAGATCGGCGCCGAACTCAAGGGCAAAACGGTCGGCCTGGTCGGCTTTGGCGCCATCGCCCGCCTGGTGGCGAAAAAGCTGGCCGGTTTCGAGGTAAACGTCAAGGCCTACGATATTTACATGGACGCGGAAAAGGCCGCGCAGCTGGGCGTGCAACCCTGCGCGCTGGACGAGGTGATTTCCACCAGCGACGTGGTCAGCCTGCACATCCCCGCCACCAGCCAAACCCACCACATGTTTAACCGGGAAATGTTTGCGCGCATGAAGAAGGGCGCCTACCTAATCAACGCCGCGCGCGGCGGCCTGGTGGATTTGGACGCGCTGACGCAGGCCCTGCGCGAAGGCCACCTCGCTGGCGCGGCGCTGGACGCCTTTGAAATCGAACCCCTGCCGCGCGGCGCGGAAATTTTCCAATACAACGTCGTTTGCACGCCGCACATCGGCGCGGAATCCTACGAGGCCTACCGCAACGTCAGCCTCTGCGTATCGCAGGGCGTGGCCGACGTTCTGGCGGGCAGGGAGCCGCGCTACTGGGTCAACAAGCCGCGCTGAGCCGGTCGCGGCCAAAGGAGGAAACCACATGAAAAAGATCATCAACCTGCCGGGCGACTATGTGGACGAGATGCTCAAGGGCATCTACGCCGCGCACGCGGACAAGGTAAAGTGCGCGCAGGGGGATCTGCGCTGCTATTGCACGGCGAAAAAGAAGCCGGGCAAGGTGGCCATCATCACCGGCGGCGGCGCCGGGCACCTGCCCCTGTTCCTGGGCTATGTGGGCGATGGGCTGATCGACGGCTGCGGCGTGGGCGGCGTGTTTCAGTCGCCGTCTCCGGAGCAGATTTACAACATCGCCCGGGAAGTGGAGGCCGGCAAGGGCGTTTTGTACCTGTATGGCAACTATACGGGCGACATCATGACCTTCGATATGGCCACAGAGATGTGCGAAATGGACGACATCGCCTGCAAGAGCATCGTCGGCGCGGACGACGTGTACTCCAACGCCGACCCGGCCACCCGCCGCGGCGTGGCTGGCATCTACTTCATGTTCAAAGCCGCCGGGGCGGCGGCGGACGAGGGCGGCAGCCTTGACGATGTGCTCGCCGCCGCCCAACTGGCCAAGGACAACACGCGCACGGTGGGCTTTGCCCTCACGCCCTGCATCATCCCCGAGGTCGGCCATGCGAACTTCGAGCTGGCCGAGGGCGAAATGGCCATGGGCATGGGCATCCACGGCGAGCCGGGCGTGTGGAACGGCCCCCTGAAAACCTCCCGCGCCATCGCGGAGGAATCCCTGGAGGCGCTGCTGGGCGATATGCCCGTGGCCGCCGGGGAAGAGGTCGCCCTGCTGATCAACGGGCTGGGCGCGACCTGTCTGGAAGAATTGTACATCCTTTCCAACGACGTTACGGAACTGCTCAAGGCCAGGGGCGTGCAAATCTACCGCACCATCGTGGGCGAATACGCCACTTCCATGGAAATGGCGGGCGCGTCAATTTCGATCTGCAAGATGAATGCGACGCTGAAGCGCTATATGGAGCATCCGGTGGATACGCCGTTCATCTGCCAGCGCTGAGGCGCGCCAAAAGGAGAAAAACCGATGGAAAACGTGGGGTTTGAACAGTTGGCCGGTTTGTTTGCCAGCGTGGGCGCGCTCTTCACGCAGAAGCGGGAGGAACTGTGCGCAATGGACGCGAAGCTCGGCGACGGCGACCTGGGGCTTACCATGAGCAAGGGCTTTGCCGCCCTGCCGGAGCTGATGCGCGCGGAGGCGGAAAGCGCCGCGGGCGACGTGGGCAAGCTGCTGATGAAGGCGGGCATGAAGATGTCGTCGCTGGTGCCCTCGACGATGGGCTTTTTGATGTCCAGCGGGGTAATGGAGGGCGGCAAGGCGCTCAAGGGCCGAAGCGAAATAGACGGCGCGGGCCTGGCGGATTACCTCGAAGGCTTCGCGGCGGGCGTGCAAAAAAGAGGCAAGTGCGCCCAGGGGCAGCGGACGATCTACGACGCGGTGAAACCGGCGGCGGATGCGGCGCGCTCCTGCTCAGAGGAAAACGCGGCGGCCACGCCGCAGGCGGTGATCAAGGCGGCGCTGGAAGCCGCAGCGGAGGGCGTGGAGAAAACCAAGGCCATGACGCCGGTTTTCGGCAAGGCCGCCGTTCACGCCGCAAAGTGCGCCGGCGTGCCCGACCAGGGCGCCGTGGCTGGCTATTACATGATTCTGGGCATGTACAACTACCTGTGCCCCTGAGCAAAAACGCGCGCGGCGGCGGAAAGCGGCCATGGCCCCCGCCGCCCCGGCGCGCGGCAATTTTCGCGTTTGCGGGTTTTGCCCGTGCGGCGCAAACGCCGGAAGCCCCCGTATATGGGCTTCCGGCGTCCATGCGTTTTGGCTTGCCGCCCTTTGGCGGCGGGGCGGCTTTGGCCCGCGAAAAATCCCCGCGGCGCGCTCAGCCCGCCCACTGGTTGTGGCTCAAGTCCAGCGGCGCGCTCAGGTTGCTTACGACCTGCGCCATCGTGCCTTCAAAGACGTTGTTTTCCACCAGCGTGTGCGAAACCGCCTCGTCCAGCTCCAGGAACGGGGTTTCGCCGCTGAAGGTGTTGCCCGCGATCACGCCGCGGGTGATCTGGCGCATATACAGCGCCGTGGAAACGTTGCCCTCCAGCGCGTTGCCCAGCATGGTCATGGGCGCGGTTTCGGCCGCCAGTACGCCCACCCAGTTGTCGTGGATGCGGTTGTCCAGCAAGTGGCAGGGCGATTTGAGCACGCGCACGCCCGCCGCGCCGCTGCCGGTGATATCGTTGTCCCACACCAGCGCGTCCGCCTCGTTTTGCAGGTAGACGCCGGTTTCATTGCCGGTGAAAACGCAGTCGGTGAGCACGTTGCCCTCGCCGGCGGCGGCGAAGTAGCCAAAGCCGCAGTTTGTCACCGTACACTTTTCCACGATGGTGTCAAACGCCCAGGAAAGGAAAATCCCCTGTTCGCTGTCCACCGTCTCGCAGCCTGTGACCACCAGGGATTGCACGTCGCGCAGGTCGATGGCGTGGTTGGACTGGCGGCAGGAGACGTTTTCCAGGCGGCCGCCGTCGATATAGGCCAGGTAGATGCCGAACACGCCGCAGCGGTCGGCAACGCAGTCGCGCAAAATCACGCCGCTGCTGTGCACAATCTGGACGCCCATGGAGCTTTCGGACACGTCCAACCCCTCGCACAGCACGCCTTCGCAGCAGGCCACCAGCGCGCCGCCCGCATCGGCGGGCACCACCGCACCATCCTGGTTGATGATGAAATAGTAGGGCCTGCCGTTGACGGTGTTGCCCTGTATGGTATGCGAGGTGAACAGCGCCGGGTCCTCTCCGACTTCAAACAGGCCGGTGAGCACCGGCATGGCGCTGCTGCGCTCGGACAGCGGCGGCCCGGCCACGCACATGCCGCAGCCGGTGAAATCGCAGTCCCGCACCGTGCAGTTGTACGCGCCCGCCAGCCAGAGGCCGCAGGAGGAGACGCGGTAGGTTTCGTCGGCGAGCGCGAAATCGCAATTTTCCACCGTCAGGCCGTCGGCCAGGTTCTTGATGCCATAGCGCAAAAGCTCGAAGCGCACGTTTTCAACGCGCACGTTTTCGGCGGTGATTTCCAGAATGCTCTGGAAGGGCACGCCCGCCAGCACGGCCCCCTCCCCGCCGACGATGGCGACGGATTTTTCCACGACTATGGGGTAATTTTCCTCGCTTTCCAGGTGCTTTCCGGAAAGCAGGCGCAGCGTATCGCCGTCCGACGCCCGCGCCAAGGCCTCGGTGAGCGTGGCGCAGTCCCCGCCCGCGCCCACGGTGATTTCCCCGGCAAGGGCAAAGCCGGTGAAAAGCAGCGTCAAAAGCGCGGCCAAAAACAGAACCTTTTTCATACGGGCACCCCTTTTCCAGCCGGTTTCCAAAAGCGCGCCCGGCGAAGCGCGTCTGCTCCACCGGGCAGGGAAAGAAGGAGGCGTACAAAGAATGCCTTATTCAAACGTCAGATTGCCCCACAGGGAGGGGTTGGTGTTGATGGACAGATCGCCCGTCCAGGCCATCTGCGGGATATACTCGGTGCCCGGGCAGGGGTAGGAGATATCGGTGATGGCGAAGTCGAACTTGATGGTATCGCCGCTGGCCGGGGTATAAACCGGGATGCGGTCGTTGGAGAAGTTCGCCCAGGGGATCACGGCCTCGAAGATGAAGCCGGTGGAGGTGGTGGCCGCCGCGCGCTCATAGCCTTCGAGCACGTCCTCGCCGCCGTCCATGCCCTTGGAGGTGAAGCGCTCCAGGGAATCCTTTTCGATCATGCTGCGGTCAAAGGCGGTGTCCCAGTAGTTGTTGTCCACGATGAGGTAAAGCAGGAAATCGTTGGTGCCATATTCGGTGCGGGCCGGGTCGGCGGCCGGGTCGGTGGAGATGTAGATTTTGAAGTTGTCCTCGCCGTCCAGGGGCAGCATTTCAATGGCGCCAAAGGGCGTATCCTCGGTGACGTCCACCGCCAGATAGAGGTTGGTTTCGTCGTACATCACATACACGGTGCAGCTCAGGTCGGAAGCGCCCTGCCAGAAGCTCAGATCGCGGATGACCTGGCTTTCCTGGTCGATGACGATGGGCGAATCCAGCGTCCACTCGCTCAGATCGCCGTCCACGGTGATGGGCGCGCTGGCCTTATAGGCGGTGGCGGTGGGGGCTTCCCCCTCTGCGAAGGCAGCGGTAAAGGCCATGCTCAGGGCCAGAACCAACACAAGCAACTTGGAAATCCTTTTCAATGTTCACAACTCCATTCCGGCTTGCGCCAATTTTCTCTCAGGCATGCTCTGCCTTTATCGACAATACCATTATACGGCGTTTTTCATAAATTCACAATGGAAAATCCAGCACAACCCCTTGCAACATTCTGCACTTTTGGATAGCAAAAGCCGGGGCGGGCGCGAAGCCCGCCCCGGCGAAAGGGGACGTGTTTGTGGCGTTATTCCACGGTGATGGTCTTCGTCAGGCCGCAAACAGAGATCTCATGCACGCCGGCATCCAGCGTCAACTCGATCGTGACAATGCGGAACTGGCCCGCATCCAGCGCCATGAACTTCGAAGCGATCAATTCGTCTCCGTCGTAGACATCCGCATAGAAGTAGCCGTCGGCGCCATTGTTCTGCGCGATAAAGCTGATCTCAAAGGGCTCGCCAGCCGTCTGAACCTTTTCAACCGCCTTTGTAACCGTGCGCATGCTGCCGCGCGATTCTTCTTCGACTTCCTGAATCTCCTTGGGAACGATGAGCGTATTGAAATCGAAATCGGGCTGCTCGCCATAGGTCATGCCGAAATTGGAGGTATACAGCACATCGCCCAGGTTGTTGGGAACGAGCATATCGGGGTCGTTGCGGATGGCGGCGGCCAGATACAGCCTGGTCGCATCATCCGCGGCGATATCCAACTGCAGATCGCCCCAGGAGAGGATGTAGTCATCCTCGGTACGGCCAATCTCGTAAACCAGGCTGCCGCTGGGCACACGCGCTCCAAAGAGCATGTCCGCAGTGACCTCAGGATGGCAGTAATGATAGAATCCCTCCAGCGTCGAGCCATGGTCGGGCGAGCTGTCATAGGTCTGCATAAGAATGGCGTCGCAGTTCTCCACCTCATACGTCGAGGGCTCGCTTGTGTAATCGTTCGAAGCCTCAACGATAAGCACGACCGGCTTGCCTGCGGCATTGGCATCATCAACGATGTATTCGGCGGCGTCATCAAGCGCGGTCACATGGGCAATGACCACATCCGCCTCGTCCATCGTTTCCACAATCGTGGCGTGCTCGCCAATGGCCGGCACATCCTTTTCCTTCACTTCCGTATTGTTGCTGTCCACATAAACGTTGATCCCTTCGCTCAGGGGCAGCAAATCGTTGTCGTTCTTGAGGAGCACTGTGGACTTGACCATTAACTCCTCATCCATGGCGTTCATTTCATCGGTACGGGCGCGGACAATGTCCTGCGTGGTGGTCAATTCAAACGGTTCCGCCTTGTACTCATCGCTTGCGCAAAGCTCCAGCAGCTCGTCATAGGAATTGTAGGGGTCTTCAAACAAACCCAGACGGAACTTATTGCGCAGGGCGCGGGAAATCGCGGTGTTCACAATATCCTCAGAGAACTCGCCGGCCTCAATGCGCTCCTTAATCGTGTCCGGCCAGTAAATCGAGTCAAAGCTGTTGGACTTATAGAAATCCGTCGTATCCGTGCCATGCTCGACGCGGAAAACGCCAAACTGGTCAATTCCACATTCCAGCATGCGGCAGAACAGTTCGCCCGGCGTCATCTGCGACAGGTCCTGACCGTCGTTGGTGAAGCCCGTAGCGGAAATCTCGTTGTTGAACAGCGGCCAGTCGGTGCAAAGCACGCCGTCAAAGCCGAGTTCGTTGCGCAGGTAGCCAATGGTTTCGGAATCGTAGAGAATGGGGGTATTGTTCAGGCCCGTGCCATTGTTCATCATAATGGTCGAGGTCTTGCCGTCCTGCACGGCTGCGCGCCAGCCAACCATCCAGTTTTCCCAAAGCTGCGCGTCAGAACGGGCTTCGCCAAAGCTGTTGCGGCCGCCACGGGCAATGTAGTGCTTGGTCATGGCATGCACGCCGTTTTCCTCATATGCCTTGGTTTCGGCGGTGATCATCTCGCGAATGTTGTTCACCTCATCGCCGTACCAGCTTCCGATCTCCACGCCATAGCTGTGGAAAATGGTGGTGTATCCCATTGCGGCCATTTCCTTGGAGTACTGCGCCACCATATTGTAAAGCAGTTCGGGATCATGGGCAACGCCAAACGCATAATAGGGCATATTGACCATGGAGCCCCAGGTGTTGTAGGGGCGGTCCGTTTCAAACGAAATGGGAATGCCCAGGCTGGCGTTTTCGCCGATCTCCTGAATGGCGTTAAGCACATCCTGCTGCTCCTTGGGCGTGCCCGCGGCGCTGTAAGAAAAATGCGTAACGTGATTCTGGGTGATTTCATACCAGAGGGGGCGATAGTTGACCCCGTCAATCTCAATGTGATCTTCCTGGCTGTGCAGCCATTCGTCCTGCATCGGATAGATCGGCGAAAACGCGCCGCCGGTAAAGCAGTTGGCAAGGCCGCCAAGTTTCTGATCCAGCGTCATCTGCGAAAGCAGGTCGCTGACGCGGTCGGCGATGTCGGCGCGCCAGTCTTCATACACATCCAGCGAGCCGTTGCCGTTCAAATCCTTGAACCATTCGCCGTCCACCTGCATGAACTTATCCTGCGAAGCGGCGCTCAGGCGCGGGCGCTCGCCCTCGGCCTCGATGT
>DVFZ01000077.1 GCA_018712945.1 Candidatus Pullichristensenella stercorigallinarum | reverse complement strand
CATGCGGGAACAATGCTTCCTGACTGCGGCTGTGCAAAACATTAAGAGGCTCGTGGCCTCTTTGCGGCGTGTGTATCTATATATTATCCCCTGCATTTTCACTCAAATGCAGGGGTTTGTCAATGGTCTGGGGACGGCTCCCGTCGTGTGACGGGAGCCGTCCAGGATGTTGACAAAGTCAACAGACTGCCAGAGGGATGAGAAAGCCTGCAAGACAAGGAAACAAACTTGTAGCCAAGGGAGCTTACATGGACGTAAGTAACCGCAGGCTGCATGTGCGGCTGACACAGGAAGCGAAAATTGCTTCTGAATTTCTCCTTTATCAGGGCAATTTTCGCGTTTGCGGGATTTATCAGCGCTCTAAACGGCTCCCGTCGCGTGACGGGAGCCGTTCTTAGCCACAACCTCTACCCCACCGGGGCCGGCGACGGCGTTATCGACGCCAGAGACGGTTCTTCCGTGGTCTCTTCCGCCGCGGCGCTCGCGGACGGCGCCGCGCTTGCGGACGGCGCGACTGTTGCCGTCGGCGCGGCGGTGGCGGCCGCGGACGGGGCGAAGCTCTCCAGCGTGGAAAGGATATCCGCTTCCTCCACGCCCACGAAGGTCAGCGTGTAGAGCATGCCGTTTTCCACCAACAGGTATTGCGAAGCCGTCCGGCCGTCCAGCGATACCTGAAAGAGAGCAAACTCGCGCCCGCCAGCCTCGATATACTGCGCTTCCACGGCCTCAAAACCGGCCACATAATCCGCATATTCGGCAATCAACGCTTCCGCGGCCTCCCGCGTGTTGGCATGGACGGTAGACGCGCCCATGACGCTGATGGACGCATCCGTACCCAAGGCCAGCATCTCATCGCCATCGTATGCCGCGCCCGCGTCGCGCGCAGCGGCCTGGAGGTAGCCCTCCATGTCCGCCTCGGCCACCGGCGCGAAGCCCTCGGGCAGCGTGAGCGTGTAGCGCTCGCCCACATATGTTTCCGCCGCCGCCAGCGCGCACAACAGCAGCGCCGCGGTCAGCAGTATGGCAATCTTCTTCATCATAAAAAAACACCTCCGTTTCCCCGCCATCATAGCATAATTTCATGCAAAAAGCAATTGCATCCGTCTCCTTTGCCATGTATAATGGGAACATCAGGAATTATGCCTCAAGGAGAGATGGTTATGGATACACAGATGATCCGTCAGACCGCGCGCGCCTGGCTGGATGCGCACGCAGAGGAAATGATCGCCGATTTGCAGGCTTTCACGCGCATCCGCTCGGTCAGCCGCGCCGACCTCGCCCAGCCCGGCGCGCCCTTTGGCCCCGAATGCCGCGAAATGCTGGATTTCGCGCTGAATCGCGCCCGCGAGATGGGCTTTGACACGGAAGATCACGATGGCTATTGCGGCAGCGCCATCTCCGGCGACAGGAAAGACGCCCTGGGCATTGTCGCCCACATCGACGTGGTGCCCGAGGGCGAGCAGTGGATCTATCCGCCCTACGGCGCTACCCGCGTGGGAGATTTTCTCATTGGCCGCGGCACCAGCGACGACAAAAACGCCGCCGTGTTGGGCCTGTATCTGATGCGCATGTTCCGGGAAACCGGCCTGCCGCTCAAGCACGGCATTCGCCTGCTGATGGGCTGCTCTGAGGAGACGGGCATGGAGGATATGGAATACTACGTAAAGCACTATCCGCAGCCGGCCGCCTCCCTGATCCCGGACAGCATGTTCCCCGCCAACTACGCGCAGAAAGGTTCCATCAAGGGAATGTTCGGCATCGACGCAGGCGGGCAGATCGCCGGATTCCATGGCGGCGAGGTGTTCAACATGGTGCCGCCCAGCGCCACGGCGCTTTTGAAGGGCGTAAAGCCCTTTGCGGCGGGCGAGGGCATTGAAATGTGCGAGGAAAACGGCATGTTGCGCGTGCGCGCCACGGGCACGGCGGCGCACGCGGCCCGGCCCGAAGGCGGCCTGAGCGCCATTCATCGCCTGGCCACGGCGCTCTTGGATGCGGGCGTGCTTTCCGGGCAATCCGAAGCCGCTATGCGCGGCGTAGCGGCGCTTTCGGGCGATATTTACGGCGAGCGCGCCGGCATCGCCTGCGAGGATGCGGACACCGGCCGCAGCACCATGGTGTGCGGCATGGCCCGCACCGAAAACGGCACGCTCTCCCTGAGCGTGGACTGCCGCCTGTCCATCGCCACGGATGTGGAGCGCGACAGCCAGACGCTGCAGGCCTATGGCCGCAGCCTCGGTTTTGTCCCGCGCGATTTTTCCACCACCACCCCGGTCTACATCCCCAAGGATGGGCCGCTGATCGGGGCCGCCCAGCGCGCCTATTTTGAAGTTACCGGCGATCCGGCTGAGCCCTTCACCTCCGGTGGCGGCACCTACTCGCGGCTGTTGAAGAACGCCGTGACCTTCGGCCTGACATTCCCGGGCAAGCGTCCCCGTCCCGAGGGATTGCCCGCCACGCACGGCGCGGCGCACGGCCCGGATGAATTCGCCTATATTCCCGATCTTCTGCGCGCCGCGGAAATCTATGCGCTGGCGCTCTGCCTGATGGACGAGGCCGTGAGCAAGGAGGACGCATGAAACAGCAGCCGCAACTTGCAACGATGCTCAAAAACCAGTCCTTCGACGGCTTTCTGCTCACGCGCGCGGCCACGCAGCGCACATCTTCCAACGGCAGCAAGTATCTGGACATGACCCTTTGCGATATCTCCGCCGAGGTCAATGCCAAGATGTGGGACGGCAATACGCCCGCCCCCGCCCCGGCGCAGGTACTGCGTGTGCGCGGCGTGATGCTGGAGTACAACGGCAAGCCGCAGCTGCGCGTGGACAAACTGCGCCCCGCCACCGAGGACGACGATTACGACATGGCCGCGCTCGCGCCTTGCGCCCCGCAACCGGCGGGCGAGATGATGGATTTCATCCTCAACCGCGTGGACGCCATTGCCGACCGCGAGCTGAAGGCGCTGGTGCTCAAGCGCCTGGAGGAAGCCGGCGACCGCCTGATGTACTATCCCGCCGCCTCGCGGCTGCACCACGCCGAGCGCTCCGGCCTTTTGCACCACACTTCCACCATGCTGCAAACCGCCAAAGCGGTGTGCGAGATCTACCCGTTCCTGGACGCGGATCTGCTGGCGGCGGGCGTGATCTTGCACGACCTTTGCAAGTTGGATGAATTAAACGCCGATGAGATCGGCATGGCGAGCGACTACACGCGCGAGGGCCAGCTTCTGGGGCACCTGGTGATGGGCGTGGCGGCGCTGGATCGCTGCGCGCGCGAGCTGAATGTACGCAGCGAACTGACGGTCATGCTCGAGCACATGATCCTCTCCCACCACGACCTGCCCGAATACGGCAGCCCCAAGCGGCCGATGTTCCCGGAAGCGGAGGTATTACACATACTCGACGTGCTGGACGCGCGCATGTTTGAAATGCGGCGCGAGCTTTCCATGGTCAAGCCTGGCGGCTTTACCGACCGCATCTGGTCTTTGGAACGCAAGCTCTACCGCCGCAAGGAAGCGCCGGTACGCCCCGAATCCCCGGAAAGCGACGCCGAGGCATAGCGCTTTCCCGAACACGGGCGGCCCATTAAGGCCGCCCGTCGCCGGGGAAATGTAAATTTGTGATTTTTTACGCAAAAACGCATTGACAAATTCCCTTTGGCGCGCTACAATAAATAGGCGCCTTGAGAAAAGGCCATGTGCCCGTAGCTCAGCCGGATAGAGTGTTTGGCTACGAACCAAAAGGTCAGGGGTTCGAATCCCTTCGGGCACGCCAATGAAAAGCCCTGAAACTGTTGAGGTTTCGGGGCTTTTGTTTTGTCTGAAAACCTGTACAATCGTTTACGGGAGCGGCCGCCAGGCAACAGCGCAAACGGGCCGCGCTTTTGCGCGGCCCGCAGAAATGGAACGCCGTTATTCTTCCGTCAGCAGTTCACCCTCCAAATCCTGGAGCATAATGTCCAGCGCGGTGATGCCGCCCTCGGCGGTATACCACACGGCAGGATTGGCCAGGTAGACGATATTGCCGTTCTTGTAAACGTCGGTATCCATGACCAGTTCGTTTTCGACGATTTCCTGCGCAAGCTGGGCGCCGTCGGTGCCGATGGCGGCGTCGCGGTCGAGCACGAACATGTAGTCGGGGTTGAGTTCCACGATCAGCTCAAAGGAGCTTTCATTGCCGTGGGTGGAGGTCACGCCGCTGTCGCCCAGGTTTTCAAAGCCGATTTCCACGCTGATGATGGAGCAACGGCCGTCGCTGCCCAGCACGTTGAAGCTGCCGCTGGTGCACAGGCCGACGATGGCGGTCTTGCCCTCGGCAAAGGCGGCGAGCGCCTCGATGCGGCTGTCGAAGCCGGCCATCAGTTCTTCCACCTGCGCTTCAAGGCCGAACATGGAGGCGATGGTCGCAGCGTTGTTGCGCACGCTCTCAACCACGCCGATTTCGGAATCGGTGGATAGATAAACCACGGGGGCAATCTCGCTGAGGGCGTCGTAGGAGGCGCTCAGGCGGCCGCCGATGAAGATGACGTCCGGCTCGCAGGCCATAACGGCCTCGAGGTCGGCCTCTTTGATGGTGCCGAGATTGGCAATGGTATCGCTGGGCACATACGCTTGCAGGTACTCAAGCGACGTAGTGGCCGAGCCGACCACACGGTCGCCCAGGCCAAGCCGGTCGAGAATATCCAGGGCAGCCATATCCAGAATGGCGATGCGCTGCGGGTCGTAGGGCACTTCCAGCTCCACGGCCTCGCCGTTGCCATTCAGGGAGGTAATGGCGACGGTTTCGGGGGCGCTCTCGGCGGCCGCTGCGGCGGCCATGCCCAGGAGCATCAGGACAGACAGAAACAGGGAAACCAGCTTTTTCATGGGTTGCGTCTCCTTTACACAAAGTACTGAAAGATTTTTATGCTAAAGCGCGTCGCGATCGCGCTCTAGTAATAAATCGAGAGGGGCTTGCCCTCAATTTCGAGAATTTCAAAATCCACGTTGTAGATCTGCGAAAGCGTCTGCTTGTTCATGACCTCCTTGACGGTACCGAACTTGGCGATTTTGCCGTCTACAAAGGCGCAGATATAATCGGAATAGAAGGCCGCATAGTTGATTTCGTGCAAAACGAGAATCACCGTTTTGCCCAGCTCGTCGCAGAGGCGGCGGACGATCTTCATCATGTTTGTGGCGTGGTAGATGTCCAGATTGTTGGTCGGCTCGTCCAGCAACACGTATTCCGTGTCCTGGGCGATGACCATGGCGATCAGGGCGCGCTGGCGCTGACCGCCGGAAAGCTCGTCGATAAAGCGGTCGCGGAACGGCTCCAGTTCCATGTAGGTGATGGCCCGGTCGATGATTTCCAAATCCTCCTGCGTCACGTGGTTGCCGGAATAGGGGAAGCGGCCAAAGGTCACCAGTTCCTGCACAGTCAATTTCATCTGGATGTTGTTGGATTGGGTGAGGATGGCCAGCCGCTTGGCCAACTCCTTGCTTCTCCAGCGGGCGATATCCTGCCCCTCAAAGTCCACCAGGCCGCTGTCGCGGGCGATCAGGCGGGAGAGGATGTTCAAAACGGTGGACTTGCCCGCGCCGTTTGGCCCGATCAGGGAAATCACCGAGCGCTTGGGAATCTCAAAGGTCACGCTGTCCACAACGGTCTTGCCGTCATATTGCTTGGTCAGCTCTTTTACAAACAAATCTCATACCCTCCTCTTGGTCAGAAGCAGATACAGGAAGTACAGCCCGCCGCCCACGGTGATAAACACGCTGATGGGCACGGAATACGTAAACACATGCTCGACGATGATCTGCCCGCCCACCAGCACAATCATGCCAAAGAGCGCCGAGCCGAGAATAAGTTGCGTATGCCGGTAGGTCTTGAGCAGTTGCCGCGACAGGTTGGCGATGATCAGCCCCAGAAAGGAAATCGGACCCACCATGGCCGTGGCCACGGCGATGGCCAGCGTCACGCCCAGGAGCAGGCGGCGGATGCAGCGGTCGTAATCCACGCCCAGGTTGATGGCCTGTTCCTTGCCCAGCGTCAGCACATCCAAAATCGCCAGTTCCTTGCGCAAAAAGAAGATTACCGCCGCCAGCACCACCAGGGAGAAGATGATAATTTCCGTATTGATATTGCTGAAGCTGGCCACCAGTGTGGAAAGCAGCGTATCGTATTCGTTGGGGTCCATCACGCGCGTCATCGTGGACTGGATACTGGAGAAAAACGAGGTCAGCACCGTGCCGATGAGCAGCACGTAAAGGACGTTGTGGTTGGTCTTTTTGAAAAGGTAGCTGTATATAATCGTCGCCGTGACGCCCATAATCGCCAAATCCACCGCAAAGGCGGCGTTGGCGTTGGTGGCGACAATGCTGGTCGAGCCCACGCAGAACACCACCGCCGTGTGAATCAGCGTATACAGCGAGTTCATGCCCAACAGGCAGGGGGTGACGATGGTATTGTTGATGATGGACTGGAATACCAGCGAGGCCCCGCCGATGGCGAAGGCGGTAATCAGCATCACAATCAGCTTGGGCGCGCGAATGCGCATGGAATACTGAAACAGCCGCGCGTTGGAAAAGTTGACGTCCACCGCCATGTAAGCCGCCGCCGCCAGCAGCACCAACACGGCCATAATGATGAGCTTTTTGCGATTGGCCCGCTGCGCCTTGGTCAGCATCCGCGCTCACCTCCCTCCAGATCGGGCACGGCCGCGCCGCAGCCGAAGGTTGGCCCCTTGAGACGGATGGCCTTGCGCCCGTGCCTGAGCCGGTAGAACAGCAAGCCGATAAACAGCAGGCTGCCCAGAATGCCCACAATCAGTTCGATGGGCAGCTCGTACGGCGCGATGACCACGCGGCCCAGCATATCGCACACCAGCACGAACAGCGCCCCAAATAGGGCCGTGTCCATCAGCGTGCCGCGGATTTTATCGCCCTTGAACATGGCCATCACATTGGGCACAATCAGGCCGATATAGGAGATAGAGCCGACAACCACCACCACGCTGGCCGTAATCACCGCCGCAATGGTCAGGCCCATGAACAGTACAAAGTTGTAGTGCACGCCGAGATTTTTGGAAAAATCCTTACCCATGCCGACGATATTGAAGTGGTTGGCGAAGATAAAGGCGATCACCACCAGCGGCACCACCAGATATACCAGTTCATATCGCCCGCGCAGCACCAGCGAAAAGTGCCCCACCAGCCAGGTGGACAGCGCCTGCGTCATTTCAAACTTGTAGGCAAGGAAATTGGTTGCGCCGCTGATGACATTGCCGAACATGATGCCCACCAGCGGTACCATCACCACGTCCTTGAAGGTGATGCGCTGGATGAACCACACGAAGATCCATGTGCCCAAAATCGCGGCGGCAAAGGCAAACAGCGCCCGGCCCCACAGGGTGGAATTCGGCATGAACAGAAGCGCCAGCAAAATGCCAAACTGTGCCGAGGAAATGGTCGCGCCCGTGGTGGGAGAAACGAATTTGTTCATGCATAGTTGCTGCATGATCAGGCCCGCCACGCTCATGCCCACGCCTGTGCACAGAATCGCCAGCAGGCGCGGCAGCCGCGAAACCAGAAGGATCTTGAGCTGCTCCAGGTTGCCGCCAAACAGCGCGCCCAAATTCAGGTCGATCACGCCCACAAACAGGGAGAAGATGGACAAGAGCAATAGGCAAATCGCCAGGGAGATGGAAATGCGATGGTCTTTGATGCTGTTTCCCCTCTTTTCATGTGGTGCTTTCAATGATGTTAGCATTAGCTAATATCATTGAATAAATATAGTTGCGGTAAATTGGCTTAGTTTGTTAGTTTTACCTAACCACATGTATAATATACCACATCAACTGTAAAGAATTCAAGCCGCCATATAAAAAATAACCTGGGTTTGTCCGGAAGATAACGGTTTTCACATGCGAACTTTCAGTTCCACAGAAGCGGTATAAAATATTATGGATAAATATGCAGAATTTGTCCTGTCTAAAAGGCAGGCGCAGCCCTTAATTTGTAAATGGGCCGAAAACATAGCGCTCCTGAGTCTGCGCAAGACAGATTTTTACATAATAATGACAAAGCACCTAGAATATATTTTTGCAATGTAACTTTTTTGAGCACGCACAAAAAACAAAGGGAAAAGTGAGAAAATGTCGAATTTAATGTAGCTGGCAAGAATCGAGGGGAATATTGCATGCAAAGAAGAATCCGGCGGCAACGGCGGAAAAGAATCCGCAATGCGATTATCGTGGCGGTCATTGTGGTGGCGGCGGTAGTGGCGGCTATACTGCTTCTCAAGCCGGGCGCAGGCCCGGAGGAGGAAGCGGCGCCCGCCATGGCGATGGTAGAGACGCCTGAAGCGGCGGTAGAAACGCCCGCAGCGACAGCGGTGCAGACGCCCTCTTTGCAGGAAACTGTGGCCCCAGCCGCACAAACGCAGGCGGAGGCAAACATCGAGAGTACGCCGGTGGAAACGGCTGCTCCGGCCGAATGGGTGGAACCCTGTGTTTCCGAATACGACTATCAGTATACCGATGATATCCGCAGCATCCACATCGACCGCATTGAGGAAAACGGCATCGTTTACTTCGTAGCGGATGTACAGCTGCGCGACCCTTCTCAATTTCACACCACGCTCAGCAACGACACCTACGAGGGCAACCACGAGAAGCTTTCCAGCATGGCGAGCCGAAGTGGAGCCGTGCTGGCCATCAACGCGGACGACTACGGCGCCCATGAATATGGGGTCATCATCCGCAACGGCGTGCTCTACCGCACGCGGGAGACGACCCGCAATATGCTCATCGTCGATAAAAACGGCGATTTCACCGTGCGCACCGACCGTGTGAACGAAGACCCGGCGGCGCTGGGCGCGGAGCTGGTGGCGCAGGGCGTGCTGCACACCTTTGAATTTGGCCCGGAACTGGTTCGCAACGGCGAAGCCGTCGAATTCGACCCGAATTTCAACGTCATCTCCACCCGCGATACGCGCCGCGAGCCGCGCACGGCCATTGGGCAAATTGGGCCGCTGCACTATGTGATCATCGTGGCGGATGGGCGGCAGGACGGTTACTCCATCGGCATGACGCTGCCTGAATTGCAGGAACTGTTCGTGCGCTATGGCGCCCATACGGCAATGAACCTGGATGGCGGCGGTTCCACGGAATTGTGGCTGTGCGGGGAAATTATTAACCGTCCCTCCGGCGGCGAGGAGCGTTCGCTTTCCGATATTATCTGGTTCTAGGGGGAAGGGAAAATGCTGAAAAAAATGGTTGCCCGCGCCGGTTTCGGCCTGGTGGCGGGCGTGGCGCTGGAACATGTGATCGCGCTGGTCACGTCCGTCGCGCTCAATTTGGGCTACTATTCTCCCTGCCTTGTTTCGCTGCCGGAGCGCGTCGGCGGGGAAATCAACGCGGTGCTGTGGCAGATGGGAGCCTCCGCACTGCTTTGCGCGGTGATCGGGGCGGCGTCGGTGTTCCTCGGCATGCGCAACTGGCGCGCCAGAACCCGGTGGCTCGCCTTTGGCATGCCCGTAGTTGTATGCCTGTTGGCGATTGTCCTTTTGTACCTGCTATGATGCGCGTGGTTGTCATTCCGGCGTTGCAGCCGGATACGCGCCTGATTCGCTACGCGGGCGCGCTTTTGAAACGTGATTTTGCGCAGGTTATTGTCGTGGACGACGGCAGCGGAACGGACTATGCCGGTATTTTTGATCCGCTCTCGGCCATGCCCGGCGTGACGGTATTGCGCCACGCGGAAAACCGCGGCAAGGGCGCGGCGCTGAAAACGGCGTTTCGCTACCTGTCGGAAAACCTGAAGCACCCCGCCGTGATTGTCACCGCGGACAGCGATGGCCAGCATGCCGAGGCAGACGTTGCGCAGGTGGCCCAACAACTGGAACAGGCCTTGCCCGCCCGGGCAATCGCGCTGGGCACGCGGGATTTCAGCGGCGAAAACGTGCCCTTCAAAAGCCGTGCCGGAAACCGCATCACCACGTTTTGCTTCCGCCTTGCCTGCGGCGTAAACCTGCCGGACACGCAGACGGGGCTGCGCGCGTTTTCCTCGGAACTGCTGGGGGAAATGCTCTCCATCGAGGGCGACCGCTACGAATACGAAATGCGCATGCTCTCCTATGCGGCGAAAAACAACATCGCGCTTTTGCAATGCCCCATCGAAACGGTTTATGAAAACGGCAACGCCGGCTCCCATTTCCATCCGGTGCGGGATTCGGCGCGCGTCTACCGGGCGCTGTTCGGGCCGGTGCTCAAGTACGCGGCGGCTTCGCTGGCGGGCACGGCGGTGGATTTGGGCGCTTTTTTCCTGTTGAGCACATTTGTGTTCCGGGGCGAATCGCGGCCGGAAGTGCTGGCCGCCACGGCGCTGGCGCGCCTTGTATCGGCTTCGGCCAATTACCTGCTCAACCGCCACTTTGTCTTCCGGCAGGGCGCGTCTTATTCGGTGTGGCGCTACGCGGTTCTGGCAGTGTGCACGCTATTGCTTTCCTCCGAAGGCGTCTATCAGGGCGCGCACCTGTTCCCGGAAGCCGTCACCACGCTTCTCAAGGCTGTGGTAGACGTATTGCTGTTCGTGGTCAACTACCAACTCTGCCGCAAATGGGTGTTCAAGGCGAAGGCGCGCAAATAAGATACGCACAGGCGCCCCGTCCCGAAACGTTTCCGGGATGGGGCGTTTTGTGTGCCAGGAAATTGCCCTGTTCGGTTGCAATCCCGCGCTTTCCCGTGTAGAATAGAGAAAAACCGGCCTTCCGGGAATACGAAAGAAGGATACTCCATGTCCATCGATTTTGCCGCCGCCAGCGCGCGCATCGCCGATCTGATTGCCCGCGACCGTCTGAGCGGCGTCGCCGTGTGCGCCTGCGGGCCGGACGGCGTGGCCTTTGCCAGGGGCTACGGCTTCCGCGACGCCGCCCACGCCATTTGCCCGGATCAGGATACCATGTTTGGAATCGCGTCCATGTCCAAATCCATCACCGCGCTGGCGATTTCCATTCTGGAAAGCGAGGGAAAGCTCTCCTGGGACGATCCGGTATATCACTATTTCCCGCGCTTCCGCGTGCCCGGCGCGGCGCGCGACGCGGTGACGCTGCGCACGCTGGCCAACCACACCAGCGGCATACCGCCCATGGAACCGCTGGAATGGTCGATTGCCATGAACAGCGCCGGCCGCGAGGGCGAGTGGGTGCGCGCCATGCGAAAGAGCGCCCCCAACGCCATGGAAACCATCGACCAGGTAATTGATTATATTGCCACCTGCCCCTACCCCACCGTGGGCGCGCCCGGGGAAAATATGAGCTATTGCAACGAGGGCTATGCCATCCTGTCCTATGTGGCCGACCAAGCGGCGGGCGTGCCGCTGGAGCAGTTCTGCATGGAGCGCATCTTCCGTCCGCTGGGCATGACCCGCACCATCATGGACGACGACTGCGCCTCTGCCCGCGCCCTGTCCGGCGGTAACATCACCTCCCTGTTCGAGCGCGATGAGGACGGAACGCTGCGCTGCGACG
>DVFZ01000076.1 GCA_018712945.1 Candidatus Pullichristensenella stercorigallinarum | reverse complement strand
TGGAGGACGCGCAGGTGTGCGTGGTGTCGTTCGGCGGCACGGCGCGCAGCGCGAAAGCGGCGGTGGACGCGGCGCGGGAAGACGAGTACCGCGTGGGCATGTTCCGGCCGGTGACGGTGTGGCCGTACCCGGAAGAGGCGCTGTCAAAGATCTGCGAGCAGGTGGAGCACATCGTGGTGGCGGAGCTGAACTACGGGCAGATGAAGCTGGAAGTGGAGCGCATCGCGGCGGGAAGATGCGAAGTGCACCACATCGGCAAGGTGAACGGGACAAACCTGAAGCCCGGGGAGATCTATAAGAAGATCCGGGAGGTGGCGAAGTAATGGCGAGCAAGCTGATTGATAAATACATGCGGGAAGAGCGGCTGCCGCACATCTGGTGCGGGGGCTGCGGGCACGGCATCCTGATGCGGGACGTGGCGCAGGCCATCGAAAACGTGGGCCTGGACAAAAAGGACGTCGTCGTCGTATCAGGCATCGGGTGCTCGTCGCGCGCGGCGGGCTATATGAACTTCGACACGATGCACACCACGCACGGCCGGGCCATCGCCTTTGCGACGGGGATCAAGATGGCCAAGCCGCACCTGAAGGTGATCGTGCTGACGGGCGACGGGGACGCGACGGCCATCGGCGGAAACCACCTGATTCACGCGGCGCGGCGGAACATCGACATGACGGTGGTGGTGTTCAACAACAGCATCTACGGCATGACGGGCGGACAGTTTTCGCCGACAACGCCGACGGGGGACTACGCGACGACGGCGCCGTATGGGAGCATCGACCCGGACTTCGATATCCCGAAGCTGGCGGAGGCGGCGGGCGCGACGTATACGGCGCGCGGAACGGCGTACCATGCCTTGCAGACGATCAAGCTGATCGAGAACGGCATCCGGCACGAAGGGTTTTCGCTGGTGGAGTGCGTGTCGGTGTGCCCGACCTACTATGGCCGCAAGAACAAGAAGGGCGACGCGGTGGAAATGCTGAAGTGGCAGCGGGACAACGCGGTGCCGGTGGCCAAGGCCCGAAACATGGCGGCCGAGGAACTGCAGGGCAAAATTGTGTACGGAGAACTGTCGCGCTGTGAGCGCGAGGAGTACACAAAGGCATATGAGCGGATTATCGAGGCGGCGGGAGGTGCAAAGGCGTGAAGCAGAAAAATACGCGGTATGAAATGCGCTTTGCCGGCTCGGGCGGGCAGGGGGTCATCCTGTGCTCGATCATCCTGGCGGAGGCGGCGTTCCTGGCGGGGAAGAAAGTGGCGCAGAGCCAGTCGTATGGGCCGGAGGCGCGCGGGGGCCTGTGCCGCGCGGAATTGGTGGTGGACGAGGCGGAGATCACCTATCCGAAGGTGACGCAGCCGGACTTTCTGTTGACGCTGACGCAGGCGTCGCTGGACAAGTTCGGGGCGAACACGTCGGAAGACGCGCTGATCATGATCGACAAGTCCCTGCTGGAGCCGGACGACCTGGGAAGCTACAACGTGGTGTCGCTGCCGATCTTGCAGACGGCATCGCGGGTGATCGGCAAGCCGATGACGGCGAACATCGTGGCGGTGGGGGCGATCAACGAGCTGTTGGGGATCGCGCCGGAAGAGGTCGTGCGGGAAGCGGTGAAGATGCACATCCCGAAGGGGACGGAAGAGATCAACATGCAGGCGCTGACGGAAGGGATGAAGCTGGGGGCGTCGGCGAAATGGACGGTGACGCTGCCGTAAGCGTCGGGAGGAGCGATCAATGAAGATACACGAATACCAGGCGGCGGAGCTGTTCAAGGCATACGGCGTGCGCGTACCGGAAGGGAAAGCGGCGGCCACGGCGCAAGAAGCCGGGGAAGCGGCGCGCAGCCTTGGCGCGGGGCCGTATGTGATTAAAGCGCAGGTACACTCTGGAGGCCGCGGCAAGGCTGGCGGGGTGAAGTTTGCGCAGACGCCTGAGGAGGCGGAGGCAAAAGCCGGGGAAATCCTGGGCATGAAGCTGGTGACAAAGCAGACGGGCCCGGAGGGGCGAATCGTCAAGCGCGTGCTGGTGAGCCGGGCGGTGGAAATCGCGCGGGAATATTATGTGTCCCTGACGGTGGACGGGGCGCGGGAGCGGGTAGTGATGATCGCCTCGAGCGCCGGCGGCATGGAAATCGAGGAGACGGCGAAGGAAGCCCCGGAGAAGATTTACACCATGGAGATCGACCCATACCTGGGGCTGACGGGCTACCAGGCGCGGGAGATGGGCAAGAAGCTGGGCCTGGGCGCGGCGGAGACCAAGCAGTTCATCGCGCTGAGCAAGGGCCTGTACCGCCTGTTTGTGGAAAAGGACTGCTCGCTGGTGGAAATCAACCCGCTGGCGGTGGACGGGGAAGGGAACCTGATTGCGGCGGACGCGAAGGTGAATTTTGACGACAACGCCCTGTTCCGTCACAGCGAAAACGCGGCGATGCGGGACGAGAACGAGGAAGAACCGCGGGAGCTAGAAGCGTCGAAATACGACCTCAACTACATCGGGCTGGATGGAAACATCGGCTGCATGGTGAACGGCGCGGGCCTGGCGATGGCGACGATGGACATCATCCAGGCCTGCGGGGGCAGCCCGGCAAACTTCCTGGACGTGGGCGGAAGCGCGACGGCGGAGAAGGTGGCGGGAGCGTTTGCGATCCTGCTGTCAGACGCGAAGGTAAAGTGCATCTTCGTAAACATCTTCGGCGGCATCATGCGCTGCGATATCATCGCCGCAGGCATCGTGGAAGCGGCGCGGAAGCTGGAAGTGAAGGTGCCGCTGGTGGTGCGCCTGGAAGGCACGAACGCGGAAGCGGGAAAGAAGATCCTCGCGGAGAGCGGGCTGAACATCACGGCGGCGGAAGATATGGCGGACGGGGCGGAGAAGGCGTGCCGTCTGGCGAAGGAGGTGCGCGCGTGAGCATTTATGTAAATAAGGAAACGCGGGTACTGGTACAGGGCATGACGGGCAGCCAGGGGCGGTTCCATACGGAGCAGATGCTGGCGTATGGAACGCGAATCGTGGGCGGCGTGACGCCGGGAAAGGGCGGAAGCGAATGCCTGGGGCTGCCGGTGTTTGACACGGTGAAGGAAGGCAAGGAAGCGACGGGGGCAAATGCCTCAATCCTGTATGTGCCGCCGGCAGCGGCGGGGGAGAGCATCCTGGAAGCGATCGACGCGGGGATGGAACTGGTGGTGTGCATCACGGAAGGAATCCCCGTGCAGGACATGGTGAAGGTAAAGGAGCACCTGCGCGGCAGGAAGACGCGGCTGATTGGGCCAAACTGCCCGGGGCTGATCACGCCCGGGGAATGCAAGCTGGGAATCATGCCGGGGTACATCTGCAAGCGGGGCCATGTTGGCGTGATCTCGCGCTCGGGAACGCTGACGTACGAGGCGGTGAACCAGCTGAGTGTGCGTGGCATTGGGCAGAGCACGGCGGTCGGCATCGGGGGCGACCCGGTGCGCGGGACGGGCTTTGTGGAGGTGCTGGAGGCGTTTTACGAGGACGAAGAGACGCTGGCGCTGGTGCTGATCGGAGAGATTGGCGGCAGCGGGGAAGAAGAGGCGGCGCAATGGCTGAAGGAGCACCCGGAGAAGCCGGTGGCGGCGTTCATCGGCGGGCAGACGGCGCCGGCGGGCAAGCGCATGGGCCACGCGGGAGCGATCATCTCCGGCGGCAAAGGCACGGCGGCGGGAAAGATCGCGGCGCTGCGGGAAGCGGGCGCGGTGGTCGCCAACACGCCGGACAAGATCGGCGAAGCGCTGGTCGAGGCCGTCAAAAGGGCCGGGATCTATGAAAAGGTAAAGGCGTAAAGCGCGCAAAACGCCTTAGGCGTCCGTGCCTCTGCAACACAAGCCTGCGTTTTTGACCAAAACGCAGGCTTGTTGTATAAGGCCTGTGTCCCTTCCGGGATTCGCGCTCTTTTTGCAAGGCTGAAACAGCTTCGCGTTGCGCGGAGACTTTCGGCCCCAAGCGCAAAATTGATGAAAAACCACCTTCGTTCACAAAAGATCGAAGGTGGTTTGCATATTGTGGCGGCCCGGCCGCTTTGCGGAGCTAGATTCTTTCCAAGCCGTCCTGTTGCGGCGTCTCTGCCGGGGCCTCGTCCTGACTCCGGTCCGGCGCATCCTCGTTGATGAAATCGCCGCTGAAGGACGATACCGCGCCGTCCACCGTGGCCGCGCCCAAGGCCTCGCCCTCGACATAGATCGTATAGGTTTCGCCCTGCGCAAGCGCCGGGGAACTCAGTTGCAGCATCGAGAAGTTTTGCTCGGGGGAGAAGGAAAACACCGATTCGCCGTTTGCGTCCTCCACAACCACCTGCACCCCGGAGCGCAGCGTGGCGTTGAAGCGGGCCAAGAGCATGGGCTGCGCGGAATCCCCGGCAACCTCCGCCGCATTTGCCATCCCGGAGGAAACCAGCGTGCCGCCGTCCATGAACACTTCGCCGCCCGCGTTCAGGGGCGCGCCGCTGCGGGAAGAACAGGTGATCCGCGTTTCGCCGCCCTCCAAGCGCACATCCGCCCCGGCCTGTATGCCGTCGCCGCTGGAGGTGATGGCCAGCATTGCCCCGGCGCGCACGGCCGCCTCGCCGCCGCGCTCGGATACCGCGCTTATGCCCGCATCCGCGCTGACAAGGGTAATTTCCGCATTGGCAAGGGACACGTCCGCCCCCGCCAGGCCGACGTTGCTTTCATCGACCCACAAAGTCCCGCCGGAGATATCCAGCGTTTCCCCGGCGCGCAGGCCGTCGCTGCCGCAGGCGATGGAAAGCGCGCCGTCGGAAATATGAATGCCGCTATCCGCGCGCAGGCCGTCGCCGCTGGCGTCGAGCACCAGGCTGCCGCCCTGCACGGAAATCTGCGCGGCGGAAAGGGCGTCGTAGGTTCGCGCCGCGGTGTCGTTATAGCCATAGTAGGAATCATATGGCGAACCGCCAAAGAAGAAATCGAAGGGATCATAGCCGAAGAATGCGTCGTAATACGAGGTGGTCGAGGCCGAGGCGGAAGCGCCGCCCCCGGCGGTGATCTCCAGCGCGCCTCCGGTGATGGAAAGCGATTCTTCTATATACACGCCGTCCGCGTCGCTGTCGAGGAGCAAATCGCCGTTTGCCACGGTCGCGTCGCCGTCCACGTATACGCCATAGCCCCCGGCGGTGGCCTCCACATAGCCGCCGTCCAGTTCGAGGCCGCCCTCCACGTGCAGGCCGTCGCCTTCGCTGAGGATGCCCAGCGATCCGCCCTCCAGCCGCAGGCCGCCCGCGCGCACGCCATGCCCGGCCTGGCCGACCACTGCCAGCGAGCCTTCGCCCGTCACGGTCACTTCACCCGTGGCAAACAGCGCCGCGTCGTATTCCGCGTCCGTGCCGGAGCGCCGCAGGTCGCTGATGGTGCCGCTGCCGCCCTCGGGAAGCGTCAGGCGCAGATTACCCCCGCCGCGCGCGACCACCGGGGCCTGCGTGGAACAGGCCAGCGCCGCGCCGTCCCAAATAATTTCCACATCGTCCGCAGCGTCGACCACCAGATTGCCCTCTTCCATCGTCCCGCGCAGGCGGTAAACGCCGCCCGCGGTGATCGTGGCGGTGGAATCTTCAATTTGTACGCCGTCGCCCGCGGTAATGCCATCGTCCGACAGCACAATTTCCGTTTCCGCCAGGGCGATACCTCCAAGAGAGAAAACACACAGCGCGCACAGCGCCGCCAGATACTTTTTCATGGATACACCCCCTAATACGTTTTCCATCTTAGCATGCGGTTTTGGATAATCTGTGAACAGGCGGTAACAAGTTTCTCCTCGCCACGAAACATTTACAAACCGATAAGACTTTTTGGCGGGAATATGCTATAATATTTTGTGGAACGCACAGCGCGTTCCCGGCGGGGGCGTCCCCGCGCGTGGGGCCATTGGCAAGGAGGAATACGGCTTGGCTTCCGACCCTTACAGTTCACTGATTCTGCTGATTGTATTTTTCGTTTGCGGCGCGCTTTTGCGCGCGGCGGAGGCGGCGGCCCAGCGCGTGGATGAAACGGCGCTGGCCAAGGGCAGCCCGGCGGCGCGCTTTGTTGCCGATTGTGAAAACCGCTTCGGCGGCCCGGACGCGGCTTTCGGCCTGTTGGGGCTGGGCGCATGCGCCTGTGCGTTTGCCTGGCTGGGCGCTCCCTTGGAGGGCTGGATGCGCGGGGCGGTTCCCTCGGCATTTTTGCGCACGCTGCTCTCGGGCGTGGCGCTGTGGCTGTTGACGGGCATCCTCTACACCGCCGTTTGCGCCCTGCTGCCCGCGTATGTGGCCGCGCGCGACCCGGAAAGGACGCTTTTGCGCACGCTGCGCCCGGCCCGGCTGATTCTGGGCGTTTTGCGCCCGGTGCTGATGCTTTCCAAGGCGCTGGCCACGCTGATTCTCAAGCCCTTCGGCATTCCCGCCACGGCCCTGGCCGAGCGCGTCACCAAGCAGGAAATCCGCATGATGGTGGACATCGGCGAGGAAAAGGGCGAGATTGAGGCCGATGAAAAGCAGATGATCGACAATGTGTTCGAGTTTAACAACATGACCGCTGAGGAACGTATGGTGCACCGCAAGGACGTCACCGCAATCGACGTGGAGGACGACCCGGCCACCATTTTGCAAACCATTCAGGACAGCGGCCTTTCCCGCTTCCCGGTTTACGAGGAGGACGTGGACAACATCCTCGGCACCCTCACCTCGCGCGATTATCTGCTCAACGATTGCTTTGAACGCGGTAAAACGCTGCGAGAACTGATTCGCCCGGCCTACTTCGTGCCCGAAAGCCTGCGCGCTGACCTGCTCTTTTCGGAAATGCAGAAACGCAAGCAGCACATGGCCATTGTGGTGGACGAATACGGCGGCACCAGCGGCCTGGTGACGCTGGAAGATTTGCTGGAGGAGATCGTCGGCAATATCTACGATGAATTCGACCCCCAGGCGGACGAGGACGTCATCCCCCTGAGCGAAAACCGTTTCCGCGTCAGCGGTTCGGCGCGGCTGGACGCTTTGAGCGAGCGCCTCGGCGTGGAACTGGATGAGGATGAGGATTGCGACACCCTCGGCGGGCTGGTGTTCAGCCAGCTGGCGGAGATCCCCTCCGATGGCGAGCGGCCGGTGGTCACCTGCATGGGCCTGCGCATCGCCGTGGAGCAGATTTCTGACCGCCGCGTGGAGTGGGCCATCGTGGAAAAACTGGCCCCGGCGGAAGAATCCGGGGTGGAGGGGACGGAGGCCGTCCCCGCGAAATAGTACAGGGCAAAGTTGAAGGAGGAGATCATCATGTTAAAGGGCATTCCCGCGATCCTTTCCCCCGAGCTTTTGAAAGTCATGATGGAGATGGGCCACGGCGATGAAATCACCATCGGCGACGGCAACTACCCCGCCGCGGCCACGGCCAAGCGGCTGATTCGCTTGGACGGCCACGGCGTCTGCGAAATTCTCGACGCCATGCTCAAGTTCCTGCCGCTGGATACCTATGTGGACGAGCCGGTGCTCTTGATGCAGACCACGCCCGGCGACAACGCGGATACCTCCATCTGGAACGACTACCGCGCCATCGTCGAAAAGCACCAGCCGGGCACGAAAGTGGGTTTTCTGGAGCGGTTCGCCTTCTACGACCGAGCCGCGCAGTCCTATGCCGTCGTCGCCACCGGCGAAACTGCCGTGTATGCAAACATTATTCTCAAAAAGGGCGTTGTAAAGTGAACCAAATGCGCCCTTCCGACGTCTAAAAACAGGTTTACTCTACCTGTGAGGGGACATACCAGGAGGAGAAAGGAAGAAAATGTACATGAAGGGCATCAAGAGGATTCTTGCCATCGCGCTGGCGATGCTGCTGCTCGCTTTGCCCGCGCTGGCGGAGGAAGTTACCAGTATGGCCGAAACGCACACGCTGACGATTGCCAATCCGGTGGTCTACGTCAATGGCGTCGAGGCCATGAACATGGAAGGCCTGGGCGCGGAAATCGAGCTTGTGAACGCCGATGACGGCGTGGCGATGCTTTTGAGCGTGCTGGGCGGCGACCAGACCGCCGCCGAGGGCTACGCGCTCTTTGACGGACGGCAGCTCGTCCTTGGCGCGGAGGGCCTGAGCAACGCCTATTCCCTGCCGCTGGAGAAGATGATGGACGCGGAGGGCATGGAAGCCTTCGGCCAGCTCGCGGAGCTGTTTTCCGAGGATACGCTCATGGCGCTGATGAGCGCCATCATCGCGCCCTTTGGCACGCTGGTGGAGCAAGTCGCCGCTACGCAGGTGGACGAGGGCGTGCAGGTGATCGACCACACTGCCGGTCAGTACGAGATGCAGGGCTACACCTTCACCATGACCGCGGACATGCTCAATGAGTTTGCGGCCAGCATGGAGCAGGGCATTGAATCCATCCCCATCTTTGCCGAGATCCTCGCCGAGGGCGTTCAAACCGTCGCCGACGCCTACAACGATGAAAAGGGCGCGTTGGACGAACTGGACGAGATGGATGAGCTGGAGGGCGAATATACCGTCACCGTCTGGATGGGCACGGACGAGGACGGCATGCCGCTGATCCGCGAGGAGATAACCGCCGACCTGACCGCCGATGGCGAAAATGCCGTGATGACCGCGTGGATGGACGGATACGCGGAAAACGGCGACTATATGCTCGTTGGCGCGGAGGACATGACCGTTGACGGCGAGCAGTATATGACCATTGATATCGACGGCAAATTGCTCAACTGCGTGGAAGGGATGCAGACCAACGACTGGAGCAGCTTTGGTGTAGAGTTGACGGCAAATTACGACTTCCCGGACATCGAAGCGACCCAGAATGTGTTCATCACCTACTATCCGCAGGGCTACACCGAGGAGAACGCCGACTATTCTAGCCTGACCATCAGCATGGATGTGAACCAGAATGGCGAAACCAACTCCTTCCTGCTGGATGGCTACTACGCGCCCGCTGACGGCGTGAACTACGATTATGACGAGCTTTATGGCACCTGCACATTCACGGCCGGTGGGAGCAGCCAGGGCGTCGAACTGCTGGTGCAAACGCAACATGCGGACGGCCACGAGTATTACGGCGCGCAAGTGACCCTTTCCGATTCCGCATCCGGCTCGCAGAGCTACTACTACTCCTATGAAGGCGACTACACGGCCAACGCCCTCGGCTCCGAGGACAACAGCGGCCAGCTCCACCTCGGCGCGAGCACGGCTTTGGGAGGCGTCGAAATCTCCTACGAGCTCGGGGCGGACGTAACCGTCACCCATGCGCAGGCGGACGCCTCCGCGCTGCCCACGGTGGAGGGCGAAGCCGTGGACATCATGACGCTGGATGAGAAGGGCATGGAGCAGCTGAACAGTGAAGGCCAGGTCATCCTCACGCAGTTCATGGGCGTGCTCATGGCCAACGTTCCCAGCATCACTTCCATGATTGCCGCCAGCGCATATTAACAGACCGGTTTTCAGCGCCGCCCGCCCTGCAAGGGTGCGGCGGCGCTTCTTTTTCCCGCGCGCCTTGACAAAGCGCCCGGCGCGCTCTATACTGATGGTATAAAATGGACGGTATGTATGGGGAGGGCTTTGCATGATTTCCCTGTCTCTGATTGCCCTGATTGTGGGCGGGCTTTCGATTCCCTGCGCCTTCTTCGCCCTGAATGGCGGCGGCGTATTTATCTCGCTGGTGTTCGCCCTCGGCGGCCTTGTGCTCGGCGCGCTGGGCATGATGCGCGATAAGGAGAGAAGCGGCCTGGCCCTGATTGGCATCGCCTGCTCGGTGCTGGGGCTGATTATCACCATCGTCTGCTTTGCGTGCAGCGGTTGCGCCGTCTGCCAGGCGCAGGCACTGCTCAATTCACTGATCTGACCCTGCCGGGAAGCGGCCGGGCCGCGTGGAGTGTAAATGTATCCGTATATCACCGTTTTTGGCTTTCAGGTCGGCACCTATGGGCTGTGGATGCTGGCCGGTTTGTTTGCGGCCTTTTTCCTGTTCAAACATCTGTTCCGCCGCCGCGGAATCTGCTGGGAATGCGCGCTGGTGATCGTCTGCTGTGCCTTTGGCCTGGCGCTGTTGGGCGGCTATGTCTTCTATATGCTCTTTTCCGTGGGCCTGCCCGCCATCGTCGAGGCGGCGCATGAGGGGCGGCTTTTGGAAACGCTCAGCCAGGGCGGCATCGTCTTTTACGGCGGGCTGTTCAGCGGCATATTGGGCGTGTGGATTGGCTGCCGCATTGTGGGCCTGCGCTTTTTGCCGGTGCTGGATTTGTGCGCCCCGGCGCTGGCGCTGGGGCACGCCTTCGGGCGCGTGGGCTGCCTGTTTGCCGGTTGCTGCTATGGCATGCCCTGCGATTTGCCCTTCTGCTTCGCCCTTTCGCCGTATATCGAGGGCGGGGCGCGGCTGTTTCCGGTGCAGCTTTTTGAATCGGCGTGCGATTTGATTTTGTGCGCGGCGCTGGTTCTGTACCTGCGCAAGCGGCGGCCTGTCCCGCGCGCGGCGGGCATTTTCCTGATGAGTTATGCCACTTACCGGTTCATCTTTGAGTTTTTCCGCGGGGATGAAATCCGCGGGCGCATTCTCGGCCTGTCCACTTCGCAGTTCTGGAGCTTGCCCACGTTTGCGGCGGGGGCGATCCTCTGCTTTATCGTCGCGCGCATGGGCGTGAATTCCGACCCCTTCCGCACGGACGAGGGCCGCATCCGGCCGCCGGAGACGGAAAAATAGCTTCTTTGGAGGGAAACCATGGAAAAGATTGCCAGCTTTCAGATAGACCACCTGCATCTTTTGCCCGGCCTGTATGTCTCGCGCGTGGACGCGGTGGGCGCATCCTGCGTGACCACCTTTGATTTGCGCATGACCGCGCCCAACCGCGAGCCGGTGATGGGCACGGCGGAGGTACACGCCATTGAGCATTTGGGCGCGACCTACCTGCGCAACGAACCGGATTGGAAAGACCGCGTGGTCTACTTCGGCCCCATGGGCTGCCGCACCGGGTTCTACCTGCTGCTCGCGGGCGAATATGGGCCGGAGGATGTATTTCCCCTGGTGCGCGGCATGCTGGATTTCATCATTGCCTTTGAAGGGGAGATTCCCGGGGCCAGCGCGCGCGATTGCGGCAATTTCCTGGACATGAACCTGGAAATGGCCAAGTACTACGCGCGCAAGTACCGCGCGGAGGCGTTTGACCATCCTGACCCGCGCCGGATGCGTTATCCTGCCGGGGAGTAAAGCGTTTTTTACTTGACACCCGTTGGAAACTGTGCTATGATACCACTGATATTCGGGGAGCTTGCTTTGGAGCAGGCTGAGAGGAAGCTTGTCAGCTTCGACCCGTAATACCTGATTTGGATAATGCCAACGCAGGGAAAATAGCTTTGGAAGCGTATTTTTTTGCGCGCGCCTGCGGCATTTTCCGCCCGGCGCGCTTTTTTATGCTCCGGGAACGCTGTGAAGGGGGAAGGAACCATGCGGGAAAAGAAATGGCAAAAGCCGCTGCCGTGGCTGATGATCGTGGCGCTGTTGGCGCTGTGGGAAATCTGCGTGCGGGCGTTCAATATTCCCCTGTATGTGCTGCCGGGGCCGGTGGACGTACTTTCGGCGCTGTTTGCCAATTTTTCCACGCTGTTTTCGCACGCGCTGGTCACTTCTTCAGAGGCGGCGCTGGGCATGCTCATCGCCTTGGCGCTGGGGCTTTTGCTGGGCGTGGCCATGGATGCTTTCCCCCTGGTGCGCCGCTGCCTGTATCCCATCCTCGTGGTCACGCAGACCGTGCCGATGATCGTGTTGGCGCCCATCCTCATCATCTATCTGGGTTTTGGCATGGCCCCGAAAATCCTCACCGTGGTGCTGATGTGCTTTTTCCCCGTGGCCGTGAACTTTACCGACGGCATGGCGCAGGTGGGGCAGGGCTATGTCAACCTGGTGCGCTCCTACGGCGCTTCGCGCGCGCAGGTATACAAACTGGTCAAGCTGCCCGCGGCGCTGCCGCCGCTGTTTTCCGGGCTGCGCGTGGCCGCCACCTATTCCATCAGCGGCGCGGTGGTGGGCGAGTGGATTGGCTCGCAGAGCGGACTGGGCTACTACCTTTTGCGCGTCAAGGAAAGTTACATGCTGGACAGGGTGTTTGCCTGCGTACTGGTTATCATCGCTTTGAGCCTGCTCATGAACGGCATCGTCCGTTTGTGTCAGTATATTTTCCTGCCGTTTTTGCGCAGGGCGAAAGGGTGAATTTGTTTATGAAGAAACTGCTTATCTGCCTGCTGGTGCTGCTGTTGGCCTGCTCCGCCTTTGCCTTTGCCGAGGAAGAGCTTACGGACGTGACCGTGATTCTCGATTACGTGCCCAACACCAACCACACCGGCATGTATGTGGCGCTTGCCAAGGGCTGGTATGAGGAAGAAGGCCTGAACGTGGAGATCATCGAGCCCACCGAGGGCGCGACTGCCACGCTGATTGCCGTGGGCCGCGGCGATTTCGGCATCAGCTATCAGGAAGAAGTGACCATGGCGCTCACCAGCGAAGACCCGCTGCCCATCCGCGCCATCGCCGCCGTCATCCAGCACAACACCTCCGGTTTTGCCACCTGGGTGGGCAAGGACATCACCTCGCCCGCGGATTTTGAAAACAAGACCTACTCCTGCTGGGGCGGCCCGGGCGAGGAAGCCGTCATCAAGTCGGTCATGACCGAGGCTGGCGCGGATTTTGACACCCTCAACATCGTCATTTCCGACGGCTCCGGCTTCTCGGCGCTGGAAGGCGACGTGGACATCATGTGGTTCTACGAGGCCTGGGACAACATCAAGTGCGAGTTGGCTGGCTTCGACATCAACTACATGCCCGTGCGCGACCTCGACGAGCGCCTGGACTACTACACCCCCCTGCTCATCACCAGCGTGGATATGATTGAGAACAACCCGGAAACCGTGCGCAAGTTCCTTGCGGCCACCTCGCGCGGCTATGTCTACGCCATCGAGAACCCCGACGAGTGCGCCGAAATCCTCGGTTCCTATGTGCCGGATTACGACATGGAGCTGCTCTACCGCTCCCAGAACTACCTGGCCGATAAGTACATGGAGGATGTGGACCGCTGGGGCGAAATGAGCGACGAGGTGTGGGACCGCTACACCAACTTCCTGGTCGATTACGGCGTCATCGACGAGCCCATCGCCGCGTCCGACTGCTACACCAACGAATTCTTGCCGGAGGCCTGATCGCCGTATGAAACTGGAGGTTCGCGGCCTGTCGTTTTCCTACGGGCCGAAAAAGGTGCTGGACAACCTCTCCTTTTGCGTGGAAGCGGGCGAGTTCGTCAGCATCCTTGGCCCTTCGGGGTGCGGAAAATCCACGGTTCTGAACCTGTTGGCGGGGCTTTTGCGCCCCGCCGCGGGCGACGTGCTGGTGGATGGCGAGCGCGTGGAGGGCGCGGGAAACGGCCGCTTTGCCTATATGCCGCAGGACGATTTGCTCTTTCCCTGGAAAACCATTTTGCAAAACGTCTGCCTCTATGGCAAAATCCACGGCGGAGAAAAGGCCGCCCGCGAACAGGCGCTTGCGCATATGGCCGCCTTTGGCCTGGCCGGATACGAGAACGCCTATCCCGGCGACCTTTCCGGCGGTATGCGCCAGCGCGCCGCCTTTTTGCGTACCGCCCTATGCCGCGCGGAAATCCTCCTGCTGGACGAACCCTTCGGGGCGCTGGATGTGATATCGCGCGGGGATATGCAGGATTGGCTGCTCTCCATGCGCGCCGATCTGGGGCGCACGGCGCTGCTGGTGACGCACGATATCGACGAGGCGCTTTACCTCTCCGACCGCATACTCATCCTGCGCGGCAGTCCCGCGCAGATTGTGCGCGAGGTAGACGTGCGCCGGGAGGGCAAAACCCGCCAGTGGCTCTACGACCAGGGCGCGCTCAAGGGGGAAATCCACCGCTGCATCAAGGCCGAATAAGCAAGAAAAGTGGGTATATTTCCCTAAATGGATATAAAATATGGAAAACACAAAGAATGAATCCCTGAATTTCCCGATGTGCGACGCGCACGCCCACTTGGGAAGCGGCGCGGAAACGGCGGCGCGGCGCGCGCAGGGCATTCGCACTGCCCTGTGCGGCACCGACCCGGAAAACGCCCGCCTTGTGCAGGACGCATGCGCGCAGGAGGCGTTGTTTGCGCCCACCTACGGCCTGCACCCCTGGAAAACGGCGCGCTTTGACGTGCGGGAGATGGAGCCATGGCTGGCAAAATGCCGCGTCATCGGCGAAATCGGCCTGGACAGCGTCTGGTGCGACGTGCCCGCCCACGACCAGCGCCCCGCCTTTGCCCGCCAGCTCGATATTGCCCGGGAAATGGGCAAGCGCGTACTTTTGCACACCAAGGGCTGCGAAGCGGAAATCGCCCGCATGGTGGCGGAGCGCAATGTGCCCTGCGTGGTACATTGGTATTCCTGCGCACAGCACCTGGAGCGCTATCTCGATTTGGACAGCTACTTCACCATCGGCCCGGATATTTTCACCAATCCCGCCGTGCGCGAAGTGGCGCGCCGCGCCCCACGAGGCCGCCTGCTGGTGGAAACCGATGGCCTGAGCGCTGTGGAATGGGCGCAGGGAAAGCCAACGCAGCCGGAAAAGCTGGGCGCTTTGCTGGAAAAAATGCTTGCGGAAGCCGCCGCCATCCGCGGCGAAGCGCCGGAGGATCTGCGATGCGAAGCAGCGGAGGCATACCGGCAGCTGTATGGATAAGGCACTGGCCGGACAGGATGGCATCCTGTCCGGCCTCAGAGCGCTGACAAAGCCTGCAAACGCGAAACTTGCCCTGAACAAAGAGAAATCAGAGGCAATTTTTGCTTCCTGCGTCAGCTGCACTTGCCGTCTGCGGTCACTTACGTCTATGTAAGCTCC
>DVFZ01000075.1 GCA_018712945.1 Candidatus Pullichristensenella stercorigallinarum | reverse complement strand
TTTCATGGCCGTCCATGCGTTTTTTGTATGAATCCCGATTCGCAGAAAAAAGCATTCCCCATCCCTTTGTGGATGAGGAATGTCCATCTTGTCAAAAAGTATTTTTGACAAGATGGTGGACGGGGGAGTATCTCCCCCGCCACTACCACCCTCTCCAATTTTTGCTCGCGCCGCTGCGCGACACAAGCAAAAATTGCAAGGAAACGATTTTTGCTCTGGGAAATGGGATTTCCCGACGCAAAAACCGTCCCGCCCCCGGCGTACACGCCGCCGGGTACGATTAAAATGCGAAAGGGCTTGGCCCTCTCGCGCTCTCCTGGTGGTTTTGACAATCCGAGCATTCCCCATCCCTTTGTGGATGAGGAATGCCGGGGTTAGCCGTCCTTATCTTCTGTTCATGCCGCCGCCGAAACCATCGGCGTTGCGGCCGCCCATACCGCCCATGCCGCCGGAACCGGTAATGGTACTTTCCAACGTCACTGTGGCGGTGTTTTCGCCGCCGATGCTGACGGTATAGCTTTCGCCCACAGACAGCGCCTCAAGGGAAACAAGGATGGACGAATACGACTTGGCCGGTGTAAAGGAGAGCAGCACATTGCCGTTGGCGTTGAAAATTTCTACTGTCTCGCCCGCCGCGCCGCTGGCGGAAATCAGCGCCGCGCATTGGCTGGAGCCCTGCGAAAAGTTCTGCGCCATGCCGCTTGGGCCGACGGCGATGAACGTGCCGCCGGAAATCACGGCCTCGCCCGCATAGTCGATGGCGCCGTCCGCGCCGCTGGTAGGGCCGTTTACATATACTTCGCCGCCGCTTACGTAGATCGAGCCGTTGGCGTCGATGCCGTCGCCCGAGGCGTCGATGACGACCGTGCCGCCGCTGATGGCGAGGTCAGAGCCGTCGTCAGTGTCAAACGCACCGCGCCCGGGCCGGTCGCCGAGGGCGGAGGAATCGTTGCCACCGGCGGTGTTGAGCCCATCGTCAGACGAGGCGATATCAATCGTGCCGCCGCTGATGCCGACATTCGCGGCCTCCATGCCCTCGTAACTCTGCGAAATGACGATCTCGCCGCCGGAAACGCTCAGCGTTTCATCCGCGTGCGCGCCATCGTCTCCGGAGGCGATGGAAATCGCGCCGCCGCTGATGGTCATATCGCCGTTGGAGTGCAGGGCGTCATCCGAGGAGTCGATGTTGAACGTACCGCCCGCGATGGTCAGTGCAACGCCGGCCTTGAGACCCTTGGCGCTGGCGGTTTCCTCGGTTGCCTGTTCCCGGCCGCCCCAGAAGCCCCAATCGCTCTGCGTGCTGTCATTGACGCTGCCGCCCCCGGTGACGATGTCGAAGTCGCCGCCCTCGATGCGCAGCTCCGTTTCGGCCTGTATGCCGTCCCCCATGGCGGCAATGTCGAAGTCGCCGCCGGTGATATAGACGTAGCCGCGCCCGGCGTCTTCGTCGTTGTCGGACTGTATGCCGTCGCTGCCGGCGTCGATGCTGAACGTGCCGCCGGAAATCTTCACGCAGTCCTTGCCGTTCAGACCGTGCCCCACGGCGGTGATCGTATAGGCACCGCCAGTGACGGCCAGGTCGTCCTTGGAGACGATGGCGTGGTTATAATTGCCGGTGACGGCCAGCGCGCCCGCGCCGTTGAAGGTGATGTCCGCACGGCTGAACACCGTCGCGTCTACATTGTCTCCATCCTCCAGCGCGTAGTCCGCGCCGTCAGAGAGGGTATTTTCCGTGCCTTCGGCCAGGGTGACAAACACCTTGTCCGCCTCTTCCACATACAGCGCCGCGTAATCCTCGCAGTGGATATCCACGCCCGAGAGCACGAGCTGTACCTTTTCGCCGTCTGTGCAGGATACGACGATGCGCCCGTTGCTCAACGCGCCGCTGAGGATGTATGTGCCTTCCGCGGAAATGGTCAGGACGGAGCCGTCCGCTGTTGCGCCCGTGCCGTCGATGGCAATGCCCTCGTCCGATAGCGTGATGCGTGTGGCGCTCGCTTCATCGTAGCTCGCGTCCTGGTCGCGGTCGGTAAATTCCCATTCCGCTGCCTGCGCGCAGGCGCACAGCATCAGCGCCAGGGCGAGCGTCAGCGTCATAAACAGTTTTTTCATAATGCCTCCTTCAATCAGGCGGCCTTGCCGCCTACAATTCTTCATGCTCCGCCGCCATGCGCCCGAGGGCAATTTCCAGATTGCCGTTGCGGCAGCGCAGCTCGTCGATAAATTCCTTTTCGTGCGCCCCGCTGCGCATCAATATATGATATTGCAGGCGATAGAGGCTGCCCATGTTGGTGGTGCGCACGCTCACCAATTCGCAGCGGCTGGTGTAACGGCGGAAGATGTCGTCAAAAACGCCGGTATAATCGAGGCTTTCAGGAATGGTGATCTTCAGCGCCTTGTGGCGCGAGGGCATTTCCCCGAAGCGCGCCAGCAGGAGCAGCGCGCTCAAAAGGCTCACGCCGGCGGCGAGCGCCAGCGCCAGAACCAGGTAGCCCGTGCCCGCCGCCAACCCCGCGGCCATAGCCAGGAACACGCTGCAGATTTCCCGCGCCCCGCCGGGCGCGGAGCGGAAGCGCACCAGGCTGAATGCGCCCATCACCGCCACGCCCGTGCCCAGGTTGCCGTTGACGATGCAGATCACCGACTGCACCACCACCGGCAAAAGCGCCAGCGTCACCGCAAAGCCGCGCGTGTATACGCTGCGAAACATATAGGCAAAGGCGATCATCAGCCCGGCGGCGAAGGCCGCGAGCGCCCCCAGCAAAAAACCCTGCGCGCTGCCCACGTCCGTAAGCGACAAAAGCGCGTCAAACACAGGCCACACCTTCTCTCTCCGCCAGCCTGCCGCTGCAATATGCACCGCCGTATTTGGAAAAGGAGGTCGGGTAGGCGCGGCAATCGTCCAGCGCGCCGGCCAGCCACAGAGGGATGGCTGTGGGCGTCTTTATCTCCAGCAGCCGCTGCCCGGGCGCGAGCAGCGCCTCGCCCCACGCGCCTGCCTCCAGAAGCAGCGCCTCGCGGCGGTAGAGTATGCGGCTGTCAAAGGTAAGGCGCAGAAACGGGTCGTCCACGCCCACATAGGCGACGCGCTCGACGCTGATGAACATGGCCGGGGCGAGGCCGGGATA